>NZ_JBHVPG010000062.1:0-48356 GCF_042887545.1 Streptomyces sp. NPDC057939
AGGATCGGATGCCTCGCTGCAGAACCCTGACGAGCGGGTCGACCGCCTCGGCCCGCTCAAGGCGGTCCAAGGTCTTCAACCAGCAAAACGAGGCGCTATGTGGAGCTACCAGCAGACTGCGGGCCATCTGGCCGGTACCGACCTGACCGGGTTCAAGGTCGAGGCGACCGACGGAAGCATCGGCAAGGTCGACAAGCACTCCGACGAGGTCGGTGACGCCTACCTGGTCGTGGACACCGGGGTGTGGATCTTCGGCAAGGAGGTTCTCCTCCCGGCGAGCACCGTGGTGCGGATCGACGCGGCGGAGGAGAAGGTCTTTGTCGACCGGACGAAGGAGCAGATCAAGGACGCCCCTGAGTTCCACCGCGACAAGCACATCGGTGACGCCGGCTACCGCGAGGAACTGGGCACCTACTACGGCACCGGCGCCCCCTTCGGCGGCCGCCCCGCCTGACACCACTCTTCATTCTGGCGCGGCCCGGCACCCCGGACACGGGTGCCGGGCCGCGCCGTCGTCCCATGCCGTTGTCCGATCCGGTTGGAGGCTGCACTGCCCAGCAGCTGTGCCCAGCGACGTTAAAGACCGGAGGCGCAGGCGACGTCGAACAGCGCGGTGCGCCGGGCCGCCGGGGGCGCGTCGGAGGCTTCGACCGTGGCGTGGAACCTGTCCAGCAGCGGGTCCTTGGCCACCAGGCCGAAGTCGAGGTCGTAGTTCGGATAGGTGTGCCCGCGGAAGGCGTCCAGGCTCGGCCGGATCACCCGCCGGCGGCTGTGCCAGCTCCCCGCTACCCACCGCACTACCGGTTCCTCGGACGCCGCGCCGGTGGCCCCGTCGGGGCGACAGCTCGGCGAGCCACTCCGTAGTCGAGCAGGCACAGTCGCGGCTGTGATCGACGACCCGTGCGGACCACCTGCGTTCGGGTCTCATTCCCATCTTGATCATGGCCGAATTCAGGGTTGGCAGTCGCAGCTGCATCCGGTCACCTCCTCCAAGCCGATCCGGTCCGCCCAGGGGGATCTGCGCGATGCAGGCGCAGGGCTCGAGTCCCCAGCGTCTTCCGCCCCGGCGGCTGCGCCACGACGAAGGGCCCGAGCGGGGCGCGGCACACGGGTGTGTGGTCCTGGTGCACCGAGTCGCGATGCGACCAGCGCGCGGCGTCGGTACGCGTCAACGGGATGTCGCGTCAGCGCCGGGGCTCCGGGGCAGTGGGGCCGGGCGTGGTGCCTGCTGGCAGGGGCGGACATACTTGCCCGGGACAGTCCAACGGGGGTGCTTGATCAGTGGGTTGGGGAGTGGTCGGCGTGGACCTTCCGCAGTACATCGGCGGATACACCGTGGAGCGGGAGCTCGGGGCGGGAGGTATGGGGACGGTGTACCTGGCCCGGTCCCGGGGCGGGCGTACCGTGGCCGTCAAGGTGGCTCGTCCCGAGTTGGCCGCGGATCCGCACTTCCGTGCGCGTTTCCGCGCGGAGGTCGAAGCCGCCCGCCGAGTCGGCGGGTTCCACACCGCGCAGGTGGTGGACGCCGACCCCGACGCGGTGGCTCCCTGGCTGGCGACCGCCTACGTCGCGGGGCCGACGCTCTCGCGTCTGATCGCCGAGCAGGGCCCCATGGATGAAGCCCGGCTGCGCGCACTCGGCGCGGCATTGGCGGAGGCCCTGCAGGCCATTCATGCCTGCGGTCTGGTCCACCGTGACCTGAAGCCGGGCAACATCATCATGGCCGCCGACGGCCCGCGGGTGCTCGACTTCGGTATAGCCCGGGCCGTGGAGTCGACCCGGCTGACATCGACCGGAGCGACGTTCGGCACTCCCGGCTTCCTGGCTCCCGAACAGGCCCAGGGGTTCGAGGTCGGCCGGCCCGCCGATGTGTTCGCGCTGGGCGCGGTGCTGGTCACTGCGGCCGGTGGGCACGCGTTCGGGGAGGGCACCCCCATGGGACTGATGTACAGGGCCGTGCACGAGTCGCCGGACCTGTCGGCGGTGCCCGAGGGCGTACGTCCTGTGGTCGCGGCCTGCCTGGCGAAGGATCCTACGGACAGGCCGACGCCCGAGCGGGTGTTGGACCAGCTCGCCCCAAGCGTCCCCTCGCAGGGGGCGGTGGGCACGGCCGCGCACCCGCCGACCTTGCCCGCCCGGGCAGTGCCACGGCCGCCGACAGCGGTTTCCGGGTCCCCCGATGCGCCGGCCGTCGGGCAGATCGCCGGCGCCGCCACCGTCTCTGCGTCCCCGCGTAGTGAGCCTGCTCCCGCCCTTCCCCAGCAGCCGACGAAGGTGGTTCCCCCGCGCGGGAGGCGGACCCGTCGACGCCTCCTCGGAGTGGCCGCAGGTCTGGTACTGCTCGTTGGCGGAGGCTACGGCGCCTATGGCTACTCGGACGTGGCCTTCCCCAAGGCCACGCACGAGCTGGCCCCGCCCGAAACGATGGCGGATGGCGCGTACCGGCGCAATGCCGAAGGAACGAACTTCACGGACCCGCAGCCGAACACGTGGTACCAGAAAGACGTGCTGCACCACTCCGCCACGTACGACGGCACCGGTCAGGACCCGGCGTTTGAAAAGGTGGAGGTGTACGGCTCGTCCGGTCGGTTCAAAAATCCGGGGGACAAGCGAAACCGACTGATCGACGCCATGACCATCACGGGCAGCGAGAACGTCGTCGAACCGCCCAAAACGATTCGCGTTCCCGGATCGGACGTTGCCTTCCGCTGCACCACGGCCAACGACAGAACCGTCTGCGGATGGGGCGACGACAGCACCACCGTCGCCATCGGCTTCACGCCGGCGGCAGATTCGCTCGATGCGGCCGCGGCCGAGACGCGCAAGATACGCGAAGCCATTCGCAAGCCGATTTCGCCCTGACACAGACCGCGAAGGGATCGCTGGCCGGCGGGAACGGCCACAGCATCAGCACCGCGCGGGCACCGACCACTGGCTCCGCTCGAAGCCACCATCGACGACCGGATCAGCACCGCTCGCCAACCACACGAGGATATCTCCGACGTCGCGCACATCTCGGATGTCGTACCGCAGCCCCGCCTGCACGCCACCGTCCGCTGGACCTACGGCGCCGACCTCCTCACCCACATCCCGACCCCGTCGTCTTCCCGGCGCGCCGATAGGGGCACGGCGCACGCCGTAGCGGTGAGTCCACTCGCGGGGGAGGCCCACGCGCGGGCAGCTTTCGGCAGATCGATGTGGAAAGCGGTGTCGGGGCGGACGACGTGCGGGAGGGCCAGCAGTGGCGGGCGGCTCCAACGCTGCCAGGTCGGGCGGCATGTGAAGCGCCGCGAGACGGCCCCGCGTCCACCGACGGTCTGGCCAGACAGATCCTTCCAGGTCGCGCAGCAGCCGTAAGTCGGCGGCATCCGGTGCCGCGCGCCGGATGACCCGCTCCTCTTGCGCCGCCGAGGTCGAGGCATTGATCATCGGCTCGAACGAGGCCGCCCTGAGTCTGGCCGCACACCCCATACCTGGAAGGGAACCTCATGGTCTTACCCTTGCTCCCGTTCCCCAGGCCCGCGCCCGAGCGGGCCCCCGGTGTCGTGTCGCTTGGTGGCGGGTTGGCGACACCGAACTCTCTCGCCGCGCTGTGGGCGGTCCGGCATGGGCAGAGCCCAGCCAACGTCGCGTTCGCGGAGGTGGAGCGGACCGGATCGACGGCGCTGCCGGTGGCCGGCCGTGATGTCGACGTGCCGCTGTCGGAGATGGGCCGCGAACAAGCGCGAGCGCTGGGCTCGTGGTTGACCGAGCACGGCGACGGCCCGGATCTGGTCCTCTGCTCCCCCTACGTACGAGCCCGGCAGACCTGGCAGGCCATGGCCGAACATGCGGCCGCCGCCGGTCTTGCGCCGTTGCCCGTGCTGGTCGACGAGCGGCTCCGGGACCGGGAGATGGGCGTCTTCGAACTGCACCCGCCAGCCGCGCTGGGCGCTCGCGCCCCGAGGAAGCCGCTCGGCGCTCCCTGCTGGGCGAGTGGTTCTACCGGCCCCCGGGCGGGGAGGCCTTGGCGGACGTGGCACTGCGGGTGCGGGACCTCGTGGCCGAGCTGGACCGGGCCGCTCCCGGACGGCGCGTCCTCGTGGTCGCCCACGACGCGGTCGTGATCGCCGTGCGGTTCGTGCTCGACGGCATCGGCGCGGCCTCCCCCGAGCACCTGCCCCCCGTCCCGAACGCCTCCGTCTCCTCCTGGCGAGGCGACGGCAAGAACCTGCGTCTCCTGAACTGGGGCGACACCGCCCACCTCGGCACGACCTCCTCATGACGAACGGATCCTTCATGACCGACAACAAGCAGCCCTACGAACCCGTCCTCCCCCAGGTCCCACCGGTGCCCGGCGGCCTGTACGGCGACGCGGCCTACGAGGCCGTCCTCGGCGACATCCAGCTGACCGTCGCAAAGCTCTCGGCGGCCTTGGTCGACGCCGACGAGGCCACCGCGAGCCGACTGACCACGCGTCGACGCGAACTCAACCGGCTCCAGACGCAGCTGCGGCCCGACGACGGCGACGCCGTCGCACAGGCCCACACCCTGTGCCGGCAGGTCCTCGACGAGATGTCCGGCGGCGGCCGGTGAGCTCCGCACCCACCACCGAGGGACAACTGCCCGAGGAGGAGAACCGGCGGATCTTCCGCGAGGAGCTCGTCCCGGACTCCCTCTCCGACTGCGCCCCTTGACCAGGTTGCGCAGCCGAGAGCGCACCCCCCCTTGACCAGGTTGGCCACTCCGCGCGTTTCCCCTTGGCACAGCCCCTTCCGGCCCCTGACCAGGGCGTGGTCAAGGGTGTGTGTGATAACGCCCGGTGCGGTGCGGTGGTGAGCCCACCCGATGGGTGCGGTGCGCACCACCACCGTCCCCGACGCGAACTACACGATGGAGAGGCGCACCGGGTGGGCATCGGTGGGTGCGGGATGGGCAGCGAGAGCCTGGCCCACTCCCACCACCTCCAGCTGGCGCAGGACCTCGGCGAGATCCTCGTGGTCGTCGGTGAGGAACCGCGGGACGAACTCGGCGACGGAGCGGGCGGTGCCTTCCGCCGAGTCCGGACCGGTCTGCGCCCACTTCCGCAGGGAGGTCACCAGGACCCGTCCGAGGGCTTCCAGGGCGAACATCTCCGTGGTCGGTTCGCCGGCCTCGGGGCCGGGGAGGGCGGTGACGGGGACGACGATTCGCTCGACGGCGTCGACGAGCAGTTCGGCCATCCGCGGCTCGGTGCCGGCGAACTCCCGGGCGTCCTCGGTGTCATCGGCCTCGATGGCCCGGAGGTATCCGAAGGCGCTGATCGCGGTGTGCGGAGTCATCGGGGCGAGCGGCAGGGTGGTGGTGTAGTGCATGGCGGCTCCTTAGGTACGGACCTCCGCGCGGATCGCGACGGCCTTGTTCAGAGCCTCGGGGAGCCGCCCTGTGGACAGAGTCCGCGCACCGACGGTGACCACCCACCCCCCTGGTCCGGGTTCCAACGGCCGCGCTTTTCTCCTTGACCGGGTCCGCCAGGTGCGACAAACCACCCACCCCGGGAGGGGAGACATCTCCTTCCCAGCACCCTGAGCGACGGCGGAGGAAAAGCCGCTGCCGGACCTGGTACACCACTGGGAGACTCCGGGGATGACCACGCAGCGCCTCCCGTTCCCCGTGCCCGACGAACGCGCCCACTACTTCGTCGGCCAGTACGCCGACATGCACGACCTCGTGAAGGACCTGGTCGTGCCCGACGGCGTCCCCGAGGCCGCCGCGACCGTCCTGCGCACGGCCAGGGAGCTGCTGCGCCAGTCCTACTACTGCTACGAATTCTCCACCGTGGCGGTCATGCACTCCCTGATCGCGGTGGAGATCGTGCTGCGCGACCGCATCCCGGGCGCGGGCAAGAAGCCGCTGCACCAGCTCATCAAGCAGGGTGCCGAGACCGACGTCCTGACCGCCCGGCAGGCGGAATACCTCGACTACGGCCGCCAGATCCGCAACGGCATGGCTCACGGCAAGACCACGCACGCGGCGATGCCGCCGGCCATGGCCGTGCCGATGGTCACGACCTCGTTCACGATCATTACCGAGCTCTGCACCGCACCCACCAAATGATCACGGCTCGATAACGGGCGTCACACGGTCGGCTTCGGCGGCACCTGTAGCAGGTGAATGCGGAACTCTGCCCGGAGTCCCGCGCCACCCGCGTGAGGAGCCTGAACGATGACGTACGCCAGCAGCGCCCGGCAGCCCGAGCCGGAGCCGCACCCGACCTGGTCAAGGGGTGCTGAGAGCCCAGCAGCCGGCCCGGAAGCCGATGCCGCGTCCAGTGCCGTGAACGATTTCAACGTCGTGCCCATCACCGCAGCTCATACCGCCCGTCAGGGGGCTGCCCGGCACGCTGACACCTCTCTCCCTAACCCTGAGACAGCAGCGAAGGGGAAGATGTCCACTCCGACGGCAGGGAAGGTACGGGCCCATGCGCTGCGGATGCTGGGGTGCGTACGGATAGCCACGGTTCAGCAGATGGCTCAGGTGATCACGGAGAAGGAGTCGGACGGCCGGTCGTACGTGCGCAGGGCCATGGTGGAACTGGAGAAGCTCGGGCTGGCGGAGACGAACGGCAAGGACGGCAAGCACCAGATCTGGAACCTCACCCCGGCAGGACAGAAGGCTCTGGCCGACGGCAACGAACTACCGGCACGCCCGAAGGCCGGCACCGGAGCGAAGGCCGTACGCGCCGGGTTCGGCCCGCATGGTCTCGCGGTGACCGACACGATCCTCGCCTACACCGACACCGTCTTGCGCGGCCGCCGGGAGTACCTGACCGACTGGCAGGTGGAGGTCAACCACGCCATCAAGCAGACCGGCCTGTCCTTCAACACCGACGCCGTCCTCGCCGTGCCCACGAAGACCAGCGAGGTCCGCCTCTTCGAACTCGACAACGGCACCATGTCCCAGGCCAGCCTCGCGAACGAGGTCTGGGACTACGAGCGCTACGCCGGGCACCGCGTCTGGGAAGGAGCCCGCGGCACCATCGGCGGGACGTACCCGTTCTGGCAGCGCCACCGCTACACCCGCTCTACCACCTTCCTGCGACGTCGACGACCCGCACCGGCGCCGCGCCCGTGCAACGCCGACCCTAACCCCGCCATGCCCGCACTTCTGCCCGGCCGTTGCAAGAAACCCGCAGCTCCGGCGCATTTCGCAGATAAAGCGATGAGCGAACATCAGATCGATCCAAGCCTGATCAGAATCGATCAAGCGGAGATCCGGGCTCCGCAACCTCGCCCCACCGCTCCCCAGCGGGCCGCACCCAACCCGCACACGGCGACGTCCGTATCGCGGGGTGCCGCCACTAACACATCCCGCCCCGAACAGCACTCCCTGCCCGCCAACACCACTTCAACCACCACCGCGCCGCGGCAGGCTCTCGTGCGCCACCCTGGCGTGGACGTTCCCCTCCCTCCGGCTGCCCCATGCGAGCGCACCCAGAACACCGAGCTTCGCGTCACCTCTTCGTGGGTTCGTCCTCGCCCGCGATACCAGCTGAGGCATCGTCGTTCTCCGACGGTCCCTGCCGGGGCGCCGGCGTACGCGGGGCGGGCTGCTGGAGGGGTGCTGTGAGCGAGCGGGAGACATGGACGACGGACGAGTTCGGCACGTCCCACGAGGGCACGGTCGGCGTGCTCCTGGCCGACGGCAGCGTCCCGGGCCCGGTGTTCTTCGATTCGGGCCCAGGTCCGGGCGGGCAATCGGTGTCGCACTGGCCCGTCTACGACGGCCATAGCCCGCGCATCCCGCGGGCGGCCGTGCTGCGCGCGGTCTGATCCTGCGGCTGGACCGGCCCGGAACACCGCCTGGACGGGACGCTGATCGGGGACCAAGACCTGGCGGAGGCTGGTGACGAGCAGGCGGACGCCTGCGTGCGGGACTGGGACGGTCACACCGTCCACGTTGAAGAGACAACCGTTCCCCTGCCGGAGACGGTTACTTGTCTGCTGGAGCGGCTGGAGGAAGAGATCGAGAGCTAACGAAGACGTCCCCGGTCGCGGGGGTAAGGGCGGCCCGGCGGATGGAGGTGACCGCCGCGCGGATCGGCTACTGGGCTGCCCGCGGAACCCGCGCCGACCTGAGCGCTGAACAGGCTGCGACCGCGCTCGGCCTGGACGAGCACGCGGCACGCCAACTGATTGCACCACGCTTCGCCGGCTGGAGCCCCTACGGCTGAAACCCCTCCCACCAGACCCGCAGGTGGCCGGTTGCCCGGGAGTCCTGCGGAGCCGGCCCGGGTCGCGGTTCCGGATTCTGGAACAGCCGCCCAGGACACCAGAACGGACGAGCCTGCAAAATGCCGCACATCGGCCAGTGGCTGAAAGTCATACTTCGGTCATGCCCCTGCGGGCCGATGACTACGGGAAGCGGGACCGCACAATGACGTCGATCTACCTCTCGTCCGACAACCCCCGATGGGTACCGAAGACCGAAGCGGACCTGCAGGCCGCCATCAACAGCGGCCTGTTCGAGGAAAACCACCACCTGGACCTGGAGAAGGCGCCGAGCAGCAAGGGCGACAACCGTGAGCTGGCACGCGACCTGGCGTCCTTCGCCGTCGACGGCGGCACCCTGATCATCGGAGTACAGGAAAACAAGGAGACCCAGACCTTCGAGCCCGCTCCGCAGCCATTGAACGGACTGCCGGAGAAGATCGAACCCGTCGCCCGGACGATCCCTGACCCACCGCTGCCCGTCATTACCGACGTACTCAAGTCCGAGGCCGGCAACGGAACCGGCTACGTGATCGTGCACATCCCCGCCAGCCCCGTCGCCCGCACATGGTCGACAACAAGTACTTCGGCCGCAGCGACAAAACCAGTGGAGGCGCTGGAGCCGCACGAACTCCAGCGCCTGGTCCTCGCCGCTGTCGACCCGTACATACCGCGACGTCCTCGCGCAGCAGATCACCCGCGAGGAGCAGCAGCGCCGCGCGCTGGACTGGTGTCGTGCCCGGGTGGCGGCTTCCGACAAGAGGCCGGTCTGCTGCTGTGTGAGGCCGCCGGTGCGGGCCGGGTCCCGCCCGCACCGGCGCGGAGCCCACGGCGGGGACAGCGCGAACCGTTGCCGGAGGCCGTGTGCGGCGTTTCGAGCCGGCTGTTGGGCCACAGGGCGATGTAGGGCACCGTGCCTTCGGCGTTGTGCCGCTCTGCCCAGATCGCCGCGTCAGCGGTGAATCGGCCGCTGGTGGCTTCGCGAACGCGGGATCCGCCACCGTATTGCCCGCCGCGGCATCGAGTCGTCGAAGCGTCTCAACCGTCACCGCTGGGTCGTCGAACGGACCGTGTCCTGGCTCGCCGGCTGCTGCCGACTGCACCGCCGATACGAGCTCAAGGCCGAATACTTCCTCGTCTTCTTCGGCATAGCCGCGGCCTTCATCTGCCATCGCCGCCTCACCAAATGAAATGACGTCTTACGCCGCCGGCCGGGTGCCCTGTCCCGGATGTCTCAGGCGGCGAACTCAATGCGGCTGAGGGAGACGAACAAGGCGACGACGGCGATGACCCACAGCGCCAAGGTGCCGAAGAGCGCCCCGCCCGCCGTCCAGGTCCCGGGGCGGCCCTTCGCACTTCCGATGACGCCGCCGATCAGCGCCCCGAGGGCGGGCACTCCGGCGATGACCATGGCCGCGCGCTCCAGGCCCAGCTTCGTCGAGTGATTGCCCCGCCAGTCGGAGCCGCTCTTGTTCGCGAGGGCGCTCTGCGCGCTGTGGCACCAGAAGAGCACTGGGGGCAGCAGGAGCACGACCGTGAGGACGAGGAGCAAGACGGCCGTGCGCCGGCTGTGCGCGTTGCCTGCGTCGCCGGTCGTCGGCGCGGGGGAGTTGGTCACGCGGCGATCCTGGCCCGGGGGTCGGCCGGGCACCATCCGTACGCGTACTCAGCTGCGCTCCGGTTAGAGGGGGACCTGAGGCTCACTTCGACGGCTGACCGGACAGCGAGTTGGCTGAATCGGGTCAGTTCCTTCCCCGTGGCTCGCGCGCGGCTCTACGCTCGTCAGATGGCCGGATAATCGAAGCCGGGCCTTGGCGCTGTCGACCGGGGGAGATCGTGGACATCCCGACCCTGATCCTGTTGGGGACGGCGGGTGGTCTGCTGCGCGGGGTCTTGGACCTGTACACCCGGTTCGTGTCGTGGCAGGCCGACCGCCGCGTCCACCGGCAGTCCACCGCCGAAGGGGTGGTGCAAGGGGCGCCCCCGCGGTTCGGGGCGTACTTCGACCCCGCCGTCGACATCGTCGCGGCTGCCCTGCACAGCGTGCTGGGCGCGGGGGCCGCCGTGCTGTTCGGCACCACGGGACAGATCAGCGGCGAGTACGCCGCCCTCGTCGTCGGAATGTCGGCGCCCATCCTGCTCACCCAACTCAGTCGCATCCAGACGGTGAACGAGGCGCTGACGGGCGACCGGCAGCCGGCAGGAGCGGCGGAGGCGGTCGCGGAGCCCGGGGCGCCTCCGGCCATCGGTGTCGTGGGCGGGGGCGGTGCGGACGGCCCCGGCACCGCAGAACCCCGGGGCACCGCAGAAGCCCCCCGTGCCGCAGCTGCCGCGGCCCCGTCCCGAACGGAGCCCCCGCCCTCGCCCTCGCCCGCCGCGCCCCCCGCCGACCCGTCCCGGCCGCCACTCCCTGCGGAAGGTCCCCCGTTCCGGGCGAGACCGACGCCTCCCTCCAGGCCGGCCGTCGCGCACGCGGATGCCCGCACGCCGGATTCCCCGTCCGGCGATATTCCCGCGGGCGGGACACAGCTCCCGGATCCCGCGCGCCCCGGGGGCACTCCCGTCCCCGCAGACCCCGCCGACGGAACGATCCCTGGCCTCGACGGCCGAGGCGCGCCACGGTGGCGGCAGAGGCCGGCGATCGGGGAGGAGGGGCTGTGAACAACGCGCCACACCTACTCAGCGAGGACCGTCAGGAGTACGAGCGGATCCTCGACGAGGCATTGCGCACCGCCCACGAGCGCCCGGAACTGGCCTCCCTGGGACAACGGCTCAACGAGGAGCAACTGCGCACCATGGCGCTCAACGCCTCCGCACTCCTCACAGCGGCCGCAGCGGCCGAGTACGACCACTATGTGAAGGCCCGCAGAGAACGCCGTGAGGCGAAGTTCCCGCGCACGCCCTCGGACACGGCTTACTCGTCCTCGCGTTCGACGTCCGCCCCGGCCCCGTCCGTAGGACGGCGGCTCGGCGCGGCCGTCCTGGGTGCCGGAGCGCCCGGCGCCCGCCGGACCAGCGACGCGGTCGCTCCGCCGCGGTGGGCCGGGATGTCCTACGGCCGCCGCCTGCTGGCAGCGCTGCTGGGCCTGCACGTACGCCCACCGGCACCGCCGCCGGCCACCCGCACCCGCCCGGTCGGACGCCAATCACCGACGCCGGACGCGACCGAGGCCGCGGGAACCGGGGCGTTCGCCGTCTTCGCCGTCCTCGCGCCGGCCCTGGCCGGCACAGTCATGCTGATCCTCCTGCTCGTGGGCTACATCCTGAAGATGATCGAACCCGAACCGGCCTTCGCTGAAACAATGGTGACGGCAGGCTGGCTGTTGGGCGGCCTCACAGCCGCCGCGCTGCTCTTCGCCGTGATCGGACTGCTGGTCACGGCCGTCCGCAACAGCCCGACGGAGGTGGCGGCGGACGAGACCGAGGCGGTGCCCGACGAGGTGTCACTGGCCCGGGATGCGTGGCGCAACGCCCTGCTGGAGCGCGGAATCGTACCGTTTCTCCGAGACGCGCTGGCCGAACCGAGCTCGTACCCGTCCCCCCGGACGCCGGGGGCCGGGCGCATCCCCAGCCTGGGGTACACCCGGCCCGACTTCACCAGCCCGGGGGCCCCTCCTCAGGGTCCCCGTCCCGATTACGCGCCTCCGGACTTCACGAGCCCGGACTTCGGCGGCCCGGAACATCAGTCGAAATGAGTCCGAGGGCCTGGAGGGCGCCGTCGATCAGGTGGGAGCCGAGAACCCAGTCGCACCGTTGGTTCTGCCGTCACGGGCCGGGCGAACCGTGCACGGGACACGCGGGTTGCGGGTGGGGACCGGACTCCGGAAGACTTGGGACGAGCAGATGAGGTGTCGGGGGTGCTGCTGGAAGCGAAATGGGCACATCGAAGGTCTTGAATGTCCACCCTCCCCTGAAAAAGAACCGAACTAAAATGGCTCCCTTGGCCGCCAGAGTCCCAGCTCAGAAAGTGTCGACCCCGCGCCTGCGGGGATGTTCCGGTCTCGCGTTGGCGGGGCCGGTGACGGCCGTCGTCGACCCCGCGCCTGCGGGGATGTTCCGAAGTGACGTCTTAACGCCCCGCTCACCGTTGGCCTGTTGGCCGAGGAGCCGGTCGCGTGAAGCGTTTGGCGGGTCCGTGTGGTCGAGGTGCTGCGACATGGGTGGGTGCGGCTACGGACAGGAATGTCGTGCGCGCGAACCGGCGCTGCGGCCGAGTCGGCGCACAACGACATCGTTACCTCCTTGTCAAGAGTCGATCCGGCGCCGGTACGAGCTGCTCCTGTGGTGGTCCTGCACCGCAGGTTCGTTCCGCTGCCCTCGGTGCTGCGCCGCTGTGTCTGCGGCAGCCAGGGATGCTGGGTCCGGCGGCTTCGGGACCCGGTGGTGGGCGAGGTGCAGGGCGAGCATGCAGTTCAGCGGCAAAATACCGGGCCCTCCGCGCTCTGGTCCCTCGACGCGTGATGAGACTGGCACCTGAAGGGCCGACATGGGCGGGCCGGAGTGGTCGGTTGCTGCACGTGGCCGCCTGCGGCTGCCCTTCTCGGATGTGATGCCGGCGGCCGCTTCTGATTTGATCCGCTCGCCGTTGGCGGGATGGGCCTGTGCCGGGGTCCTTACGATCGGATGATTTCGGGGTGCGGGTCGTGGGCGAGGGCAACGGAGGCGGTGATGCGTTTGCCGATGCCGGCGGGGTGGATCCGAACGCTGTCGCTGACGGCCACGACTATGGACAGGCCTTGCCGGCCGATCCGGTAGGGGTCGTGTGGCCAGATGGAGGGGAGGTCGGGGTTGTTGTCCCAGACGCTCAGCATCCTCGACATGCCCCCATCGACCGACCCCGCGTTGCACTCGCTGCGCCGCCTGATCGACACTCTGGCCACCGGTGGGGAACCGGATTGCGGAGGTTGTCCGCCGGACGCCGCCTGACCTCGGGACCATCGCTGCGTCGACGGATCATCTGGGACGTCGAAGGGAGGCAGGGCATCGCGCGGGCGGCCTCCGTGATCATGAACGCGTCCCCCGCTCCCTCTTCGACGGCCGGGGTAGGGGCCGGCGATCCGCCCCATCGTCGGGATGGGCGAGTGCATGAGTGCGTGGTCCATGTCCTACGCGACTGCTAGCGACAGGGCCCCGATCGAGGCCGGCCGGTCGACGACGGCCGGCACCGTTCGATGGTTGGTCTTTTGTCGAGAAGCGTTACTCCCTGCCGCGGCGGAACCGTAGTGCTGCGTGTACCCCGGAGTAGCTTTGTCCATGAGAACGTCTCGGTTCCGGCACAGGTCTTGGGAAGCCATGCCGAGCGCTGCCTTGCTGTTCGATAGCGAGGAGTCCGGCTCGTGTCAGACGGCGTGCGCCATGTCATGTGACGGTCGGAAGTGATGCTCCCTGAGGTGCTTGCAGGTGGCTGCTGGGGTCGGCCGTGGACGCTTCACCGCAATCGGCTCTACGCCGAGCCAGAGGCGACGAGTTCGATTTCGAAGCCGTCGCGGGATTCGAGGTAGGCGGCGTGTTGGTGGGTGCCGCCGGCGTGGGGGTGGCGGTCGGGGAACAGCAAGGTCCAGCCGTTCTCGCGGGCCTTCGCGGTGAGGAGGTCGATTCGTTCGGGGGTACCGGCGTGGAAGGCGAGGTGGTTCAGGCCGGGTGCGCATCGGTCGTGTCGGCTGGTGGTGAGGGCGGAGGACTCTTCGAGGACGAGGTAGGTGTGGCCGAGTTTCCAGCTGCGGCCCGCTTCCCAGCTCTGGTGGAGGGTGTAGCCGAGGTCTTCGAGGAGCCAGGCCCAGTCGGCGATCGCACGGGTCAGATCGGGGACCCAGATCTCGACGTGATGGAGCGTGCCGGGGGTCGGCGCGTCCGGTGTGTCTGTCACGGAGGGTGCACTCCTTGGGGAAGGTCGGGGCGGCATCCTATACCGGATCATCCGGTTTGCTACCAGACGGCAGTGCCGGTCATATGCCATCCAGTTACGGACAGTTGACAGCCTTTGGTGCCCTTTGGCGGGGCGGTGCCGGTATCACGGTAGGGGCGGGTTCGACGCGCGTGTGCGAAGTCGGGACCCCGGAAGGGGGCCTCCGCCCGGGCCCGGAGCGGGGTGAGCTGGTGGAAGTGGTGCTGATCTCCAGTGACACGGTGGCAGGAAGGCTCACCCTGACGGTGAAGGTCGGCCCTTCCTCCTACCTACCGCTCGGATCGGTGGTCACGGGTAGAGGGCCGTTGGGCGTGGCTCAGTGTGTGCCCGGGGAGGATGTCTTCGTTGCTCTGTCCGTCTCCGACGAGGTTCTCGTCGTGGACTTGGTCTCGGGCCGGATCCGAGCGCGTGTGCGGGTGGGCTGGGCGCCCAGGAGTCTGACGCCGGTATCCGGCACGCCCTACCTTCTGGTCGCCAACGCGGGCTCCGACAGTGTCTCGGTCATCGACACCCGGGCGAGAGCGGAGGCGGCCCGGATTGCGGTGGGGCGCGAACCGGGTCAGATCGCTGTCTCTGCCGACGGCGCTCTCGCGGTCGTCTGCGAGCGCGGCGACGGCGCGGTCGCGATCCTCGACCTTTCCGGCCTCGCGCAGGGCCGGACCGGCAGCATCACGGTCGCTTCCCGGACGCGGATCGGCGATCACGTTCAGCCGCGGGCGGCAGCGCTGTGCGGGGACCTGGCTCTCGTGGCCGCCGCTCGCGCGCAGGATCTCACTGTTCTGGCCCTGGGCGACGGTCACATCGAGGCAACGGTACGGCTGCCCACCGCAGCGGGTCCGGCGGGTGTCGCGGTCACGGGGGACGGACAGTACGCGCTGGTCACCATGGAGCGAGCCGGGTCCCTGGCCGTGGTGGATCTGCTGGAGTGGAGGCTCACCCGTCGGATTCCCGTCGGCGCGGGCCCACGCGGGATCACCATCGACCCGGCCGACCAGTCCGTCTACTGCGCTCTCGCCCACACCGGATCGGTGGCCGTGGTTCACCTGGACGGCGTCGACCTCTCCAACACCGACGGCCACCCCCAATACGAAGCCATCCGGGCGGGCTCCCGCCCCAGCACCGTCACCATCGCCCAAAGACACCTTCCCGACCTCTGACCCAGGCCGACCGCGGCGCCGTCGACGCCGGTCTCCCGACCGACTCGATGACCGCGACGACCAGAACCCCCATCCCCTTCCGAGAGCAGAGCGACCATGGCCACCATCAACTCCGGCGCGCCCGGTTCGGATCGCAGACCACCGCCCCGCCATCGTGCGCTGGCAGCCCTCCTCGGCGCGACCCGTGCCCAGGTCCTCCTGCTGATCGCCATCCACGCCAAGGCGACGACCAACGACCTCGTCGACGAACTCTCGGTGAGTGCCGCCACCGTCTCCCATCACACGAGCGTGCTGCGGCACTCGGCGCTCATCACCACCCGCCGCGACGGTGTCAGCGTCCACCACGACCTCACCCCACTCGGGGACACCCTCCTGCGCGCCCACGGCCTGCCCGGCGCACCCCGCCACTCCTGACTTCGGCGCCCGGCGCGCCGTCGGCTCGTGCCGTGGCACCCGCGCACGCCCCACCCGAAACCGCCCCCAGGGGGAACGGAGTGATGTCGTGCGACACCTGTGCCGCGAGTGAGGCTTCGGTGGCATCCCACCACGCGGCAACGCCCCGAGCGCGATCCGATTAACACTCCGGGGTGGCGCGCGAAAGGAGCATGCGCCCTTTTAGAGCAGGATCGAAAAGCTTGCCGGCTTCTAAATCCTGGGAACAGACTGATGGCTGCTCCCCGATATCGTCGACCATTCGAGGCCGGCGAAATCGACTCCATATTCTGTGGAGGTAGCCGAATCATGTCCGTCTCCCGGACTGCCCGGACCACTGCACAATCGGACACCGTGCCGGGCCCGTCACAACCCCTGCCAGGGACGAAAGCCACGATTGCCCAGCTGTTCGCCACCCCCGTGGCCCGCACCCGGTGCCCGTTCGCCGCCGAGATCAACGACCGTCTCACCGACCGAATCCTGGACGAAGCCGGCGCCGGTGCGAAGGAGTTCGGCTACAAACAGGAGACGACAGGCGAACTCACCGCGTGGGCCGGCCCCGACGCCGTTCGCCTGTCGCGGTGGGTGTGCGCGGTCGCGGGCCGCTTCACCGAATCCCTGACCGGAGCGCCCCTGGGAGAGGCATTCAACCGTTCGCGGCAACGCGAAGGCGAGCAGACGCAAAGCGAAGACGGAAGGGTGGTGGTGGGGGTGACCCGAAGTTGGGCCTCCCTCTACCGGGCCGGTGACCGGCACGAACCGCACTTCCACCCCAATACGGCCCTCTCGGCCGTCTACTACCTTGCCGCGCCCGGACCGTGCGAGATCGACCTCCTCGATCCCCGTCCCGCCGTCGACTACTACGACCCCGGCATCACCCTCGCGGGAGAGAGCCACCGGGTGCGCCTGTCCTGCCCACCCGGGGAACTGATCGTCTTCCCCGGCTGGCTCAAGCACGCCGTACCCGAATTCCAGGACGCGAATCCGCGGATCTCCATCGCCTGGAACCTGAACTACACCCACGGCTGAAAATACTCGTCCCACCTGAAATTTTCGGCCATCGGCCGCCCTTTATCCCGAAGGGTCGGCCTGCTGTCCCCGCCCGAAATGAAGAAAAGGAAACATCGCCATGCGCAATATCCAGTTCTTCTCCACCGACACCGACGACGGAGTCGTGTCCGTCGTCGCGAAAACCGGACCCGGCGAGCACCGCACCATCGCCCAGATCCCCATCGGCAACGCCCCCCGCGGCGGCGTCAAGTTCACCAAGGACGGACGCGGCTTCGTCTGCAACACCAGCCAGAACACGATCTCCGAGATCGACGCGGTCGCGTTGAACGAGGTCCGCCGCATCGAGGTCGGCCACGGCCCCCGCGGCCAAGGCCTCCTCCCCGGCGACAAGTACCTCCTGGTCTCCAACAGCGGAAGCGACACCGTCTCCGTCGTCGACCTCGAATTCAACCTTGAGGTCCACCAGATCCCGACCGGCCGAGACCCCCGCCACATGGGCATCAACAAGGCCGGCACCATCGCCTACGTCTGCGTGTGGGGCGAGGGTTACATCAGCAAGCTCGACATCAGCCCCCTCGCCGAAGGCAACCCCCAAGGCATCACCGAACTCACCCAGATCCCCGTCGACCGCGAAGCCCACCCCTACAGCCTCGGCATCGACCCCTCCGGCCGCCGCGTATTCGTCGCGAACACCCAGGCCTCCTACGTGACCGTCATCGACGTCACCACCGACGAAACCCACCGCGTCGACGTCGCCTCCACCGGCGGACGCGGCGTCGCCTTCAGCCCCGACGGCCGCCACGCCCTGGTCACCGTCGAAAACTCCTCGACCATCGCCGTCATCGACATCGACACCCTCCAGGTCACCCGGCAGATCCCCACCGGCTCCGGCCCCCGCGGCCTGGTCGTCGACCAGGGCGACCAGACCGTCTACATCACCAACTTCGCCCGCGCTGGCATGATGTCCGCCGCCCACCCCAACTTCGCCCCGAACAGCCTCACGATGGTCGACCTGACCTCCGCCCCCCTCGACCGAGACGAAGGCGTCTTCACCTACGACGAGATCACCGTCGGCTACGGCCCCTGCAGCGTCGTGATGTTCGACCTCGACACCCTCCCCGAGACCGAGCGCACACGCCGCCTCACCCGCTCCGACACGATCGCCTGAACCGCAGGACCCCGAGGGATGGAGGTGCCACCACCCTCGGGGCCCCGCCCCCGCCGCCCGGAGGCCGCGCCGTGCCAGCCGCCGCCGGCCCCGGACGGCACCCCTCCTTCGCCGTCCCGGGCCCTCTCCGCAGACAAGGGGCCCGGGACGGTGAAGGACTTTCCCGGGCAACCCCGACCGAAGCCCGGACCGCGGACCGAGACCCCCTACAACCGCAGTCGTTGCAACTCCACGCTTCCACAACGGGGTCGAGACGGAGTCCGAGCAAAGTGCCCAGCCCGGGAATCAACCGTCACGGCCCCGCTGAGCCGAGCCCGGACCAGCACGACAGCCGCACCGTTCAAGAACGCCGCCGGCCGCGAACCGCGCAACCGGTCGGGCCCGCATCCGCCGACAGAGAGCAGACCGCATGCCCGAGGTCACCTTCCGCCCCCTCCACCCCTGGGCAGTCCTGCCCGACAAGCCTCACGTCGACCGGGCCGAAGCCCGAACCGAACGAGATCTGTACGAGGGCTCGTTTCGCTACCTGCGGATCGCACGACTGCCCATGGACTGCCCGCCCTGGATCCTGGGCCAAGAACTCGGCTGGGCCGTGCGTTCCCCCCTCACCCTCACGATGAAGCCCCTCGACGACATCGGGCTCGCCGTCCCCGACAGCGAGGAGCCCCAGCAGGTCGGTCGACGCCTGGGCGGTCAGGGGATGTGGCAGCGAGGCAAGGACTGGATCGCCACCGGCAACACCGCCTGGCTTCACCTCGGCGACCACCGCACCCCAGGCGGCAACTGGGAAGGCATGTTCCTGCCCAACGGTTCGGGCACCGTCGAATGGCGACTGGGCTGGGCGGCCACCCTCCCACCCGGGACCTTCCTCATGGTCATGCCCCCACCCAACGGCCCCCCGCCCGGCCTGACGATCCCACTCGGAGTGATCCCCGCGAAAGCCGTCAACGCCATGGCCGGCCGCGGGGGCATGAGCATCGCCATCCGACCCGACCAGGACGTCACCGTCCACCGCGGCCAGGACATCGCCCGACTCGTACTCCTCCACCCCGACTCCCTACGCGCCACCGCCCACCAGGACACCGAGCCCGACGTCAAGGCCGACGCCCCCCTCGGCGAATCCGGCAGCACCGGGCCACCAGGAACCGACCCATTGCCTCACGGCCGCTCGGCGACCGTCGATCACGACGCCACGACCGGCCCGGAGACCGGAGGATGAACGCCCCCACCGCCCGCGGACACCACAAGGCACCCCCCAGCACGCTCCGACTGCTGACCCGCCCACCCGTACGGGGCCTGCTCACCCTCGCCCTTCTCGCCCGCACCACCGCCGCCGTCCTGCCCATCACCCTCCTCCTCGCCCTCGCCCAAACCCACGGCTACGCCCGCGCGGCCACCGTCGGCGGCGGCTACACCTTCGTCCTCGCCCTCTGCGCCCCACTCCGCGGCCGACTCCTCGACCGCCACGGCGTCCATCGCGTCCTCACCCTCATGGGCATCACCACCGCGACCCTCCTCGCCCTGGTGACGTGCAGCATCGAGTTCGAATGGCCCTGGTGGACCACCCTGCCCCTCGTCATCGCCGCAACCCTGTCCAGCCCACCGCTGAACTCCGCGCTCCGCGCCTCCTGGCGTCGCCTGGCCGTCGACGAAGCACAACTCAAAGCGGTGCACAGCGCCGACTCGATCCTGGAGGAGACCGGCTTCGTCCTCGCCCCACTCACGGCCGGAGCCGCTGTCGCCCTCCTGGGACCCCGGCACGCCTACGAGACGGCCGCCGCCTGTTTCATCACGGTCACCCTCCTCTACCTGACCGCAGCCCGCCGCCACCAACTCGGCACCACACGCCCCACACCGACCAATCCCACCCCGGCGCCCACTCTCAGTCGCCGAGCCCGCAGGTCCCGGCGCTGGATCGGCCCGCTCGGCACCCCGGGCATGCCAGCGATCCTGCTACCCCTGTTCGCCATGGGCGCCATCTTCGGAGGCACCGCGATCCTCATCCCCGCCTACCTCCAGAACCAGCACGCCACCGCATGGCTCGGCCCCTTCCTTGCCGCGATCAGCATCGGAGGCGTCATCGGCGGTATCCTCTACGCCACCCTCGACTGGAAAACCGACCTCTGGCGCAAGTACCAGCTCCTGACCCTCGGCTTCACCCTCCCCACCCTGCTCCTCTTCCTCGCACGCCCACTCTGGCTCCTCGCCACCCTGCTCCTCGTGGCAGGCCTGTTCGTCACCCCCCTGTTCATCAACGCCTTCCTCCTCGTCGACACCACCGCCGCCGACGACACCCGCGTCGAGGCCAACACGTGGGTCGGCGCCTCCACCGACATCGCGAACGGCATCATGGCCGTCGTCATCGGTGCACTCGCCGAACACCAACGATGGGACACAGCCCTGCTCGCTCTCACCTGCTGTGCGGCCGCCGGAGCCATGAGCCCGCTCCTCACTCCCGCCCACCCCACGCCCAGGCCTCCGACCGGCCCCGCCGAGCCGGTGGCCACCCCACCCGCGACCCGCACCCCGACCGCACCCGTTCCGCGCCCCACCCCGGCGAATGAATCCGACAGCGCCTCGGAGCCCGAGCCCGTCACGGGGTCCGTGACGGAGCCGCGCACATGACCGCCGGACCGGACCCCCAGGTGGAGTTGTCCCTCGCGGAGGCCCGAGACCTGGCGATCGCCGCGTCCCTGCCCGCCGATGGATTTCCCGACGTCACAGCCGCCCTGGCCCACATGCACATCGTCCAACTCGACAGCATCAGCACCCTGGCCCGCGCCCACCAACTCACCCTCACCACCCGCATCCCCGACACGACCACGACCACCATCGACCAAACCCTCTACGACGGCACCGAACCGGTCGCGTTCGACTACCCCGCCCACGCTCTCGCCCTCGTACCGCTCGCCGACTGGCCCCTGTGGGCGTTCCGCCGCCGAGCATCGCGCCGCCGACCCCAATACCCCGACCAGCAAACCCGCGCCGCCCTCCTGGACCGGATCACCACAGAGGGTCCGCTTCCCCTGCGCCGTCTACGCGAAGGCACCGCGGCGGGCGCCGGCTGGACCTGGGGCCCCGTCAAGACCGCGGTCGAGTTCCTCCTCTGGTCCGGAGACCTCGCCTCCCATCGCCGAATCGGTGGACAGAGGTTGTTCGACCTCGCCGAGCGCTGCATCCCCGACGAACACCTCAACGACGACCTCACCGACGACGAATGCCTGACCCAACTCCTCACCCACGCGGGGACCGCTCTCGGGGTGGCCACCGTCGATGACCTCGGCGACTACATTCGCATCCCTACTTCCCTCGCCGCCCGACTCCTCCCGGGCACCGACCTCACCCCCGTACGGGTACAGGACTGGGGAACGGCATGGGCCGCCGGCGAGGCGCTCACCAGGCCGACACGGCGCTTCCCGGAGCCCGTATTCCTGGGGCCATTCGACAACCTGATCTGGCACCGACCACGGGTCCAGCGACTGTTCGGATTCACCCAGACGTTCGAGGCCTACAAACCCGCCGCCCGACGCATCCACGGCTACTACGTGTGCCCCCTCCTCGCCGAAGGCCGTCTGATAGGCCGAGCAGACTTCGCCCGAAGTGCGGGAACCCTGACGATTCTGAAGGTCAGCTTCGAGCCCGGAACCGGGCCCGACACCCCCACCCATTTCGCCACCGCGTGTCGCTCACTCGCAGCAGCCACGACACAGACCCGAATCGAGCTCGCCGAAAACACAGCGGAGCCCGCCATCACAGGCCTCCTCCGGACCACCCTTGCCCTCAACGGAGCGAACTCGCAAACGAATCGCTGATGTTGATTTCCGACCCAATTGTTCTGGAACTGGATCGGACGCTCCAACGAGGAGATCGTACAGGCGCGCAGGGACTGGATGGAAGGCACGAGGTACGGCGAAGTGAAGGGCTACGACGGCCCTCCGATCCCCGCTCCGCAGCTCCCGCCGGTACCCCTGAAAGCACGCGGTCGGTTGCGCTGACCTGCACCTTTATGGAGTAGGTCGATCAGTCGGGATCAGCCGAGAAGATGCCGCATCCCGCGCGGAGATCGTTCCCGCGGGGCGGGCGACGGGAGGCTCCGGAAGGCCCACGCAGTGCCCTCGACGTTTCCCAGGTATGACCAGCTGGGGTCAGCTTTGCCAGGACCAATGCTGACCCAATGCTGACTTTGGTGACAGTTCGTCAGCTCGCTTGATCGTTTCCGGGGGTCGTGAAGGAGTCCTGGGCGGGGGCCTCGGACGCTGTGCGACGGGTTGTACGGAGCGTAGTCGTCAGAGGTTTCGTCGCACGGCCTGGATGCAGCGGCTGCCTGCGGCGTTCGACTGGTCACTCGGGTAGGCCGCTCCGACATTCATGCCGCTGTCAGTGTCTATCGAGTGTGGTCGTCGGCCTCGGATCGCGCATACGAGACGATGCGCGCGTGCAGCATGCCGAGCGCCATGCGAAGGCGGTACGCGCGCCAGTAGGCGCCGGCCCTGTCGTGCCAGACGCATTGCCTGCCCGCCCGCCCGTCCATCCAGGGCGCCGGTATCCCCGACGTCATGCCGGTGGGGCCGGTCAGGTCCGCACGCGGCTGTTGGGTCCATTCGAATGGAGCCAACGACCCCGGACGCTCGTATGAGCGGGCCCCGGTGACGGCGCCTGTCGCGCGGTTCCCGGCGCGATCAGGTAACCAGGAACGGTGGACAAGGACGCGACCGACCCCTTCGTGCATGTCCGGGGCGCCAGTGAGAACAACCTGCGGAACATCGACGTCGACGTTCCGCGGGACGCGATGGTCGCCTTCACCGGCGTCTCCGGTTCGGGCAAGTCCTCGCTCGCGTTCGGCACGCTCTACGCGGAGGCCCAGCGGCGCTATTTCGAGTCCGTGGCACCGTACGCCCGAAGGCTGCTGCAGCAGGTCGGTGCACCGCACGTGGAGGAAATCACCGGACTGCCACCGGCCGTGGCCCTGCAGCAGCGACGCGGGTCGCCCAGCTCGCGCTCGACGGTTGGCACCCTCACCACGCTGTCGAATCTGCTGCGCATGCTGTACTCCCGCGCCGGCACCTATCCCCCCGGGGCGGCACGGCTGGAAGCCGAGTCGTTCTCACCCAACACCACGGCCGGTGCCTGCCCCGAATGCCACGGACTGGGCGTCGTGCACGACGTCGCCGAGGACCTGCTCGTCCCGGACCCCTCGCTGAGCATCCGCGAGGGGGCGATCGCCGCCTGGCCGGGCGCTTGGCAGGGAGCCAACCTGCGCAGTGTCGTGAGCGGCCTGGGGATCGACATCGACCGACCGTGGCGCAGGCTCAGGAAGAAGGACCGGAACTGGCTGCTGTACACCGACGAGCAGCCCTCCGTGTACATCGAGCCGGAGGAGGACCGCGTCGACTACGGCTACCAGGGCAAGTTCTGGAGCGCCCGCAAGCACGTCATGCACGTCCTCACCGACTCCAAGAGCGAGAAGATGCGCGAACGGGCGCTCCGGTTCGTCAGGAGCGTGCCCTGCCCGGAGTGTCACGGCAGCGGACTGCGACCCGAGGCGCTCGCCGTGACCTTCTCCGGACGTTCCATCGCCGAAATCAACGCGATGCCGCTGACCGAGGTCGTGGCGCTGCTGCGGCCCGTCGCGCAGCGGTCCGAGGCCGACGCCACCACCTCGACCGCCCGATCCGGGGAGACCACCGAGGTCGCGGTCCGGATCTGCGGCGATCTGGTCGCGCGGATCGACGTCCTGCTCGACCTGGGCCTCGGGTATCTCGGCCTCGGGCGCCGCTCGACGACCCTGTCGCCCGGCGAGGCGCAGCGCCTGCGGATCGCCACCCAGCTGCGCTCGGGGCTGTTCGGGGTCGTCTACGTCCTCGACGAACCCTCGGCGGGCCTGCACCCGGCTGACGCGGAACCGCTGCTGGACGTGCTGGAGCGCCTCAAGGCGGCGGGCAACTCGCTGTTCGTCGTGGAGCACGACATGGACGTCGTACGGCGGGCCGACTGGGTGGTCGACATCGGCCCCGGCGCGGGCGAGGGCGGCGGCCGCGTGCTGTACAGCGGCCCCGTCGCCGGTCTCGAGCGGGTCGCGGAGTCGGCCACGAGCCAGTACCTGTTCGGGCGCGCCCAGCCGCTCGACCACCGGCCGCGCACCCCGCAGGGCTGGCTGCACCTGAGGGGCGTCTCCCGCCACAATCTGCACGACGTGTCCGTCGACGTACCGCTGTGCGTACTGACGGCGGTGACGGGCGTGTCCGGTTCCGGAAAGTCGACACTGGTGACGCAGGTGCTCGCCGAGGTCGTCCGCGGCCACCTCGGACTCGTACCCGAGGAGCCCGATGAGGCGCAGCTGATCGTTGACGTCCAGGACGCGTCGGGGGTCGAGTCGTTCGACCGGATGGTCCGGGTCGACCAACGGCCCATCGGCCGGACTCCCCGTTCCAACCTGGCCACGTACACGGGGATGTTCGACGCGGTGCGCAAGCTGTACGCGTCGACGGACGAGGCCAAGGCGCGTGGCTACTCGGCCGGGCGGTTCTCCTTCAACGTGCCCGAAGGACGGTGCGAGACCTGCCAGGGCGAGGGATTCGTCTCGGTGGAACTGCTCTTCCTGCCCGGCACCTACGCACCGTGCCCGACCTGCCGGGGAGCCCGGTACAACGCCGAAACGCTGGAGGTCACCTACCGCGGCAAGAACATCGCGGAGGTGCTGGGGCTCTCCGTCGATGCCGCCGCCACGTTCCTGTCCGCCGTCCCGGCCGCCTCCCGCAGTCTGGAGACGTTGCGCGAGGTGGGACTGGGGTACCTGCGGCTGGGACAGCCCGCGACGGAGCTCAGCGGTGGTGAGGCGCAACGCATCAAGCTGGCCACCGAGCTGCAGCGGGCCCGCCGCGGCCACGCGCTCTACCTGCTCGACGAGCCGACGGCGGGGCTGCACCCCGCGGACGTCGCGCTGCTGCTGCGACAGCTGCACCGGCTCGTCGACGCCGGCAATACGGTCGTCCTCGTCGAGCACGACCTGGACACGATCACCACCGCCGACTGGGTCATCGACCTCGGGCCGGGCGGCGGCGACGCGGGCGGGCGGGTGGTCGCGGCGGGCCCGCCGGCCAAGGTGGCGAAATCCCGCCGCAGCATCACCGCGCCCTACCTCGCGGCCCGGCTCGCGCGCGGGTGATCGATCTGCCGCATCGCGTTCAACGACGCCGTTCTCCTGCTTGTTCGCCCAGCACGATCTTCCACACTCGGGTCGCCACCTGGAGGTTGAGCCGGTCCTCGACGTCCGCGAGGTCGTTGCCGCTGATGTCGCGGATGCGCTGGAGCCGATAGCGCAGCGTGCTGCGGTGGATCGCGAGGGATTCGGCGGTCTCGTCGTAGTTGCCGCCGCAGTCGAAGTACTGCGACAGCGTCTCCACCATGGCCGTGTGGTGCCGGGAGTCGTAGTCGATCAGCTGCCCGAGCCACTCGTGGACGAACGTCTCCAGTTCCCGGTAGTCGTTGCCGGGTCCCAGGATGCGGTAGAGGCCCAGTTCGTCGAAGAACGTCGTGCCGTAGTGCTCGCCGCGGGAGTGGCGGCGCACTTCCAGGGCGCGCTGCGCCTCCTGGTAGCGGTGGGGGATGTCGGCCAGGGAGTCGCAAGGGGCGCTCACCCCGATGGTCCCGGACCGTGTCCCGGTCTCCCGGGCGAGCGCCTCGTACAGCGCGCGGGCGTGCGGCCTGTCGTCGGTGACCAGGACCACGTGATCGGAACGCCGGGTCAGCAGCGAGTGCATGCCCACGGCAGAGGCCGCCCGGCCCACCGTCTGCGCGAAGGGACCGTCCGCGGTCCGGTTCGACCACTGCACCACGACGACGTAGTGGCGGCGGTGCAGGTCGTGTCCGACTGCCTCGGAACGGGCGTAGGCGCTCGCCTCGTCCGTCCCTGTCAGGAGGTCGTCGGCCAGCTCGCGGTGCAGCTTCGACTCCACTTCGGCCAGATTGCGCGAGTGCGCCAGCTCCGGGGCGAGTGACGCGGCGCCGTCCTCCAGCGCGCGCAGGGTGTGATCGTCGGCCTCGCGCCGGACGTCGACCAGGGCCAGCACGCCCAGGATCTCGCCGTGCGGGCGGACCAGGGTGACCAGCCGGTCCTTCACGCGCACCGGCCCGGCCTGACGGCCGACGGCGTACAGCATTGCGTCCTGGCGCACGGGGTCCGGTTCGGGATAGGGGTCGGGGCGATCGGGACCGGTCCAGGACCGCAGCCGACCGAAGCGGTCCTCGACCAGCGCGGGGAGTCCGGTGAGCCTGTGCAGTGCGCGCGTGATGGCTTCCTCGCCGCCGCCCGAGGCGGCGACGTCGGCCATGAGCGCGTGAAGGGCTCGCTGGTACCCCAGCTCGGCGACGACGGAGATCAGCTGCCCCTGGAGGGCTGTCCGCTCCTTCCTGAGCCGGTACAGCTCCAGTGCGTCCTCGCGTCGGCGCCGGTGTGCGAAGGCGACCGAGAGTGCGGCGGCGGTGTGCCGGACCAGCGTGGCGAGCAGGGACCGCTCGGCCTCGGTGGGCCGGGAGCGGGACGTCACCACGAGGTAGCCGTGGAGCCTCTCGTGCCCGCGCAGCCCCAGGGCCCGGGCCCTGGGCAGGCCGGGTACGGTCACGGGGCCGTCCTCCCCGGCCAGCTCCCGCACCCTACGGTCCACGGCCAGGGCGTGGACCTGCCCGTTCCTCCGGCTGGGGACCAGGGCGCCGTCCACCGTGAGGTATCCGGCCTCGGCGCCGTACGGCCCTGCGGCGGCTACGTGGTCCATGGCCAGGCCCAGGATCTCGCCTTCGTCCAGGGTGTCGAACATGGCGCTGGAGAGCTTCATCAGTGCGTGGGGGACACGGTCGGCCTGGGTGGGAGCAGGCGGGCGGGGCCCTCGCCCCGCTGCGGTGGGGCGCCACCCGCTGCCGCGGGGTGGGACGGACCCTCTCCGCGCGGCCATGGCGAGCTGCCCGCCGCTGTCCCGCGGAAGGCTTCTCTCCCGGTCGCAGCGGCGGCGGTACAGATGGTGCGGCCGGCTGCTGGCCATGGGATCACTCCGTTCTCTTCGAGCCTACAGCCGAGCGGCGGTGCTGGTCGGGTCGGCTCATACGAGAGGTTCGGATTCTGCCTCTCGTACTCGCGGGGCGACCGGACCCGTGCTTTTCCGACTTGCCAGGCGCAGGCGCGGAGCCACTGGGCACGCCACCCTGGGGAGTGTTCGAAACCGTCCGCGCACCGGTAGGTAGCGCCGGGCGGTGACCGAGCAGCTCCGCAGGCCGGCTGCCTCGTACACGACGTACGGGGAAGCCGCACACGCCGTTGAGCACCTCTTGGGCCACGGGTTTCCCGTGGAGAGGGCCCCGGTGTCCTGCTCGACGGCTGTTCGGCTCGGTGAACCGGCTCGACCCCGTCGTCTCCGCCCTGCTCCTCGTCGAGGAGGTCTCCGACGAGGCCGCAGGGCTGATCGGCGGGCTGCAGACCACTGGCAGAGGTCCCCGCCCGTACCTGAACGAACGTGATCCGGACAGTCGGCGCAGGCGCCGTACCGGGAGGAGTTCCTCATGGCCAAGGCAGTGGGCATCGACCTGGGCACCACCAACTCGGTGATCGCCGTGTGGGAGGGCGGAGAGCCATCCGTCGTGCCCAACAGCGAGGGCAACCGCACGACACCGTCCGTGGTGGGCTTCACCGATACCGGGGAACGTCTGGTGGGCCAGCTGGCCCGGCGCCAGGCGATCCTCAATCCCAAGGGCACCATCTACTCGGCCAAGCGGTTCATCGGCCGGCATTTCGACGAGATCTCCGACGAGGCCAGGGCGGTGGCGTACGACGTCGTCGAGGGCGACGGCGGGGCGGCCCGCTTCAAGGTGCGCGACAAGCTGTACGCGCCCGAGGAGATCAGCGCACAGGTGCTGCGCAAACTCACCGACGACGCCTCCAAGCAGCTCGGGGAGCGGGTCACGGAGGCGGTCATCACGGTGCCCGCCTACTTCAACGACGCCCAGCGCACCGCCACCAAGGACGCAGGCCGGATCGCGGGACTGGAAGTGCTGCGGATCATCAACGAGCCGACGGCGGCTGCCCTCGCGTACGGCGTGGACAAGAAGGAGCACGAGACCGTCCTCGTCTTCGACCTGGGCGGCGGCACCTTCGACGTGAGCATCCTCGACGTCGGCGACGGCGTGGTGGAGGTGCGCTCCACCGCAGGCGACAGCCACCTGGGCGGCGACGACTTCGACCGGCGCCTGGTGGACCACCTCGCGGACGACTTCCAGAAGGAGAACGGCATCGACCTGCGACAGGACGCGCAGGCGCTGCAACGCTTGTTCGAGGCGGCGGAGAAGGCCAAGACCGAGCTGAGTTCGGTGACGCAGACGCAGGTCAGCCTGCCGTTCATCACCGCCGACGCCGCCGGGCCCAAGCACCTCACCGACTCGATCATGCGGTCCACGTTCGAGCAGATCACCGGCGACCTGGTGGAACGCTGCCTGGGACCGGTCCAGCAGGCCATCGCCGACGCCAAGGTCGGCGAGAGCGACATCGACGAGGTCATCCTTGTCGGCGGATCCACCCGCATCCCCGCTGTCCAGACCCTGGTCCGCCGACTGACCGGCGGCAAGGAACCCAACATGAGCGTCAACCCCGATGAGGTCGTGGCCCTCGGTGCCGCGATCCAGGCAGGTGTGCTCAAGGGTGAGGTCAAGGACGTCCTGCTGCTCGACGTAACCCCCTTGTCGCTGGGCGTGGAGACACGCGGCGGAGTGATGACGAAGATCATCGAGCGGAACACCACCATCCCGGTGCGCCGCAGCGAGACTTTCTCCACCGCCGAGGACAACCAGCCGGCCGTCGACGTGGTCGTCCTCCAGGGCGAGCGCGAGCTGGCTGCCGACAACCGGGTGCTGGGCCGGTTCCAGCTCACCGACATCCGGCCGGCGCCGCGGGGCGAAGCACAGATCGAGGTCACCTTCGACATCGACGCCAACGGCATCCTCGAGGTCAAGGCCCGTGACCGGGACACCGGCAAGGAACAGGGCATCACCATCAGCGAGAGCTCCAACCTGGACCGCAGCGAGGTCGAACGCATGGTCCAGGAGGCCGAAAGCAACCAGGGCCAGGACAAGGCACTTCGCGAGGCCGTCGACGCCCGCAACGAACTCGACGCCGTCGCGTACCAGGTCGAGAAGCGTCTCGCCGAACTGGGCGACGCAGCGCCCGCGCACGAGAAGGCACGCGGCGAGATGCTCGTGTCGGACGCCCGGGCGGCGGTCAAGGACGAGGCGGGCGTGGAACGTGTGCGCCCCCTGACCTCCGAACTCCAGCAGGTGCTCGCCGGGCTGGCGGCCCACCAGGGCGCGGCCACTACGGGCGGAGGTCCCGCCCAGGACGCCGCCACCGGCGGTCCCACGAGTGGCGGTGGCGGTGACGATGATGTCATCGACGCCGAGTTCGACAAGGGCTGAGGCGCGCCATGCCCACCTACCCCCAGGAACCCGACCGGGCCGCGCCGGATCCGGCCGAACCGGTCCCGGAAGGAGCCGGACCCCCGCCTCGCGGGGACCTGCCCCAACCGGGCCCGTCCCGGCACGGAGCGGCGAACGGCGAACCGGGACCCGATGCCGCCGGCCCCGCGTCCGCCGAGGACGAGTACACGACCGCGATCCAGGAACTGGAGGACCGTTGGCGGCGCGCACTCGCCGACCTCGACAACCTCCGCAAGCGTCACGCCAGGGAACTGGAGCGCGAACGGGCGGTGGAGCGCGCCCGCACGGCGGCCGCGTTCCTGCCCGTCCTCGACAACCTCGAACTCGCCCTGACCCACGCGGGCGCCGATCCGGGCGCGATCGTGGAAGGCATCCTGGCCGTACGCGACCAAGCGGTGAACGTCCTCGAACTGCTCGGCTACCCGCGACACGCGGAGACCGGCGTCCCCTTCGACCCCGCCCGGCACGAGGTGGTCGGCGTCGTCCAGGACCCCGACGCCGCACCGGGCACGGTCGTCCAGGTGCTGCGCCCCGGCTACGGGGACGGCGAGCGGCAGCTCAGGCCCGCCGCCGTGACCGTAGCGAAGCGGGAGTGACCGGTCATGGCGCAGGACTACTACGAGGCGCTCGGGGTGTCGCGGTCCGCGAGCCAGGACGAGATCCAGCAGGCATATCGAAAGCTCGCCCGCAGGCACCACCCCGACGTCAACAAGGACCCCGGGGCGGAAGAGCGCTTCAAGGACCTCAACGAGGCATATAGCGTCCTGTCCGATCCCAAGACCCGGGCCCGCTACGACCGCTTCGGCGAGGATTTCCGCAAGATCCCGGAGGACTTCGACGAACGGGCCGCGGCGGGAGCGGGCGGCGGCTTCCGCGGTCGGACGACCGCAGGCGGGGGCGGCCCTCGGGTCCGGTACGCCGGCTTCGGAGACGACTTCGGAGCGGAGGGCATCGACATCGAGGACCTGTTCGGCTCCATGTTCGGAGCCGGAGCCGCCCGAGGGAGCGTCCCCGGAGCGGACCAGGAGGCCGAACTGTCGCTCACCGTCGAGGAGGCGTACCGAGGCGGCCGTCGCACCGTCACGCTCGCCGGTCCCACGGGGCAGCCGCGGCGGTACGAGGTCGACGTGCCGCCGGGCGTCACCGACGGGCAGCGCCTGCGACTGGCGGGCGAGGGAGGCCGGGGCAGTGGTGACGCCGCCGCGGGCGACCTGTACCTGCGCGTGCGTATCCAGCCCCATCCCCGGTTCCGGTTGGACGGCCGCGACGTGCACGTCCAGGTCCCGGTGGCCCCCTGGGAGGCGGCCCTGGGTGCGACCGTGCCGGTGCCCACCCCCGGCGGCGGCACGGCCAAGGTCACGGTGCCCGCGGGCTCGTCCAGCGGCCGTCGGCTGCGGCTGCGCGGCGAGGGCATGCCGAACCCGCGCGGCGCGAACGGCGACCTGTACGCCGAACTCCGCATCGTGGTGCCACCCACTCTCGGCGACCGTGAGCGCGAACTGTTCGCGGAGCTCGCCGCCGCCTCCTCGTACGACCCCAGGAGGACGTGATGAACGAACCACCCGCGGGAGCGTCAGGCCCCGGCCGGGCCGGCGCGGGCAACCGTCCGGTACGAACGGGCGCCGACCTCACCGCCTCGACGGCCGTCCGGTACGCGCTCGTGCCCGCCCCCAGGCTCTCCCTCGACGCCGTGTCCCGTCGCTCGGGCCTCCACCCCGATCTGATCCGGCGGTTCGTCGCCCTCGGCCTGATCGACGCCGGACGCGACGCCGCGGGACACCTGGTGTTCGACCCCACGGCCCCGGCGGTCCTCGCCCGCATCCAGCGGCTGCGCACCGGACTCTGCCTCAACTACGCATCCATCGGCCTGGTGCTCGATCTGCTCGACCGCATCAGCCTGCTCGAAGCCGCCCTGCGCGGCCGCGGCACGAGGAGTGAAACACCCCCATGGACATGAACCGTCTCACCCAGAAGTCCCAGGAAGCCCTCCAGGAGGCCCAGACCGCGGCCGGCCGCATGGGGCACACCGAGGTCGACGGGGAACACCTGCTGTTCGCACTCCTCGATCAGGAGGACGGTCTGATCCCGCGGTTGCTGGAGCAGGCCGGCAAGGAGCCGAAGGGACTGCGCGAGGCCGTGCGCGAGGAACTCTCCCGCCGCCCGAAGGTCACCGGCCCCGGCGCGGCACCCGGCCAGGTCTTCGTCACCCAGCGCCTCGCCCACCTGCTCGACGCCGCCGAGCGGGAGGCCAAACGCCTCAAGGACGAGTACGTGTCCGTGGAACACCTCCTGCTCGCCCTGGCCGAGGAGAGCTCTTCGACCGCCGCCGGGCGACTGCTCAAACAGGCCGGCATCACCAGGGACTCGTTCCTGAGCGCGCTCACTCAGGTCCGCGGCAACCAGCGCGTCACCTCCGCGAACCCCGAAGTGGCCTACGAGGCCCTGGAGAAGTACGGACGCGACCTCGTCCTCGAGGCTCGGTCCGGTCGGCTGGACCCGGTCATCGGCCGTGACGCGGAGATCCGCCGCGTCACCCAGATCCTCAGCCGCAAGACCAAGAACAACCCCGTCCTCATCGGCGACCCCGGCGTCGGCAAGACCGCCATCGTCGAGGGCCTGGCCCAGCGCATCGTTCGCGGCGACGTCCCCGAGGGCCTGCGCGACAGGACGGTGTTCGCCCTGGACATGGGCTCCCTGGTCGCCGGCGCCAAGTACCGCGGCGAGTTCGAGGAACGCCTGAAGGCCGTACTGTCCGAGGTGAAGGCCGCCGAAGGGCGCATCCTGCTCTTCGTCGACGAACTCCACACCGTCGTCGGCGCAGGCGCCGCCGAAGGAGCCATGGACGCGGGCAACATGCTCAAGCCGATGCTGGCCCGCGGCGAACTCCACATGATCGGCGCCACCACCCTCGACGAGTACCGCAAGCACATCGAGAAGGACGCCGCCCTCGAACGCCGCTTCCAGCAGGTCCTGGTCGAGGAGCCCAGCGTGGAGGACACCATCTCCATCCTGCGCGGACTGCGCGAACGCCTCGAGGTCTTCCACGGCGTCAAGATTCAGGACACCGCGATGGTCTCCGCGGCCACCCTCAGCCACCGTTACATCACCGATCGGTTCCTGCCCGACAAGGCCATCGACCTCGTCGACGAGGCGTGCGCCAGGCTGCGTACCGAGATCGACTCGATGCCCGCCGAACTCGACGAGATCACCCGTCGTGTCACGCGGCTGGAGATCGAGGATGCCGCCCTGTCCAAGGAGACCGACCCCGCCAGCAAAACACGCCTGGAGGAGCTGCGCAGGGAACTGGGCGACCTGCGCGGTGAAGCCGACGCCAAACGCGCCCAGTGGGAGGCCGAACGGCAGGCGATCCGCCGCGTGCAGGAACTGCGCCAGGAACTGGAACAGGTCCGCCACGAGGCCGAGGAGGCCGAACGCGCCTACGACCTCAACCGCGCCGCCGAACTGCGCTACGGCCGCGTCCGCGACCTGGAGCGCCGACTCGCCGCGGAGGAGGAGCAACTGGCCGCCAAACAAGGGCAGAACCGGCTGCTGCGCGAGGTCGTCACCGAGGAGGAGATCGCCGAGATCGTCGCCGCCTGGACCGGCGTCCCGGTCGCCCGCCTCCAGGAGGGCGAACGCGAGAAGCTGCTGCGCCTCGACGAGATCCTGCGCGAGCGCGTCATCGGCCAGGACGAGGCGGTCAAGCTCGTCACCGACGCCATCATCCGTGCCCGCTCCGGCATCCGCGACCCCCGCCGTCCCATCGGCTCGTTCATCTTCCTCGGCCCCACCGGCGTCGGGAAGACCGAGCTGGCCAAGACCCTCGCCCGGACCCTGTTCGACTCCGAGGACAACATGGTCCGCCTCGACATGAGCGAGTACCAGGAGCGGCACACCGTCAGCCGGCTCATGGGCGCACCGCCCGGATACGTCGGCTACGAGGAAGGCGGCCAGCTCACCGAGGCCGTGCGCCGCAAGCCGTACTCGGTCGTCCTGTTCGACGAGGTCGAGAAGGCGCACACCGATGTCTTCAACACGCTGCTCCAGATGCTCGACGACGGTCGCATCACCGACGCGCAGGGCCGCACCGTCGACTTCCGCAACACCGTAATCATCATGACGTCCAACATCGGCTCCGAGCACCTCCTCGACGGCGCCACCGCCGAGGGTGAGATCAAGCCCGATGCCCGCGCCCTGGTGATGGGCGAGCTGCGCGGGCACTTCCGCCCGGAGTTCCTCAATCGCGTCGACGACATCGTGCTGTTCAAGCCGCTCGGTGAGCGGCAGATCGAGCGGATCGTGGAGCTGCAATTCGACGAGCTGCGGCGGCGGCTCGCCGAGCGCCGCATTACCGTCGAACTCACCGACGCTGCACGGGTGGTGATTGCCCATCAGGGCTACGACCCGGTGTACGGGGCCCGGCCGCTGCGGCGTTACATCTCCCACGAGGTCGAGACGCTGGTCGGACGCGCCCTCCTGCGCGGCGACGTCCAGGACGGTGCGACGGTGCGCGTCGACGCCGAGCACGGAGAGCTGGTGGTCACCTACGACCAGCAGGAGGACGACCGGGAAGCGAGGGCGGCGTGAACACCACCCGGACGACCACGGTGACCTGCCCGAACTGCGGTCGCGGCAACCGGATTCCCGTGGCCGCCGAGGGACGGCCCCGATGCGGCCACTGCAAGCAGCCCCTGCCCTGGGTCGTCGACGCGGGCGACAGCGACTTCGCCGAGGTCGCCGACAACGCCACGGTGCCCGTCGTCGTCGACCTCTGGGCCACCTGGTGCGGCCCCTGCCGCATGGTCAGCCCAGCCCTCGAACAGGTCGCCCGGGACCTCGCCGGACAGATCAAGCTCGTCAAGGTCGACGTCGACCAGAACCCACGGCTCAGTCGGCGGTTCGAGGTGCAGGCGGTGCCGACCCTGCTCGTCCTGGACCGGGGCGAGACGCTCGCCCGGCAGGCCGGCGCGGCACCCGCGCCCGTCCTGCGCTCCTGGGTCGAGCAGGCGGTGGCGGGCCGGCAGACCACTGCGGGAGGGTCAAGGCGACGGTGCTGAGGAAGACCATCGCCGGCCGCGGCCGATCAGGCCCACTTCACGGAAGGAAAACCCTCATGGCCACGATTCCCGACCCGCACCTGGCGATGGTTCGCCCAGTGACGCCGCGTACCCCGCAGGGCTGCGAGGAGTGCCTCAGGGAGCAGTCCCCATGGCTCCACCTGCGCCTGTGCCTCACCTGTGGGCACGTCGGCTGCTGCGATTCCTCCCCCCTCAAGCACGCCAGGCGGCATGCGGGGAGCGTCGGTCACCCCGTCGTGCAGTCCTTCGAGCCGGGAGAGGACTGGCGCTGGTGCTTCGTCCACGAGGCGCTGGTCTGATGAGCACGGCCGAGCACGAGAAGGGTGCGGTCCGCGAGACACCGGACCGGTACGGGGCGTTCCCGCGCCTCACGCCGGAGCAGCTCGAGGACCTGAGCGCGCACGGTGAGCGCCGCAGGACCGCCGAGGGCGAGGTGCTGTACCGCGAGGGTGAGCCGTTCCGGGAGTTCCTCGTGATCCTCAGCGGGACCGTCGAAATCCTCAGCGACCAGGGCGGCCCCGACGAGCGCACGGTCGCGGTCCACGGACCCGGCAGGTTCCTGGGCGAACTCGGACTGCTGGAAGGCCAGGCAGCGTTCAACACCGCCGTGGTGCGCGAGGCCGGCGAGATCCTTGCCGTACCGGTGGAGCGGCAACGCGCCCTGGTCGGCAGCGACCCCGTCCTCGGCGACCTGATCCTCCGCGCCTACCTGGGCCGCAGGTACCTGCTCATCGGCCTCGGCGCCGGCTTCCGGATCCTGGGGTCGTGCTACTCACGGGACACGCTGCGGCTGCGCGAGTTCGCCGCCCGCAACCGGCTGCCCCACCGCTGGGTGGATCTGGAGAGGGACAAGGAGGCCGAGGCGCTGCTGCGCCGGTTCGCCATCCGTCCCGAGGAGACACCGGTGGTCCTGTGGCAGGGCGAGCGGCTCCTGCGCAATCCGAGCAACGCCGAACTCGCCCGGCTCATCGGGCTGCCCGCCCCCGCCCCCTCGGCCGAGAACGAACGGTGCGAGGTCATGGTGATCGGTGCGGGCCCCGCAGGACTCGCCGCCGCCGTGTACGGCGCCTCCGACGGCCTCACCACGGTCACCGTCGACGCCGTGGCCACGGGAGGCCAGGCAGCGACCTCGTCCCGCATCGAGAACTACCTCGGCTTCCCGTCCGGCATCTCCGGGGGCGAACTCATCGAGCGTGCGGTGCTCCAGGCGCACAAGTTCGGCGCCCGCCTGATGGTGCCGGCGGAGGTCAGCGCGCTCACCCCGCAGGACGATGAGTACATCGTCACGTTCACAGACGGCTCCCGGGCCCGGGCCGGCGCCGTGGTGCTCGCCTCGGGCGTGCGGTACCGCAGGCTCGAAGTGCCCGGCATCGACCTCCTGGAAGGGATCAGCGTCTACTACGCGGCGACGGTCCACGAGGCCGGCCTCTGCCGCGCCGACCCGGTCGCCGTGGTCGGCGGCGGGAACTCCGCCGGACAAGCGGCGCTGTTCCTCGCCCAGCACGCGTCCGAGGTCCACCTCCTCGTCCGGGGCAGCGACCTCAACGCGGACATGTCGCGCTACCTGGTGGACCAGGTGGAGCAGCACCCCAAGATCGAGGTGCTGCTCCACACCGAAGTACGGGGCGTCGCCGGCAAGGAAAAGCTGGAGTCGCTGACGGTGGAGGACAACGCAAGCCATGAGCGCCGTGAGCTGCAGGCCGCGGCGCTGTTCGTGTTCATCGGCGCCCGGCCCCGCACGGAATGGCTGGGGGGCGTGCTGGCCCTGGACGAGAGGGGCTTCGTCCTCACCGGCGCCGACGCCGGGGCGGTGGCCGATACGAACCGGTGGGCCTCGCTGGGCCGCGATCCGATGCTGCTGGAGACCACCCTGCCCGGGGTCTTCGCCGCCGGCGACGTCAGGAGCGGCTCGGTGAAACGGGTGGCCTCGGCGACCGGTGAAGGCGCCATGGCGATCCGCCTCGTGCACGAGCACCGGGAACGGAAGGGAAACCTGGTCACCGTCGGCCCCGAGGGACGCCGGCCGGAAGCGGGCGGGCCCGTGTCCTCGCGCTGACCCGGCCCCTGACGGACCCGACACATGGCCCCACCCGTAAGGACAGCGTGTCACCACGGCTTCGCCTCCACCCCGGGGCATCCTGTGAACCCTTGCAATCGCGGAGGACAGCCGAGGAGGATGGTCCGGTCGTGCGGGAGTCGTCGCAGGGCGTCACGGTCGTAGCTCTCCTGGCCGATCCGGACGCGCCCACGGACGTCGCGCGGCACATCGCCCGGATGCTTCCTGACCGGCTCGCTGAAAAGGCGGGCCAAGGGCGTCGGTTCGACGTCAAGGTGGTCAGTGAGCCCTTCACCTCGGGGACCGAGGACCCGCACACCTTGATGCGCCGGATCATGGAGCGCGCAAGTGCGGAGAACTGGGACATCGTGGTGGCCCTCACCGACCTTCCGCTGCACTCGCACGGGCGCAGGATTCTTGTGGATCTGAGTCACGAACACGGCTTGGCGCTGCTGTCCTTTCCTTCCCTGGGGGGCTTGCGGCTGCAGACGAGAGCCCGGCGGGCAGTGGAAGAAGCCGTGCTCGGCTTGGCCGGTCCGCCGTCCACCGGGGCTGAGGGGCTTCCGCGCAGTCAGCCGCTTCCGGGCCCTTTCGCCGGTCGTCTCGCGCCTGTCCACCGGGGCCAGGTCGGTGACGAGGAGGCTGCCGATCTCCGGTACATCGTCAGCGGGCCGCGCGGCTACCTGCGGGTGCTCGTCGGTATGGTCCGCGCGAACCGGCCTTGGCGCTTGGTGTCGGGCCTGTCGAAAGCCCTGGCGGCCGCACTCGCCACGGGAGCCATCGCCACCCTGGACTCCACCACCTGGAGCCTCTCCGGTGCCCTGAGCGCGCCACGCCTCGTGATCGCCATGGTCGGGTCCGTCGGACTCATGATCGGCTGGCTGATCGTGGACGGGGAGCTGTGGCACCGATCGACGGAGGGATCGCCGGAGGCGAGGCAGAGGGCGCGGCTCTACAACACCTCGACGGTCCTCACCGTCGGTATCGGGGCGCTCGTCTGCTACGTGGGATTGATGGTCATCAACTTGGTGTGGGCGCTGTTCATCCTCAACGACCGGGTGTTCGCTTCCACGACAGGAACCCCGCTGCACGCCACGGAGTACTTGACGTTGTCCTGGTTCGTCGCTTCGGTCGCCACGGTGGCCGGCGCGCTGGGATCGGGCTTGGAGAGCGACGAGGCGATCCGCGCAGCCACCTACTCCACGCGCGAAGAGCAACGTCGCCACATGCTCCAAGGCGACCAGCTGATGACCTGAGTCGGAGATGCGTCGCTGGTTGGTGATCGTCAGGGCCCGACGACATCGCCGGTCGATCGGCGGCCCCCGAGGGCCACGAAGACCCCCGCCTCACGCTCAACGTTCTCGGCGGCGTGGCCGGCACGACCCGGTAGCGGGGCCGGGCTAGGCTCCTGCCCGTGACGTGGCTGCGGGCCCTCCGGGAAGTCGTGCGATCCGGGCTCACGATCGAGGAGGCGCGACTTGAGCCCCTGCTCGCGCTGCGCACAGCTGTGGGGGTGGCGCTCGTCATCGGGCCGGCGCTGTGGCTGGCCTCCCCGGCGTACGCCGCGTCCGCCGCCCTCGGCGCCTACTCCGCGGGCGCAGCCACGTTCCAGCGCACCTGGCGTCCCCGCAAAGTCATCGCGCTCGGCGCGGGCGTAGGTCTGGCACTCGGCACCTTCCTCGGGTATCTGGCCGCCGGGCGACTCGCGACGTTCCTCCCGCTGCTGGCCGTATGGGCCTTTGCCGCAGGGATGGCGTGGGCCGTCGGATCGACCGCCGGGATCGTCGCGGCGACGACGGTCGGCAGCATGCTGGTGACCGTCACCCTGCCCACGAGCATCGGGCGGGCCCTGGAGCACGCCGGGATCATCGCGCTCGGGGGCGTGGCGCAGGCCCTGCTGATCCTGCTGTTCCCGATCCGCCGTTGGGGGGCGCATCGTGACGCGCTCGCCGACGCCTTGGCCGCCGTGGCGGACTACGCCCGCCGGCTGCGGCACGACCCGACCGCCCCGTTCGACCCGGAACCGTTGATGACGGCCCGGGACGCGGCCGCCGTGACGCCGTCGCAGGCCCGCACCCGTCCCTCCGTCCTGCACGGCCCCAGGGGACTCGCCGAGCGCATTCGGCCCGTCGTCGCCGCACTCGCCGACCCGGGCGTCGGCGCCCCGCCGGAGGGGCCCGGGCGGGACCGGGCAAGGGAGTTGCTCGACGCCGCCGCCGAGGTCCTGGATGCGGCCGCCCGTTCGATCCGCCGCGGCACTCCCGCCGAGGTGTCGCCCGGAAGCACGGACGCCCTGTGCATCGACGAGGAGCACGAGGTGCTGGAGGGCCCCGCGCGGCAGGCCGCCGAGCGGCTCGTGGAACTGCTTGGCGAGGCCTTGGAGATCGCCCGGTGCGGCACGCCCGGGAGGACGCCCGCGCCGCCCGTCCCCGAGGACGCCCAGGTCCTGGTGCGCCCGACCATGTTCCGGCTGGTCCCGGTCGTGGTCCGGGCGGTCCGACGTGAGCTCCGCCGGGACTCGCCCGTGTTCCGGCACGCCGTCCGCCTGGCGGCGGTGGCCACGCTCGGCTACCTGATCGCCGCCCGGCTTCCGGTGGGCCACGGCTATTGGGTGCCCATCACTTCGGTGATGGTGATGCGGCCGGACTTCCACCAGACGTACGCGCGGGCGGTGGCCCGTCTCGCCGGGACCCTGGCGGGGGTCGCGCTCGCCACCGGGATGGTGCGGGCCCTGGGCCCGGACGCCCAGGTGTTCGGCCTGCTGGCGGTGGTCTCGGCGGGCCTGTCGTTCATGCTGAACCGTACCGGCTACGCCTACTCCCAGTGCTTCACTGCCGCATACGTCGTCTTCCTGCTCGGCATGGGCGGCCAGGCGTGGGAGCAGACGGTCCCCGAGCGGGTGGTGCTCACCCTGCTCGGCGGGGCCCTCGCGATGCTGGCGTACGTGGTGTTCCCCGCATGGGAGACACCCCGACTGCCGGGCCGGCTTGCTGACTGGCTCGCCGCCGAGGGCCGTTACGCGGCCGCTGTGCTCCGCAGCTACGCCGAACCGACCCGGGAACAGCACGCCGACCTGCGCAGGGCACTGCTGGCGAGCAGGGAGGCACGCGCCGCCTGGCAGGAGGCGTACGACCGGGCAAGGCAGGAACCGGTCCGCCCCAGGGGCCTGACGTCACGCGAGGCGGAGGAGGCGCAGGAGGCGATCGAGGGCTTCGACCGGGCGGCGATGCTCATGGAGAGCCACGTCCCGCGGGCCGACAGCCGTCCCGTCCCCGAGGCGGAGCGGCTCGCCGAGGCTCTGGAGGCGGACACGGCGCAGGCGGCGGTCGATGTGCGCGAGCACAGGAATCCGGACTGGGCGCGCGTGGAGGAGGCGCTCCACGCGTGGGAGGGCGCCGCCGCCGGGGACGGGAGCCCGGTGGTGCGGCGCGGGGCGGCAATGCAGAAGCGGGCCTTGGAGGCCCTCGCGACGGCCGTGAGCCGTACACCCCTGGAACGGGACGTCGGCTCCGCTCGCGAAGAGCAACGGGTGCAGGCGGCCGCAGCGACGGAAGGTGACGGATCAGGATCCGCCCACCGGGGTGGGTGACGGCTCCGGCGACGGAGGAGCGCGCCGCGCCTCCTGGAGCGGGAAGTAGTCTCCCGGCCGCGTCGAGCGACGCCACACGTACCCCGCTGTCGCCATCACGAGGATCAGACCTGCCAGGACGAGCAGTTCGACACCCTCGACGTTCCACCGGAAGGACTTCTCCGCCTCGGCCGTCACGATGAGCACCTTGCGGATGCCGGCAACCAGGCCGACGACGAGGAACGGCTCCGCGTCGAGGGTCTGGTTCCTGATGGTCAGGCGGACGGTGTGGAGCAGCTCGGCCACGATGAACAGCACAAGGCTGTTGTCCAGGGCGGACAGAACGACCGCCTCCTCCTCGTACGGCCCCTGGATCGACCTGACGACGTCGTGGACGACCCCGACGGTCAGGATCCCCGCGAGCAGTACGAGGAGCGCCGCGACAATGAGGTGGATGCCGTCCTCGAGGAGTTGCAGGAGGCCCTGTACCCGGCCCCCGCCCTCGGTCTTCGGGAGTTTGGGTCTCACAGTCGGCATCCTAGGGGCGCCCCAGGCCAGCGGGCGCGGCTCGCTGTGCTGCCAAACGGGTGGACGAGGGATTCCTCCCTGGTGGCAGCCTGCGGGGGTGGGACGAGGCGCGACATCAGCGACCGAGTTCTGCCCCGCGGCCGGAGAAGGCAGGGCCGGGGTCGGCCTCGTTCCTCGCGGCGGCCCTGCAGGCCACGGACGTCGTCCCGCGGGTGTGATTGTCGAGGAACACCAGTCTGGCCATGTTGGGGCGCTGCGCCGGCAGGTCCGGGGCGCCACGGCCCAGGTGCCCGGCGAACAGCCTGTGACCCAGGCGGTTCCACGCCAGCACGTCACTACAGCAGAAGGGCCCAGATCTCTATCGGAGATCTGGGCCCTTCTGAGCAGTAGCGGGGACAGGATTTGAACCTGCGACCTCTGGGTTATGAGCCCAGCGAGCTACCGAGCTGCTCCACCCCGCGTCGATGCCTCCACCATACGGCACCTTTGGCCTGGGCTTCTCCGGATTTCCTGGCCGACCTGCTGTCGCAAGCGCTCGCAGCTTGCAGGGGCATTCGTTCTCGGCCGCCTCCGGCGATGGGGGAGTGCGGGCCGCAGCTGCCGGGGAGCGGCGGCCCGCACTGCTGTTTCCGAGGATGTCCTGACGACTGCGAAGCTATGCGGTTCGCGTGGTGCCGAGGGCCTACCGGGTGGCCTTGCTATCAGTCTGAGTTCCACGGAAGGCATCGGCACGAGAGGTCAGATGAGGGAGGGCAGGATGCCGCGGGGCCAGTGTCCGAGCCAGAATGCGGCGGCTGAGGGCCGGTCCTGGGCCTCGGTGGAGCCGTCGTGCAGCAGGTACTCGGTGGGAGCCACATAGCCTTCGCCCGGGGCGAGGCGTATTCGGATGATGCGGATGGGGCGGCCGCTGGCGACGTAGTCGCGGTAGTCCTGGGTGTGCGGGTAGCGGTCGGCGTGGTAGTCGGGGTGGACGGCTCGGCAGACCGCTTGGGCGTCGATGGCACCGAGAATGATGTATCGCACTCCGGGGCCGAGGTTGAGGCAGAGCCTGCGGCGTCCGGTGTGCCTGTCGGCGTACGCGAGCTTGTCCCAGTTGTCGAGGTGCAGCCCGATCAGTCGGCCGTCCTCGTAGTTGTCGGTGGTTGTGGTCATGTCGGGCTTGGCGAGGGCTTGACCGAGGTACACCGCGTCCGGGTCGCCCAGTCGGCCGGTGAGGTCTTCGAGCGGGAGTCCTTCCTGAAACGTGGGCCGGACGATCTCCACGAGGGCGCTGTCCAGGGGGTGACGAGGGGCCGTGACCGCCTTGACGTCCGCTTCCCTCATGGGGCGCCACTGCCCGGCGGGGATGATCGCGCCGGGCTCGTATGCGGCCTCGTCGGGCCGGGTGGTCCGGACGGTGGCGACCTCGCAGCGGGCACGGAGGGCGGACGGGGCGCCGTAGGCGATGTGCAGGGGCACGAGGTCCTCCCGGTCAGTCGTCCCCGATGATGATGTCGAGTTCGTGCACCAAGGCCTCGGCAAGGTCGGACTGCTGCCCGGGGTCGATGCGGACCTTGGCGAGGTTCGCGACACCGCGGATGGCCGACAGGTCGTTCTCCCGAAGGTCGGTGTTGCGGTAGCGCCCCGTGCCGAATTCGGTGAGCCGGAGCGTGCAATCGGTGAACACGACGTCGGACAGCTCACAGTCGGTGAACGTGGCCTCTGTGAGGACGCAGCCGATGAAGGCCACGGGGCCGGTGACGCGGACCTTCTCGAAGGTGGCGAAGTCGAGCTTGCAACCTTCGAACAGCACGTCGTCGAGGACCAAACCGTCCAGGGAGATGCCCATCAGCTTGCAGTCCCGGAAGTGGACGCGGGTCAGCTTGCTGCCGGTCCAGTGTGCCGAACCGAGCTCGCTGTCGCCGATCTCCACACCGTGGAGGTTGACCTGCTCGAGCTCGGCCCGCTTCGCGCGGATGCCCGCGATTCGGCCGGTGACCAGCTGGGTCTCCGCGAGGTCGAGCGATCGGAGATCGACGTCCCCGTACGCGAAGTCCTGGACGGTGCCGCGGGAGCTGTCGAGGCTGTCGACGTTGCTCAGGTAGAGGCCGGGCTCGTCCAGTTCAGGCAGCGTGATCGTGGTGTGCCCGAAGGTTCGGATGGCCATGGTGCTCCTTGTCGTTGGGGCGGGGCGGCCCCGCGCGGCGGCGGGACCGCCCGCTGTCGGCGGGGTGCTACTTGTTCTTCCAGTTGTCCCAGGTGGGCCGGTTGTCGAAGGTGGCCGTGGGGTTGTCCCAGGTCGGGCGGTTGTCGAACGTGGCGAGGGGCTTGGCGTGCTCGGCTTCCGAGGTGAGGTGGTTGCTCCAAGTGGCGTTGGTCCAGGCGTTCTCCCAGCGGGCGACGGCGGCGGCGCCGGCGGCCTCCAGGAGGGACTCAAATCCATTGGCCGAGTCCATCACGAGCGTGGCGGCGTCAGCGGGCGTGTGCACGGACATGCCGCGTGACTCCTTCGAGTAGGGCGATCTTGGCGGTGGTGCAGTACCGGGTCCTGGTCCCGTCGAACCGGCCGGCGTGCTCGAAATACCGGTTCGCGGCGTGGGCGCCCCCACAGAAGGCGAAGGCGGGGCAGGTGGCGCGGCACGCGTCGACGCCCTGCCAGAACTCAGTGATCCAGGAGGTGCGTTCCTCGGCCTCGGCCACGAGGACGTCCAGGCCGTCTTTGAGCACGTTGCCGGTGGTGAAGTCGCCGAACCGGGCGTCGGTGAACCCCGCCAGCTCGGGGGAGAGCATGACCACCCCGCCGTCGTGGGCGACGGTGGGCATCGGATCCCAAGGTGCAGAGGTGGGCGTGGGGGCGGTGTCGTGGCTGCCGAGAACGGCACCGGCGAAGTTGAGCACGCGCTGGATCTCCCGCAGCCGGATCACCGGATTGGCCCGCCAGGCATCCGCGAGGGCGGCCCAGAACTCGGTCGCGCGCACGGGGTCGGAATCCTTGGTCCCGCGGTTGACCCCTTCTTCCTCTTCGACGTTAGCGCCGAGGGTGGTGACGCCCAGCTCGGCGAAGAAGTCGTAGAAGCGGGCCGCGTCCTCGGGGGCCGGGTCGGAGACGACCGCGATGGCGGAGAACGGGATGCCGTGGCGACGCAGGCGCTCGATGCCTCGCATGGTGACGCGGAATCCGGGGTGGCCGGCGAGGGTGACGCGGTGGGTGTTCATGTCCTCGGGGCCGTCGACGCTGACGCCGACGTGCACCTCGCGCTCCAGCAGGAACGCGCACCAGGCGTCATCCACCAGAGCCGCGTTCGTCTGGACGCTGTGCTTCACGCCCTTGAAGGGGGACATGAGCGCGGCCAGGTGCTTGCGGCCGGTGGCCAGCGGCTCCCCGCCGTGCCACACGACCTCGAACGCCGGATCGTCGGCTGCCCAAGGATTGACGGACGCGGCCACGGCCTCTGCAACCGTCACCGGCATCAGGTGGTTCATCTTGCGGAACGGCAGGTAGCAGTACGTGCAGTCCATGGGCAGGCACTTCGTGGTCGGCTGCATGATCACAGACCGGGGCCTGGCCGCGAGCCGTAATGCACTCTGCATCGTGCTCCTCTCGATCGGGTCCGGGCGGTGTGTCCCGCCCAGGCAGTGGTGCTGTTGGATGCACAGGCGGAGCGCCAGTGGGGTCAGCGGGGGTCGGCCTGGCGAAGGACTTGGTGGTCGGCGACGACCCATTCGACGCCGCCGCCCTCGGGGCGCACATCGGCGTGGGGTACGGCTGGTGGCAGGACAAGCACACCCGCCACCACGCCAACCCCAACCACGAGGACCTCGATCCCGACCTCGACCCGGACATCCTCGTCTGGACGCAGGACCAGGCCCGCACGGCCAGGGGGCTGCCGCGGCTGCTCGGCCGGTAGCAGGCGCTCCTCTTCTTCCCGCTGCTCACGCTGGAAGGGTTCAACCTGCACGTGTCCGGGGTGCGGTCGCTGTTCGACCGTACTCTCAGGCACCGGGTGTGGGAGGGGGCCTTGCTCGCCGCTCACATCGCCGCCTACCTCGGCGCGCTGTTCCTGGTGCTGCCGCCGGGCAAGGCGGTCGTGTTCCTCCTCGTCCACCAGTGCCTCTTCGGCGTCTACCTCGGCTCGATCTTCGCCCCGAACCACAAGGGCATGCCGGTCCTGCGGGGCTCGGAGCGGCCCGACTTCCTCAGGCGTCAGGTCCTGACCTCCCGGGACGTGCGCGGCGGCCGGTTCACGGACATCGTCCTGGGCGGTCTCAACTACCAGATCGAGCACCACCTTTTCCCGAGCATGCCCAGCCCGCACCTGCGCAGGGCCCAGATCATCGTCCGCGGATGCTGCCAGGAGCTTGGCGTCAGCAATCTGGAGACCAGCCTGGTCAATTCCTACCGGCAGACCCTCGCCAGCCTCCACACGGCCGGAGCCCCACTCAGAGCGCCGCAGACCACCTGACTGCCGCCACGGGCCCCGACCGGGATGCGGGGCGCCGTTTCCACCCCGGTCTCGGGGCAGGCTGTGGCCGTCGAGTGCCCACCCCTTCGACAGCGTTTTCAGCGCAATGCTGGAGAGAGATGTCCCGGCGGCGGGTGTCCGGGCAGGGCCCCAACGCCGGGAAGCCGTCGCGCGCCGAGCGGGGGGTCGGCCGACGACGACAGACTCCTTAACGGCGCCTCTGCCGCAGAGTCACGTACGTGCCCGATTTATGTTGACGGAGCCGCGAGGTGCCCCCTGACGCATCGCGATCGCAGCAGTGGAGCGTGCCGGACGGCGACGGGGATTCAACGGTGATCGGGAGGGTAGGCGACGGCCACCTGTTGGATCTGCTGGCGAAAGGCAACCACCCATGTTGATGGCTCACCCGGCTGTGCTCCCCGGCCTCGTCGACCGTTACTGGGCGCTGTCCGTCCTCGACGCCGCGGAGGGCGACTCTCCCGTGCGCGGGGAGATCGAGGACGTCGAGCGGGCGCTCTGTGTGGCCACCGGCACGACGGACGTGCACGCCGCCCTGATCGCCGCCCGCCACCACCTGCCTGGCACGGGTGCCCTCGACGACTCTGTGCTCGTCACCCGCTGATCGGTCAGCCGGCAGTGAGGGGCAACCCGCCCTCACGCATACACAAGCGGGATGAGATGCGTGAAGTTTGTGGACGGGGGCCAGCCTGTAGGTGGGGATTTGGCGTGGAGCGACCGCGGACGGCGCCGGGGCGACAGCTTCCCGGTGAAGGTCACCCGTTTGGACGTGAAGGGGTGCTAATGAGCTTGCTGCGGCAGAGGCTTGGCTCATGGCCGCCAAGCTGATCATCTACCCGCCCGACCAGCAGGGCTGGCGACGTGTCCGCTACGACGGTGTTGCCATCGGAGTGGCTCATCGGCCTGCCGATGTTCGCGCCTTTCTCGCCGCGGCCGGTATGGAGAACGCCGAGGATGTCGACCTCACCGACCCTGACTTTGTGGAGTGGCGGGGGGCCGGTCCCGAGGCGTGGGAACCGTTCCCCTGACATGCCTCCCTGACCTGCCTCCCCGGTCTGCTTGGATGTGCCGGGGTATGCGGCTCCCCCCTGGGCCCGGCCGCGCCCGGAATGGGCTGAGCGGTGGATCTCAGGCTGCTGACCGTGGACGGCCGTGCGGCGACCAGAGGAGCAGAGCGGTGACGGAGACGGGCCCGATCGTCGTGTTCGCGAACTTCCTCTCGGACTTGGCGGTGGATCTCGATGAGGGTCAGATCCTGACGACGTGGGCCCAGCAGGCGCCGCGGAAGGCGTGGCTGCTCCGCCCGGGCGACGTGTTCGTCACTCCCGTGCGGTTGAGCCGGGAATTTCTGCGGTACGTGTACGACCTGACCGGGGTGTCCCCGGAATCGGTGGCGGTCGTCGAGGTGCCCCCCGCCGGAGCCGTCCCGCTGGCGCGGGCGGTGCGCGAGGCTGGCCTCCTACAGCAGGTCCGGGCTCTCGCCGGGGACCGGGGTGCGGCGCTACTGCCGACGGCGTTGGACGCGTCGGCGATCGCGTTCGCCCGGGACATCGGCATCGACGTCCACCCGTATCCCACGGTCGAGACCGCGGAAGCCGCCCTGAAGATGACCATGCTGCTCAACACGAAGACCGGCTTCCGCGAGACGGCCGAGCAGCTGGGCATGCGGCTGCCGACGGGCCGGATGTGCCGACGCCCGGAAGCCGAAGGTGTGGCGCGTGAGCTCCTGCGGGACCACGAAGGCGTTGTGGTGAAGCCAGACCGTTCGGCCGGAGGACACGGAATGCGCTTCGTGTCCCGCGATGACCTGAGGGGCGGGGCGGCCCTGCTGCTCGATACGGTGGGTGGGCCCGAGGGCCTTTGGGTGGTGGAGGAGTGCCTCGACGTGGCCCAGTCGGTCAGTATCCAGCTGGAGGTGAACGGCTCCGGAACACGCCCGCTCTTCAGCGGTGCGATGCGTACGGTTCAGGGTTCCTTCACGGGATATGCCTCTCCCTTGCCACTGTCCTGCGCACACGTGGCAAGCGAGTTGGAGGAGTGGGGGACGGCCCTGGGCCGCCACCTGGCCGACCACGGCTATGCCGGGCCCTTCGGGCTCGACGCGCTGGTGGACACCGAGGGTGTCGCGTACGCGAGTGAGAGCAACATCCGCCGTACGGCCACCACTACTCCGCACGCCATGGTCACTCGGCTGACCGCGGGATCGGCCAACGCCGACCCGGCGTGGTCGGTGTCGAAGGGTTGGACGCGGACTCCCATGGACTTCGACGAGGCGCTCGCCCGGCTGCGCGCTTCCCGCCTCGCGTTCGACCCGGATCGCGGCGAGGGCGTGGTCCTGTACGCGGACGCGCCGCCCGACGGCCGTTCCTGGCGGTACGCGGTGATCGCCAGGAGTGCCGACGACGTGGAGGCGCAGGAAACCGCGTTGGCGGAGGTCTTCGAGCTCGAATAGGGCTGACCCGCAAGACGCCGGTCCCGGCACCCCTCGGGGTGCCGGGACCGGCGTCGTCGTGTGGGATCGGGATTAGGCGGGGCGGCCGCCGAAGGGGGCGCCGGTGCCGTAGTACGTGCCCAGTTCGTCGCGGTAGCCCGCGTCGCCGAGGTGCTTGTCGCGGTGGAACTCGGGGGCGTCCTTGATCTGGCCCCTGGTCCGGTCGACGAAGACCTTCCGCTCCTCCGAGTCGACGCTGACCACGGTGCTCGCCGGCAGCAGGACCTCCTTGCCGAAGATCCAGACACCGGTGTCGACCACCAGGTAGGCGTCACCGACCTCGTCGGAGTGCTTGTCGACCTTGCCGATGCTGCCGTCGGTCGCCTCGACCTTGTAGCCCGTCAGATCGGTGCCGGCCAGATAGCCCGACGTCGACTTGTAACTCCACGCATGCTCAGTCACGCGAAAAACAACTCCTCCGGTCAATGGAGGATCGGCGGCGAAATACTTCTCCGCCGATCCTCCTTGTTCCGTACGTCGTGCTCGGCGGATGTGCTGCGCACCGCCTTGAATTCACCTGCCCCGCCTTTTCGACTTCACGCACCCGGATCACATTCGAGACCGGGGCGGCCGTCGATCATTGGAGGTGAGCAGGCCCCCTGCTGCATCACGGCGACCGTCCGGGCTGCCGTCTGGATGCTCTCCATAGGCGCCGCTATTCGTTCCGTGTCCGTGTCGGTGACGGCTCGTCGACAATGACATGGCGGTGGGGGGGGGGCCGCCGCCCGCGGGGTGGGGGCCGACCCCCCCCCGCACAATAGAGGTGAAAGAGAGAGAAAAAAAAAACAAAAAACCCAACCAA
>NZ_JBHVPG010000063.1:0-45781 GCF_042887545.1 Streptomyces sp. NPDC057939
GGCCCGCACCCCTCGGGGTGCGGGCCCTTCCGCATGCGGTGCGTGCTGCCGCGCACGGTCGGCGCCGGGTGCGGCGGGTACCTCAGGAGGACAGGAAGTCGTTCTCCAGGGCGCGCTGGTAGCGCTGCTTCAACATCGGCATCATCGCCTCGATGATCGAGACGCTGTCCGGGTGGATCGGCCCGTACAGCTCGGTGAGGGCCTGGTCGACCTGCTGTGCGCTCGGGCGACGGCCGCTCGCCTCCACGTGGGCGTGGAACGCCTCGTAGGCGGCGTCCTCGAACTTCTCCTGGTCCAGCTCCTCGACCACCTCGTCACGGGGCTCCGGCACGGGGATCAGGAGCTGCTCGTCGGGGGCCTGCGCGGCCTGGGCGGCCTGCGCGGCCTGGGCGACCTGCGGGGCCTGCGCTTCCGCCCGGTCGGCGGCGGGGGCCGGCTGCGGGCCCTCCACCTGCTGCGCCTGGGCGTAGTAGGTGCCCTTGTACTCCGTCGCGTCCGGGGCCACGGGCCCGGCGAACCAGGCGCTGTTGTGGGCGGCGGGCATGGCCGTCGGGTCCACCGCGAAGGCCGGCGGAACGTGAGCGGCGGCGGGCTGGGGCTGGACCGCGGGCTGAGGGACCGGCTGCGGCTGGGGCTGCGGCTGCGACTCCACCCGGTCCGGCGCCTGCTTCCGGAGCGGGACGGCGGGCCCGCCGACCGCCTCCGGCCCGGGCTGCGCGGGGGCGGTGGCCGCCTCCTGCGCCCCGACCGCCTCCTGCGCCGCGACCCCACCCTGATCCTGCGTCCCCGCCGCCGGCAGGGCCGGGGCGGTCGCACCCGTCCGACCGACCTGGGCGGTCGCCGAGACCTGATCGATCCGGGCGGACGTCGCCGCGGCTGGCGGCAACAGGACCGGGTCGATGCCCGCCGCCGCCAAGCCCTCCGGGGCCGTCTGCGACAGCGGGACGCCGATCCGGGCCAGGCGCAACGGCATCAGCGCCTCCACGGGTGCCTTGCGGCGCCAGGAGCGCCCGTACCGGGCCTGGAGCCGGGCCTGGTAGATCAGGCGGTCCTGCTCCATGGTGACCGCCTGCTCGTAGGAGCGGAGCTCCCACAGCTTCATCCGGCGCCACAGCTTGAAGGTGGGGACGGGCGAGAGCAGCCAGCGCGTGATGCGCACGCCCTCCATGTGCCGGTCCGCGGTGATGTCCGCGATCCGGCCCACGGCGTGCCGGGCGGCCTCGACGGTGACCACGAACAGGATCGGGATCACGGCGTGCATGCCGACACCGAGCGGATCCGGCCAGGCCGCCGCGCCGTTGAACGCGATCGTCGCCGCGGTCAGCAGCCAGGCGGTCTGGCGGAGCAGGGGGAACGGGATCCGCATCCAGGTCAGCAGCAGGTCCAGCGCCAGCAGGACGCAGATGCCCGCGTCGATGCCGATCGGGAACACCAGCGAGAAACTGCCGAAGCCCTTCTGCAGGGCCAGGGCGCGTACGGCGGAGTACGAACCCGCGAAACCGATGCCCGCGATGACCAGGGCTCCGGCGACCACGACACCGATGAGTATCCGGTGCGTACGTGTCAGCTGCATCGCGGCCACACGCGATCCCCTCCCCTGTTCGAGCTACGGCAGGCACAGCGTACGGGTGACTGGATGTCAGTGGTCCCGTAGGTCCCCCCAGCGGCGTGCTACTGGGCCGGAGCCGATGCGGACTCGGAAGCGGAACCCGAGGGAGCGGCCGACGGAGAGCCCTCGCCCGGGGACTGCGAAGCGGCCGCCTCCTGGTTGGCGCCGGCGACGGAGGTCACGCTCTCCTTGGCCGCCGCGATGGCGTTCTCCAGCAGCTTCTTCTTGTCCGGGGCGCCCGCGCCCTCGTAGGCGGCACCGTTGTAGTCGATGGTGATCACGACGTTCTGGGTGCGGGTCACGATGGTCGTGTTCGAGAAGTCGACGTCCTTCTTGACCGAGTACACGACGGACGAGGCCTGGTCGCCGATCCCGCCGGCCTGCTCGACCTTGACCTCGTTCGCGCCCTCGGTGGTCTTCGACGCCTCGATCTGCTTGTTGTACTGCTCCTCGGCGCGCTTGTTGCCGCTGCCGAGCGAGGCGTGCGAGTCGTAGCGCACGAGGGAGATGGACAGCCAGCGGTACTGCGAGCCCTTCAGGCCGTCCGTGTCGAGGCCGTTCCAGGAGCAGCTGGCGCGGTTCGCCAGGTCGTTCGACTTGGTCGCCGTGCCGTTCTTCTCCTTCGCCTCGGGGACGAACGAGTCGATGGACTTCGCCGCGACGGTCTTGCAGGGGTCGGGCAGCTTCGCGAACGCCACCTTCTCCAGCACGGGCGCCGCCTTCGCGCTCGGCTTGGACGACGCGGTGGATTCGGACTTCTTGCCGGAGTCCTTGCCCGAGTCCTTGCCCGAGTCGGAGGAGCACCCGGCGACGGTGAGTATCACCGGGACGGCTGCGCAGGCGAGGACGCGGGTGAGGCGCGAGGCTGATCGGTGCATGGTTCCTTCAGACGTTGAGGGTCTACTTGCGGACCCGTTGCGGGCGCGGGACCCGTGCAACGGTAGCCCGACCGGGCGTCCGCCTGCTGTGCGCGCCGTCACGCGGGCGGAGCGCAACCGCGGGCGGCGGGGGTGTCACTCGTTGAATCGTTCCACCAGGGCCTCCGCCAACAGACGGGTTTTGTCCTGCGTTTCCGTGCTCGGCGGCACGGCGGCGGGCCCCGTCGGCTGCACGCTGTACTCGACGGTGACGATCACGTTCGAGGTGCGGAACACGATCCGTACGGTGCGCGCCTGGGCGGCCGTCGCCCCGGCCGCGCTCAGCTTGTCGTCGAGGAAGGCCTCGTTGCCGAGCCCCTCCAGGACCCGGGAACCGAGCTCCGGAGAGTTGCTGGGTGACGGCGATCCGGAGGAGGAAGCGGAAGGGGAGGCGGGGCCCGTCGACGGGGTCGTGGAGGGCGCCGCCGAGGGAGCGGTGGAGGGCGCGGCGGGCGGGGTGGCGGAAGGGGCGGACGGGCCGCCGGGAGCCGGGCTCCCGGAGGGGTTCGTGCCGGGCGTGCCGGGGCTCGCGCCCGGGGTCGTGGCCGGTCCGGGGAAGGGCAGCTGGGCCGCCGTCAGCCGGTTGACGTAGACCTCGTGCGCCTTGTCGTCGTCGCTCGTGGTGACGCGGTCGTACGAGACCACCCGCTCGAAGTTCACCGACAGCAGCAGGGTCCCCTCGGGGACCTGCGAGTTCCAGCGGCAGCCGACGTGCCGGTCGCCGTCGTACGAGGCGTCCGCGATCCCCTCGTAGAGACGCTCGCGCGCTTCGAGGGTGAGGGAGTCGGAGGTCGGCAGCATCGCCTTGAGCGGCTTGCCGTCGGCGGCCTTGCAGGGCTGGGGCAGGCTGCGGTACTTGCCGGGCTGGGCCGGCGCGGCCGTGCTGCCGCCGTTCTTCTGGTCGCTCGCGCCACCGCCGTTGCCGTCGGTGCAGCCGCTGAGGCCCGTCACGGCGGCGACCAGGGTGGTGAGCATCGCGATGCCGGGCAGGACCCGCCGACGTACCGTCTTGCGCTCCACGTCCACTGGCTCCCTGGCTCCCTGGGGAAAATGCGTTGCCGCGACTTGGGCGCGGATGGACACAATGTCTATCGCACACGCTGGTGCCGGCGCCGGTCCCCTGACTGTTTTCGGGTGATGAGCGAGGCTTTTCGCGTATTTCTAATTTTCTTTGTTTTTCGGGGGGTTTGACGCCGTATGTCGTATGTAGAGGTTTCGGGAGGGAACGTCCCGATCCGCATGTGGACGGATCCGGCATCGGTAGAGGGCAGCGCCATGCGCCAGCTCCACAACACCGCCGGCCTCCCGTGGATCAAGGGACTGGCCGTCATGCCGGACGTCCACTACGGCAAGGGCGCCACGGTCGGCTCGGTGATCGCCATGAAGGACGCGGTCTGTCCGGCGGCGGTGGGCGTCGACATCGGCTGCGGCATGTCCGCGGTGAAGACCTCCCTGACGGCGAACGACCTGCCGGGCGACCTGTCGAAGCTGCGGTCGCGCATCGAGCAGGTGATTCCGGTGGGGGCCGGCCTCCACAAGGAACCGGTCGATCCCGAGAGGCTCTACGGCTTCTCGGTCACCGGGTACGAGGACCTGTGGAAGAGGTTCGACCACCTCGCCGACGCGGTCAAATTCCGCCAGGACCGCGCCATGAAGCAGATCGGAACGCTCGGAGGGGGAAATCACTTCGTCGAGTTCTGCCTCGATCAGTCGGATTCGGTCTGGCTGATGCTGCACTCCGGCTCCCGGAACATCGGCAACGAGCTGGCGGCGCACCACATCGGGGTCGCGCGGGGGCTGGATCACAATCAGGGGCTCGTGGACCGGGACCTCGCGGTCTTCCTGGCGGCCACGCCGGAGATGGATGCCTACCGGCAGGACCTCTTCTGGGCGCAGGAGTACGCGAAGTACAACCGCGCGGCAATGATGAGCCTGTTCAAGGAGGTCATCCGGAAGGAGTTCCGGAAGGCCAAGGTCTCCTTCGACCACGAGATCAGCTGCCACCACAACTACGTGGCGCAGGAGCGGTACGACGGCATGGACCTGCTCGTGACGCGCAAGGGCGCGATCCGTGCCGGCAGCGGTGAGTACGGGATCATCCCGGGCTCGATGGGGACGGGCTCGTACATCGTGAAGGGCCTCGGCAACGAGAAGTCCTTCAACTCCGCCTCGCACGGAGCGGGCCGCCGGATGAGCCGTACGGCGGCGAAGAAGCGGTTCTCGGCGCGCGACCTGGTGGAGCAGACGCAGGGCGTGGAATGCCGCAAGGACTCGGGGGTCGTGGACGAGATCCCGGCCGCCTACAAGTCGATCGACCAGGTCATCGAGCAGCAGACCGACCTGGTCCGGGTCGTCGCGAAGCTGAAGCAGGTCATCTGCATCAAGGGCTGAACGCCGAAACGCCGACGCCGAACGCGAGAGGGGCACCACTTTGGTGGTGCCCCTCCGGCATGGACCCGCTCACTGCGGCGCGGGTACAACTGCCGTCACTTTCAACCGCTTTCGGTCGGGGGAACCCCCAAGTGGGGTCTTGACGACCAGAGTTGGTCTAGACCAAGGTGTGCGGCATGTGGAGATCCCGTGTGCTCGCCGCCGCGTTCGTGTCGTTGTCGCTCACCCTCGGAGTCGCCGGAACGTCCCAGGGCGCCGGGGAGCTCCAGGGCGCGGGGGAGTCACGGGCCGCCGTGGGGCTGCCGCCCGTCGTGTCGCACGTCCCGACCCAGGAGAAGGTCGTCTTCATCACCATCGACGACGGGTGGAACCACGATCCGGAGGCCGCCCGGATCCTGCTGGAGAAGCGCGTCCCGGCCTCGCTGTTCCTGCTGCCGGGCGCGACCTCGTACGACACCGGCTACTTCACCGCCCTGACCGGCCGGACCGGTCAGGGGCGGGCGACCGTGGAGAACCACACGGTCAACCACCCCGACCTGACCACCCTCGACGCCGCCGGCAAGGACGCCGAGGTGTGCGGGGCCGGTGAGCAGCTGTCGGCGACCTTCGGCAGGACGTCGAGGCTGCTGCGGCCGCCGTACGGGGTCGTGAACGACGACGTACGGCTCGCGGCGAAGGCGTGCGGGGTGAAGGCGCTGGTCACGTGGACGCACGACTTCACGACCTGGGGGCAGACGCCGGCGACGCCGCAGTTGAAGGCGGGGGACATCGTGCTGCTGCACTTCACGCCGACGTTGGCCGCCGACCTCCGCCGGGCCCTGGACGCGGCGAAGGCCGCCGGGCTGAAGCCGGCGGCCCTGATGCCGCACCTGAAGTCGGCCGGGCTGGTGTGACCGTGCCGGCGTGACCGGCCCGGTCCGACCGGCCCGGTCCGACCGTGCCGGTCCGACCGTGCCGGTCCGACCGTGCCGGTCGCCGGCCGGGCGAGGCCAGGCTCGGCCCGGGCCCCAGGGGCCTACAGCTCGCGGTGGACCTTCGTGTTCGAGGCCTGGGCGCGGGGGCGGACCACCAGGAGGTCGATGTTGACGTGGCTGGGACGGGTCACCGCCCAGGTGATGGTGTCGGCCACGTCGTCGGCGGACAGCGGCTCGGCCACGCCCGCGTAGACCTTGGCGGCCTTCTCGGTGTCGCCGCGGAAGCGGGTGGTGGCGAACTCGTCGGTCTTGACCATGCCGGGGGCGATCTCGATCACGCGGACCGGCTGCCCGACGATCTCCAGGCGGAGGGTCTCGGCGATGACGCGGGCGCCGTTCTTGGCGGCGACGTAGCCCGCGCCGCCCTCGTAGGTGGAGTGGCCCGCGGTGGAGGAGAGCACGACGACCGTGCCGTCGCCCGAGGCGGTGAGGGCCGGCAGCAGGGCCTGGGTCACGTGGAGCGTGCCGATGACGTTGACCTCGTACATCGTGCGCCAGTCGGCGGGGTCGCCGGTGGCGACGGGTTCGGCGCCGAGGGCGCCGCCGGCGTTGTTGACGAGGACGTCGACGGAGGGGAAGCGCTCCAGGGAGACGGCGAAGGCGTCGACGGCGCCCCGGTCGGTGACGTCGAGGGCGTGGGCGGTGGCCTCGTGGCCCGCGGCGGTGAGCTCCGCGGCGAGGGCCTCGATGCGGTCCTTGCGGCGGGCGGTGAGGACGACGTGGTAGCCGGCTGCGGCGAGCTGCCGGGCGGTGGCCGCGCCGATTCCGCTGCTCGCGCCGGTGATGACGGCGGTGCGGGTGGCCGTGCTCATGGGCGGGGCTCCTCGATCGTTCGTACGGGCGATTTCCGTCAGCATAGGCCGGGGCGCGGGATCGGGTGGCCGCCCGCTCAGTGACTGCGTGGCGCGTACATGATGAGCGCCATGCCGGCGAGGCAGACGAGGGCGCCCGTGACGTCCCAGCGGTCGGGCCGGTAGCCGTCGGCGACCATGCCCCAGGCCAGGGAGCCCGCGACGAAGACCCCGCCGTAGGCGGCGAGGACGCGGGCGAAGTCGCCGTCGGGCTGGAGGGTGGCGACGAATCCGTAGAGGCCGAGGGCGATGACGCCGGCGCCGATCCAGACCCAGCCCCGGTGCTCGCGCACCCCCTGCCAGACGAGCCAGGCGCCGCCGATCTCCAGGACGGCGGCGAGGACGAAGAGGAGCGCTGAGCGGGCGATCGGCATGGCGGGAAGCCTACGCAGGCGAATGGGTGAGGGGCTCGCCCTCGTTCGTGTGATGGTCCGATCGGGCGGTGGGCGTCCTGGCTAGCGTCCGCGCGAGGAGGTGGTCGCGGTGCGTCGTGGTGCCGTACGGAGTGTGGTGTTGGCGGGTCTGCTGGTGCTGGGCGGGGCCGGGCAGGCCGGGGCCTGGGCGGGACCGGAGGCCGACCTGGCCTACCACGGGCGGGTGTCCCTGACCCAGGGCCAGCTGCGGGTGTGGATGGTCCCGGAGAACGAGGGCCCGTCGGCGCTGGCGAACGCGACCCTGCGGGTCCGCCTGTCGGTGGACCTCGCCGACGTGCAGCACCTCGCCGGCGGCTGCGCGCGGGCCGGGCAGCGCGAGGTGGTCTGTGAGACGGGCCCGATGCCGGAGCACGGCAGGGGGCGGCACATCGGGCTGCTGCTGAACCTGCGCGAGCGGCCGAGCGAGGTGGTCGTGCGGATCGACACCTGGTGGAACGGCGGGGCGACCGACCGCAACCGCGCGAACGACGACCACGTGGTGCTGGCCCTGGACACGGGCGACGACTACGCGTTCTGAGGGAGCGGCGCCGGGCCGTCGGGCCGGTCGCCGGGGGACGCCCCCGACCGGCCGGCCCCCGGCCATCCGGCCCCCACTAACCCGCGCCGCCGCCGAACTCCGCCACGGCGTCGACGACGATGCGTTCCAGGCGGGCGTGGTGGGCCCCGCGCCAGTAGACGCGGTCGCAGGCGACGCACCGGGCGAAGACGTCGTACGAGCGCTGCGTGCCGTGCTCCAACCGGTCGCCGACGCTGTCCTTGTCGGCTTCCTCCAGCGGGCCGTTGCAGGCGGTGCAGCGGGTCCAGGGGGTGAGCGCGGGGGCGAAGCGGCCCAGGACGTCGCGCAGTTGCTCGTCGGGGTTGTCGCTGTAGACGTACGCGCCGGCGAACAGCTCCCGGCGGCGCAGCAGCCCGCGGTCGCGGGAGAGCAGGACGCGCCGCTCGGCCGCGGAGCGGGTGGCGAGGGCCGGGTCGCCGATGTCCTCGTTCTCGTACGCGGCGTCGACGCCGAGCAGGCGCAGGCGGCGGGCGAGCGTGCCGAGGTGGACGTCGAGCAGGAAGCGCAGCGGGGCGCCGGTGACCTGCTGGGGCCGGTCCACGGCGAGCACCTCGACGGACTCCCCCTCGCGGGGGACGTACGAGAGGGGTACCTCGTGGCCGTCGACGAGCAGTCGGCCGACCTCGGTCAGGGGGACGCCCGCCGACTCGACGACGTGGCCGATGCTGGACGCGCCGTCGGTGGTGGTCGGTACGCGTTCCGCGCGCCGGTTGGGCGGGGCGAAGAGGCGCAGTTCGGGGGCGAGGGTGAGCTGAATGCCGGGACCGTTCACGGGGTCAGCATGCCATCGCGGTCCCGGGCCGCGCCGCCCGATTACCCGGGCCCGCGGCGGCTCGCGGAACGGCCGAAACCGAGCGGACCGAGGCGGGCCGACGGAAGCGGGGCGATCGACGCGGGCCGACCGGAGCGCCCGACCGGAGCGGGCCGGCCAAGGGGCGGGGTTCGTCGCCTCAGGCGGTCGGTGGGGTCAGGTCCAGGCGCCAGTCGTTGCTGGGGTGCGGGACGCCGGCCGGGTATTCGAAGTCGACCTCTCCCCGGCAGGTGAAACCGCCGCGCCGGCAGACCGCGTTGGACGCCGGGTGGTCGACGCCCGGGAAGGCGTGCAGGGCGCGGCGGTCGCCGTGGGCGGTGACGTGGCGGACGAGTTCCGTCAGGGCGGCGACCGCCAGGCCCCGGCCCTGGAACTCGGGGAGGACGGCCCAGCCGGTCTCGTACACGGGCTCGCCGCACCAGTCCCGTTCCCAGAAGCCGATCGACCCGACGGTCTCGTCCGTGTCCTCCAGCACCACCCGGAACATCCGTCCGGCGGCCGGTTCACGGGCGGAGAGCTCCTGGTAGCGGCGGTGCCGGTCGGCGAGCTTCTCCGGTGTCTCGGGGCCGCCGAGGTGCTCGGTCATGCCGGGTTCGTTCTTGCGCTCCAGCAGCCAGAAGTCCCCGGCGTCCCAGGCTTCCAGCCGTACACGTGTCTCCATGCCCCCACGCTACGCACCGCGCGGTCGGCCGCCCGGCCGGTGCGGGTCAGGGCCAGACGAGGCAGTACGGCTGGTGGCCCGCTTCGTGGAGGCGGTGGGAGAAGTCCTGCCACTCGTGGAGGAGCTGGTAGACGTTGAACGCGTCGCGCGGGCCGCCGCGGTCGGGGACCGTGGACCAGATGAAGGCGGCCGCGCCGACGGATTCCTCACCCACGCCGCGCAGCGGGTCGACGACCGTCATGGGGAGCTTGACCACCGCGTAGTCGGGGTGGAGGACGACGAGTTCCAGGGGCGGCACCTTGTGCAGGGGTATGCCCTCGATGCCGGTCAGGACCATGGCGGCGACCGTCTCCGGCTTGATCTTGGTGAACATGCCGCCCATGCCGAGCTCGTCGCCGCCCAGCTCCTCCGGCCGCATCGTCACCGGGACGCGGGCGGCGGTCGCGCCGTCGGGGGCGCCGAAGTACTTGTAGGTCACTCCCATGCCGCGGCCCCGGGGGAGGCCGTCCGTACAGTCGGCGTCGTCAGGGTCGCGCGTGGGGCCCGGTACGGGGTCGGCGGCTTCGGCTCCGCGGCGCCGGTGCTTGCCTCGGCGGCGGGCATCGCGGGCGCGCTGCGGGTCGAGGCCGTCCGTACCCTCGCCCGGTCCACCACCGCGTTGCATATCTCCACCCGACTGGTATTGCCTGCCCCGGCCCCGCGGCCCCCGCCACGCAGCCTGATCATCATGGCAGTGACCTCCCCCGCGGCGGCGCGGTGAAACGCCCGTCCGCAAGTCTGTCGCGGCCTCTGAGACCATGGCTGGTGTGAGCTACCCGTACCCGTATGAAGCCCCAGTTTCGCAGACGCTCTTCGAGCGCGCGTCCCTCGTGACCCCCGGCGGCGTGAACTCTCCGGTCCGCGCCTTCCGTGCCGTGGGCGGTACGCCCCGGTTCATGGTGTCCGGTACCGGTCCCTACTTGACCGATGCCGACGGGCGTGAGTACGTCGACCTGGTCTGCTCGTGGGGACCGATGATTCTCGGCCACTCCCACCCCCAGGTGATCGAGGCAGTCCAGGCCGCCGTGGCCCGCGGCACGTCCTTCGGTACGCCCGGTGAGGGCGAGGTCGCCCTCGGCGAGGAGATCGTCGCCCGCATCGAGCCCGTCGAGCAGGTGCGCCTGGTGTCGTCCGGCACCGAGGCGACCATGTCGGCGATCCGGCTGGCCCGTGGGTTCACCGGCCGCGCCAAGATCGTCAAGTTCGCCGGCTGCTACCACGGACACGTGGACGCGTTGTTGGCCGCCGCCGGTTCCGGACTCGCGACGTTCGCGCTGCCGGACACCCCGGGCGTGACGGGCGCGCAGGCCGGGGACACGATCGTGCTGCCCTACAACGACCTGGAGGCCGTCCGGGCCGCGTTCGCCGCGCACCCGGGCGAGATCGCCTGTGTGATCACCGAGGCGGCGCCCGGCAACATGGGTGTCGTGACCCCGGGCGAGGGCTTCAACCAGGGGTTGGCCGACCTGTGCCGGGACAACGGCGCCCTGTACATCTCCGACGAGGTGATGACGGGCTTCCGCACCTCCCGCGCCGGTTGGTACGGCGTCGACGGGGTCCGGCCCGACCTGATGACCTTCGGCAAGGTCATGGGCGGCGGCTTCCCGGCGGCCGCCTTCGGCGGGCGTGCCGACGTGATGGGCCACCTGGCCCCGGCCGGCCCGGTCTACCAGGCGGGCACGCTGTCCGGTAACCCGATCGCCACCGCCGCCGGTCTCGCGCAGCTGCGGCTGCTGGACGGGGCGGCGTACGAGAAGGTCGACGCGGTCTCCGCGGAGATCCAGGGCCTGGTGACGGCCGCGCTGACCAAGGAGGGCGTCGCGCACCGGCTGCAGACGGCCTCCAACATGTTCTCCGTGTTCTTCACGGAGGACGAGGTCCGCAACTACGACGACGCGAAGAAGCAGGAGAGCTTCCGCTTCAACGGGTTCTTCCACTCGATGCTGGCGCAGGGCGTCTACCTGCCGCCGTCGGCGTTCGAGTCGTGGTTCGTGTCCACGGCGCACGACGAGCGCGCGGTCGAGCGCATCGCCGCCGCGCTGCCCGCCGCGGCCCGTGCCGCCGCCGAGGCGAACCCGGAGGCGGGCGCATGAGCGAGATGACCGTGGTCCACCTGATGCGGCACGGCGAGGTGCACAACCCGGACGGCGTCCTCTACGGCCGTCGGGCCGGCTACCACCTCTCCGAGCTGGGCCGGGAGATGGCCGACCGGGTCGCCGAGCACCTTCAGGACCGGGACATCACCCACGTCGTGGCGTCCCCGCTGGAGCGGGCGCAGGAGACGGCCATGCCGATCGCGAAGACGCACGGCCTGGACCTGGCGACCGACGGGCGGCTGTTGGAGGCGGGCAACGTCTTCGAGGGCAAGACCTTCGGCGTCGGTGACGGCGCGCTGCGCAAGCCGGGCAACTGGAAGCACCTGACGAACCCGTTCAAGCCGTCCTGGGGCGAGCCGTACGTCGAGCAGGTCGTGCGGATGATGAGCGCCATCGAGGCGGCGCGGGACGCCGCGCGCGGACACGAGGCCGTGGCGGTCAGTCACCAGCTGCCGATCTGGATCGTCCGGAGCTTCGCGGAGAAGCGGCGGCTGTGGCACGACCCGCGCCGTCGGCAGTGCACGCTGGCCTCGTTGACGTCGTTCACCTACCAGGGCGAGCGGTTGGTGTCGGTGGGCTACAGCGAGCCGGCGCGGGACCTGGTTCCGGCGCACCTGCTGGCCGGTGCGAAGCCGGTGAAGGGCAAGTCGAAGGCTTTCGGGGCCTGATTCCCGATCGGCCGGGGGTGTGCTCGATCCCCCGGCCGGCCCGGCTCCTCGTCCTCCCGTCGGTCCTCGGTGCCGGTTGCGGCGTGAAGGTCAAGAGGACGCCATGGTTCGGGATGGGTTCGATCAAGTTCGATGCGCTCGGGCGGGGCGGGGTGTCGATGCCCATGGATTGTCCGTTTATATGACATTTCATGAGCGACGTACGAGACTTCAGTCGAAGGACACTGCTCGGACTCGGCGCTGCCGCAGCCGCGACGGCCGTCGCGGGCTGCGGTGGCGGAGGCGGCGGATCCGGACAGGGCGGCGCGGGCCCGGACCCCACCGCGGGCCCCGCGAAACCCGACGCCAAGCCGATCGGTGACGGCTCCACCGCGGACACCGGCCCGCAGCCCCGCCAGCCGGCGGCGCCCGTGCCGCTCCAGCCGGGCGAGACGCCACCGCAGTTCGTCGTCTTCAGCTGGGACGGCGCAGGCGAGGTCGGCAACGGCCTCTTCCCGCGCTTCCTCAAGCTCGCCCGCGACCACGACGCGACCATGACCTTCTTCCTCTCCGGCCTCTACCTGCTGCCCGAGTCGAAGAAGCACCTCTACAAGCCGCCGCGCAACCCCGTCGGTGCCTCGGACATCGGCTACCTGAAGGACGAGAACATCCGCGCCACCCTCGGCCACGTCCGCGAGGCCTGGCTCGACGGGCACGAGATCGGCACCCACTTCAACGGCCACTTCTGCGCCGGCCCCGGCTCCGTGGCCCGCTGGACCTCCGAGGACTGGCGCACCGAGATCGACCAGGCCGTGTCGTTCGTCACCGGCTGGCGGACCAACACCGGCTTCACCGGCCTCGAACCGCTGCCCTTCGACTACCGCAAGGAACTGGTGGGCGGCCGCACCCCCTGCCTGCTCGGCCGGGACACCCTGCTGCCCGTCGCCCGCGAACTCGGCTGGCGCTACGACGCCAGCTCGCCCGGCGGCCTGCAGACCTGGCCGGTGAAGAAGGAAGGGGTCTGGGACCTGCCCCTGCAGTCGCTGCCCTTCCCCGGGCACTCCTTCGACGTGCTGTCGATGGACTACAACATCCTCGCCAACCAGTCGAAGAACTCCACGAAGGGCGTCCCGTCCAACTACCCGGGCTGGCGCTCCCAGGCCACCGCCACCTACCTCGGCGGGTTCCGACGGGCCTACGAGACCAACCGCGCGCCCCTCTTCATAGGCAACCACTTCGAGGAGTGGAACGGCGGCATCTACATGGACGCCGTCGAGGAGGCCCTCAAGAGCATCGCGGACAAAAAGGATGTACGCCTCATATCTTTCCGGCAGTTCACCGACTGGTTGGACGTCCAGGACCCGGCCGTCCTGGCCAAATTGCACGCCCTCGGACCGGGCAAGCAGCCGGACGGTGGCTGGTCCACGTACCTCTCCCGTACCTGACCAGCGCATTGACTTCGCGTCGGGGGGTGCGGAAGATCCGCAAATCGCTCATGCGAAACTTTTCACATGAGCCTTAGCCGCGCCCTTCGCCGCCGAAGTAGCCGCCGCTCGACCAGCGGCCGCACCGTCCTGCTGACCGCGGTGGCCCTCGCGAGCGCCATGACCCTGACGGCGTGCGGCGACGGGGACGACGGCGGCAAGCCCTCCGGGTCCGCCGGCGGCAACTACGTGGCGGGCCCCAGCGGCATCTCCACCGTCGCCCGGGCCGACCGCAAGGAGGCCCCCAAGCTCGACGGCGAGACGGTCGCCGGCCAGACCCTCGACACCACCACCCTCAAGGGCAAGGTCGTCGTCCTCAACGTCTGGGGCTCCTGGTGTCCGCCGTGCCGCGCCGAGGCCCCGTACTTCGCGAAGGTCTCCAAGGAGATGGCCGACGGCGGCAAGGACGTCACCTTCGTGGGCCTGAACACCCGCGACAACAGCAAGCAGAACGCGGCCGCCTTCGAGGAGACCTACGGGATCACCTACCCGAGCCTCTACGACCCGGACGGCAAGCTGATGCTCCGCTTCCCCAAGGGCACGTTGAACCCGCAGGCCATCCCCTCCACGATCGTCCTCGACAAGGAGGGCCGGATCGCGGCCCGCGCCCTCGTCGCGCTCAACGAGGAGCAGCTGCGCTCGATGATCGACCCGCTCCTCGCGGAGAAGTGACCTCGTGGTCGAGCTCCTCCTCGCCGCCGAACCGATCGGCGTCAACACCACGGTCCTGAACGGCGGCCTGCTGGCGGCCCTGCCGATCGCCCTGTTCGGCGGTCTGGTCTCCTTCTTCTCGCCCTGCGTGCTGCCGCTGGTCCCCGGCTACCTGTCGTACGTCACCGGCGTCGGCGGGGTGGACCTCGCCGACGCCCGCCGCGGCCGGATGGTCGCCGGGGCCACCCTCTTCGTCCTCGGCTTCACCGCCGTCTTCGTCTCCACCGGCGCGCTCTTCGGGTACTTCGGCCAGAGCCTCCAGGCCCACCAGGACGTCATCTCCCGGGTGCTCGGCGCCCTGGTGATCGTCCTCGGCCTGTTCTTCATGGGGCTCATCCCCGGCCTGACGATGCGCGAGTTCCGCTTCCACAAGAAGCCGACCGCGGGCCTGCTCGGCGCGCCCGTGCTCGGCGTCCTGTTCGGCGTCGGCTGGACGCCCTGCATGGGCCCGACCTTCGCCGCCGTCAACAGCCTGGCCTTCGAGCAGGCGAGCGCCGGCCGCGGCGCGCTGCTGACCACCGTCTTCTGCCTCGGACTCGGCGTACCGTTCATCCTCGCCGCGGTCGCCTTCCGCAAGGCGCTCGGCGCCTTCGGCTGGGTGAAGAAGCACTACGCGTGGGTGATGCGCATCGGCGGCGGCATGCTGGTCGCCACCGGAATCCTGCTCGTCACAGGATGGTGGGGCAGCATCGTCATGGAGATGCAGAGCTGGAGCGAGAGCTTCACGGTGGGGATCTGAGGACTACACGGACATGAGTACGACCGACAAGGCGCCCGGCGCGGCGCCCCACGACTCCGCCCCCGCGGACGCCCCCGACACCCCCGACCCGGCCGCGGACGCCACCGACCTCGCCGCCGGCGCGCAGCTGTCCACGGCCCCGCTGGAGGACGCGCCGTCGGCGCCCGTCGGCATCGGCGTGATCGGCTGGGCCCGCTGGTTCTGGCGCCAGCTCACCTCGATGCGGGTGGCGCTGATCCTGCTCTTCCTACTGTCCCTCGGCTCGATCCCCGGCTCGCTCGTCCCGCAGACGCAGGTCGACTCGATGAAGGTCGCCGAGTGGAAGGACAAGCACGAGTTCTGGGTGCCGATCGCCGAGAAGCTCCAGTTGTTCGACGTCTACAGCTCGGTGTGGTTCTCCGCGATCTACATCCTGCTGTTCGTGTCGCTCATCGGCTGCATCGTCCCGCGCACCTGGCAGTTCATCGGACAGCTCAGCGGCCGCCCGCCGGGCGCCCCCCGGCGCCTGGACCGGCTGCCCGCGTACGCGACGTGGCGCACGGAGAAGTCCCCGGAGGAGGTGCTCGCCTCGGCGAAGACCCTCCTCGGCGGGCGGCGCTTCCGCACGGACGCGGCCGGCAACGCCGTGGCCGCCGAGAAGGGCTACCTCCGCGAGGCCGGGAACCTGGCCTTCCACATCGCCCTGATCTTCATGCTGGTCGCCTTCGCGGTCGGGCAGCTCTACAAGTCCGAGGGCGGCAAGCTCGTCCTGCGCGGCAAGGGCTTCTCGAACACGCTGACCCAGTACGACGACTTCAAGTACGGCGGTCTCTTCTCGCCCGACAGCCTGCCGCCGTTCTCGTTCACCCTGGACAAGTTCGACGCGACGTACGAGACGAGCGGCCCGCAGAAGGGCACCCCGCGCGACTTCAAGGCGTACGTCTCCTTCAGCGAGGGCGCGCACGGCAAGCCGGTGAAGACCGAGATCGAGGTCAACAAGCCGCTGGAGATCGACGGCTCCAAGGTCTTCCTCCTCGGCCACGGCTACGCGCCGGTCATCTCGGTGACCGGACCCGACGGCAAGGTGATCTTCAAGGACGCCGTGCCGATGCTGCCCTTCGACGCCAACCTCAGCTCCTCGGGCGCGGTCAAGGTCACCGACGGCTACAAGGACAAGGACGGGAAGCAGGAGCAGCTCGGCTTCAACGCCATGTTCGTGCCGACCTTCGCGGGCGAGGGCAAGGGCACGATGCTCTCCCAGTTCCCCGCGCTGGACTTCCCCGTGCTCGCGCTCAGCGCCTACCACGGCAGCCTCGGCGTGGACTCGGGCCTGCCGCAGAACGTGTACCAGCTGAACACCTCGAAGATGAAGGAGTTCAAGGACGAGCAGGGCGAGCTCTTCAAGAAGCGCCTGTTGCCCGGCGAGGAGATGACCCTGCCGGACGGCGCGGGCACCGTGAAGTTCGAGGGCATCGAGCGCTGGGCGACGTTCTCGGTCACCCAGCAGCCGGCGAACGGCCTCGCCCTCGCGGGCGCGATCGTCGCCATCGGCGGTCTGGCCGCCTCACTGTTCATCCAGCGCCGCCGGATCTGGGTCCGGGCGGTGACCGGCAAGGACGGCGTCACCGTCGTCGAGATGGCGGGCCTCGGCCGCAGCGAGTCCGCCAGGCTCCCGGAGGAGCTCGCGGTGCTCTCCGCCGCCCTCCACCAGCAGGCGCCCTCGGCGCCCGGACAACCTGTCAAGGAAAACGTTGAAGGGGAGCGCGGATGATGTCGCTCGCAGTCGCAGCCAATGAGAACCTGGCGCAGATCAGCAACTACCTGATCTATTCGTCGATGGCGGTCTACACGCTCGCCTTCCTCGCGCACATCCTGGAGTGGACCTTCGGCAGCCGCAGCAAGGTGGCCCGCACGGCCGCCGCGCTGACCGCGCCGCACGCCGCCGAGGCGCCCGCCGTGCAGGTGCGCGGCAAGGGGGGCACCGCCGTCCTCGACAAGCCGAAGGTCGTCACCCGCTCGGCCACCGGTTCGCGCGATGTGCCGGACGGCCCGGGCGCCGCCGGCGGCGACGAGCAGGGCGACCTGTACGGGCGCGTCGCGGTCTCGCTGACCGCGCTCGGCTTCCTCATCGAGGCGGCCGGCGTGGTCGCCCGCGCGCTGTCGGTGCAGCGGGCGCCCTGGGGCAACATGTACGAGTTCTCGATCACCTTCTCCACGGTGGCCGTCGGCGCGTACCTGCTGCTGCTCGCGCTGAAGAAGAACGTCCGCTGGCTCGGGCTGATCCTGGTCACCACCGTCCTGCTGGACCTCGGCATCGCGGTCAAGGTGCTGTACACCGACAGCGACCAGCTGGTGCCGGCCCTGGACTCGTACTGGCTGTGGATCCACGTCTCCACCGCCATCTTCTGCGGCGCCGTCTTCTACATCGGCGCGGCCGGCGCGGTGCTCTACCTGTTCCGCGACAGCTACGAGAGCCACCTGGAAGCGGGCCGCACGCCGGGTCGTTTCCGCACCTCGGTGATGGAGCGGCTGCCCTCGTCGGCGTCGCTCGACAAGTTCTCGTACCGCATCAACGCGGCGGTCTTCCCGCTGTGGACGTTCACCATCGTCGCGGGCGCGATCTGGGCGGGCGACGCGTGGGGCCGCTACTGGGGCTGGGACCCCAAGGAGGTCTGGTCGTTCGTGACGTGGGTCGCGTACGCCTGCTACCTGCACGCGCGCGCCACGGCGGGCTGGAAGGGCCGCAAGGCCGCGTACCTCGCGCTGTTCGCCTTCGCCTGCTGGATCTGGAACTACTACGGCGTGAACATCCTGCTCAGCGGCAAGCACTCGTACGCGGGCGTCTGACCGGCGGTCCCATCCGCCGCGACCCCCGCAAGGAGGCCCCGCCGCCCGCCCCGACCGCGTCGGGCGGGCGGCGGGGCCTTTTCGCGGGCCGGCTCCGAGGAGGGGGGCGGCCCGGGGGCCGGTGCCGCTCAGGCGTCCTTCTCCAGGACGTAGGCGCCGTTCCCCTGCGAGGGGCCGAGGAAGAAGTACAGCTCCAGGGTCCGGCGTTCGTCGCGGCGGAGCTCGAAGGTCCAGGAGTAGCGGCCGGGCGTCCGCGTGACGGTGTTGCTGCGGGTCGCGGTGCCGGTGGCGGCGGGCAGGTCCAGGCGCAGGTGCTGGCCGAGGTTGCGGCCGGCGGGCTGGTCGTCGGTGAGGGTCCAGGTGGCCGGCCCGGAGAGTCGCCAGCCCGCGGCGTAGTCGCGTTCCTGGCCGTCGAGGAGGGTGACGGAGGCGGTGCCCCCGGCGTGGAAGACGACCACGGTGCCGTCGACGCAGCGCCAGGTGCCGACGATCTCGGAGAGACGGGCGTCGTAGACGGCGGGGACGGGGCCGGGGCCGGATCGCTGGGGGTTCCAGCCGGTCATGGCGAGCAGGGCGGCGACGAGCACCCCGTACGCGAGGAGATTGCGCAAGGCCGTGTCGATGATCCGCGGCCCGCCGTGCTGCGGGGCCCGTGGCAGAGGCATGGCGCCATTCTGTCAGCCGACTTGAACGCGTTCAATCATCTTTCGCGTCACATCACGGCACGCGCCGCTCCCCGTCAACGAGCGCACCCCGCACGCGGGTTCCCGGAGCGGGGCTAGTCCTTGTCCTAGTCCTTGTCCTTGTCGCGGTCGCGGTCGTTGTCGCCGTCGGTGGCGCCGTCCTCGTCCTTGCGCTCCGCCTCGTCCTTCTTCTCCTGCTCGTCGCGCAGCGACTTGAGGAAGTCCGGGTTGTCGTCGGGGGCGACCCACTGGTTCCTGCGCGACCGGCCGCCACCGCCGCCCACCGCGGAGCGCTTCTTGCCCGCGAAGAGCCAGACCACCGGGCCGACGATCGAGAACAGCAGGATGATGATCACCCAGACCCCCTTGGGGAGGACCTTGACCTCCTCCTCCGGGGTGTTCAGGCAGTCGACGAAGGCATAGATGGTCAGTGCGAGGAGAAGTACGAAGGGCAGAAGGCGCAGCACGGTGTGGGACCGACTCCCGAGCAGTGGCGGCGGGGCCCGCGTCGGGCCCCGGTGACGCTTCCAGGGTAGAGGGTGACGGATACTGGGCCCCATGGCTTACGACGATCTCCGCTCGCTGCTCCGGGCTCTGGAGCGAGAGGGCGACCTCAAGCGCATCAAGGCCGAAGTCGACCCGTACCTGGAGGTCGGGGAGATCGTCGACAGAGTGAACAAGGCGGGGGGTCCCGCCCTGCTCTTCGAGAACGTCAAGGGCTCGGCGATGCCGCTCGCCATGAACGTCTTCGGGACCGACCGCCGCCTCCTGAAGGCCCTCGGTCTGAAGTCGTACGCGGAGATCAGCGAGAAGATCGGCGGGCTGCTCAAGCCCGAACTCCCGCAGGGCTTCATCGGCGTCCGCGAGGCCTTCGGCAAGCTCGGCTCGATGGTGCACGTCCCGCCGAGGAAGGTGAAGGGCGACTCCGCGCCGGTCCAGGAGGTCGTCCTCACCGGGGACGACGTCGACCTCGACCAGCTCCCGGCGCTGTTCACCTGGCCCAAGGACGGCGGGGACTTCTTCAACCTCGGCCTCACGCACACCAAGCACCCCGAGACGGGCGTGCGCAACCTCGGTCTCTACCGCCTCCAGCGGCACGACAAGCGCACCATCGGCATGCACTGGCAGATCCACAAGGACAGCCGCAACCACTACGCCGTCGCCGCGGCGAAGGGCGAGCGACTGCCCGTCGCCATCGCCTTCGGTTGCCCGCCGGCCGTCACCTACGCCTCCACCGCGCCGCTGCCCGGCGACATCGACGAGTACCTCTTCGCCGGGTTCGTCGCGGGCAAGCGGATCGAGATGGTCGACTGCAAGACGGTCCCGCTCCAGGTACCGGCCAACGCCGAGGTCGTCATCGAGGGCTGGCTGGAGCCCGGGGAGATGCTCCCCGAGGGCCCGTTCGGTGACCACACCGGCTTCTACACCCCGCAGGAGCCCTTCCCCGCGCTGAAGATCGACTGCGTGACGATGCGCAAGCGCCCGCTGATCCAGTCGATCGTGGTCGGCCGGCCGCCGACCGAGGACGGACCGCTGGGGCGGGCCACCGAGCGGTTCTTCCTGCCGCTCCTGAAGATCATCGTGCCGGACATCGTGGACTACCACCTGCCGGAGTCGGGCGGCTTCCACAACTGCGCGATCGTCTCGATCGACAAGAAGTACCCGAAGCACGCGCAGAAGGTCATGCACGCCATCTGGGGCGCCCACATGATGTCGCTGACCAAGCTGATCATCGTGGTGGACAAGGACTGCGACGTCCACGACCTGCACGAGGTGTCCTGGCGGGCGCTGGGCAACACGGACTACGCGCGCGACCTGACGGTGGTCGAGGGGCCGGTGGACCATCTGGACCACGCCTCGTACCAGCAGTTCTGGGGCGGCAAGGCGGGCATCGACGCCACGAAGAAACTCCCGGAGGAGGGTTACACGCGCGACGGCGGCTGGCCCGACATGGTGGAGTCCGACCCCGCGACGGCGGCCCTCGTGGACCGCCGCTGGAAGGAGTACGGACTGTGAGTCCCATCGCCGTGGGCGGACCCGCCCTCTTCATCGGAACCGACACGCCCTGCGTCGCGCTGGTGCGACCCGAGATCGACCCGGCGCAGCCGGGCGTCCGGGAGGCGGCCGAGCGCGCCGGAGTGACCCCCGAGGAGTTCGCGGGGCCGTCCGACCTGTGGCAGCTGATCGCCGACCGGACGGACGGCGAGGGCCGCGAGATCGCCCTCAACGAGCTGTCCACCGCCGACGCCGACGCCTTCGCGGGCAGCCTGCTGGCCGCGACCGCCGACCCGGACGCCGAGTTCACGGTCGTGCTGACCGTGGCCGCCCACGACGTGCTGCGCCTCAGCGGACGCCCCGCCGGCGAGGGCTTCGCCTTCCTGGCGTCCGTCGTCCCGCCGCCGTCGGAGGGCACGCCCCCGCTGGAGGTGGAGATCGGCCCCACCGCCCTCGCCGACCTGCGCGTCGAACTCGAACAGTTCCGGAGGTCCCTCGGATGACATCGGCCGCCGAGGGGGTCCTCGAACCCGGGCCCGCGCCCCGGACGAACGGCAAGGTGAAGGCCTTCCTGCGGCTCGTGATGATCGAACACTCGGTCTTCGCGCTGCCGTTCGCCTACATCGCCGCCTTCACCGCGATGTTCCAGCTCGACGGGACCGTGCACTGGGGCACGCTGCTGCTCGTGACCATCTGCATGGTCGGGCTGCGGACCTTCGCGATGGCGGCCAACCGGATCATCGACCGGGAGATCGACTCCCGGAACCCGCGCACCGCCGGGCGCGAACTCGTCACCGGCGCGGTGTCGGTGCGTTCCGCGTGGACCGGCGCCGGGATCGCGCTCGTCGTCTTCCTGGGCTCGGCGGCGCTGCTGAACCCGCTGTGCCTGATGCTGGCGCCGGTCGCCGTCGTGCCGATGGTGGTGTACCCGTACGGGAAGCGGTTCACGGACTTCCCGCACGCCATCCTGGGCCTCGCCCAGGCGATGGGCCCCATCGGGGCCTGGCTCGCCGTCACCGGCGAGTGGTCCTGGGACGCGGTCGTGCTGGGGCTCGCCGTCGGCGTGTGGATCGGCGGCTTCGACCTGATCTTCGGCTGCCAGGACGTGGCGGCCGACCGGGCCGAGGGAGTCCGCTCGGTCCCGGCCCGCTTCGGCATCCCGGCGGCCCTGTGGGGCGCCCGCGGCGCGCACGTGGTGACCACCGGGCTGCTGGCCTGGTACGGCGTGCTGACGGACGCGGGCGTGCTGTTCTGGGCCGGCCTGGTGATCGTGGTCGGCGCGTTCCTCTACGAGCACACCATCGTCAAGCCGCACGACCTGTCCCGCCTGAACCGCGCCTTCTTCACGGTGAACGGGTTCATCGGCATGGCCCTGTTCGTGTGCGCGCTGCTGGACCTGGTCGTGCGGGGCCTGACCTTCTAGAGCGTGAAGTCGGTGCTGGGGGCCGGTCGGCGGAAGTAGAGGGCCGTGACCACGCCGGCCGCGAGGCCGCAGAGGTGGCCCTGCCAGCTGATCCCGTCGTCGAGCGGCAGGATGCCGTAGAAGGCGGTGGCGCCCCAGTAGAGGCCGATCACGACGCCCACCACGATGCCCAGGACCTTGCGCTCGACGAAGCCGCGCACGACGAGGTAGCCGAAGAGGCCGAAGACGAGGCCGGAGGCGCCGGCGGTGATGCTGCCCGGCGCCGAGAGCAGCCAGGTGCCGATGCCGTCGGCCACGATGATGAGGGCGCTGACGGCGAGGAAGCGGCGGATCCCGCCGAGGGCGGCGACGAAGCCGAAGACCAGCAGCGGGACGCTGTTGGCGGCGACGTGGTCGAAGCCGTAGTGCAGGAACGCGGCCAGCGGGGACCGCAGGAGGCTGCCCGGGTCCCAGGCCGCGATCCCGTACGCGTCCAGCGCGTGGCCGGTGGCGTAGTCGACCGCTTCTATCAGCCAGAGCAGGCCCACCCAGCCCAGCATCAGCATGCCGGCGGCCTTGGCCCGCTCCACCCGGCTCCACTCCTCGACCTGGGTGTCCCCCATGGCGGCCCCGTCCTCTCCCGCGTCGCGCGTCCCACCCCTTGAAACGTCGGGTCACCTTACCCAGTGCCCTTCCGGTGTGGCCGGATAGTCTCGGAGGTATGACTGAGCGCAATCGCACCCCGTGGGTGGTCGGGGTTTCCGGGGCGTCCGGGACGCCGTACGCGGCGGCGGTGATCCGCGGGCTGCTGGCAGCGGGGGAGAGCGTGGACCTGGTGGTGAGCAGGGCCTCCCGGCTCACCCTCCTGGACGAGACCGGCATCGCCTTCCGCGACGCGCACTGGCGCGACGACCTGGGCCGGTGGTTGGAGCGCGGGGCGGACGGGAAGCCCGGGACGTTCGCGGCGCCGGAACTGGACGACGTCCGTTACTGGGGCGCGGGCGATCTGGCGGCCGGGCCGAGCTCGGGTTCGTACCGGGTGAAGGGGATGCTGATCGTGCCGGCGTCGACGGCCTGTGTGGCCGGAGTGGCGCTCGGGCTGTCGAAGGACCTGCTCCAGCGGGTCGCGAGCGTGACGCTCAAGGAGCGGCGCCGACTGGTGGTCGCGGTGCGGGAGACCCCGCTCAACGGGCAGACCCTGAAACACCTGGTGGCGCTGGACGAGGCGGGCGCAGTGGTGCTGCCCGCCTCTCCGGCGTTCTACGCGGGTGCGACGCACATCCAGGATCTGGTGGACTTCGTCGCGGGGCGGGTGCTCGACGCGGCGGGTGTGCCGCACGTGCTGTACCGCAGGTGGGAGGGGGAGCTCGGTGGTGGCTCCCGTCCTCCCGAGGGGGCAGGCGGCGGTGACTAGCGCTGCTTGGCGCTGCGCGGCTTGCGGGTCTTGTCCACGCGGTGGGCGGCGGACGGCTGGTCGGTGCGGGATCGGTTGGCCAGCTCCTGGAGCTGTCGCATGTGCGCGTAGGCCATCTCGATCGTGTACACGGTGAACCACTCCTGAAGATCGTCATTGATCTGTTGAAAGATTCGCAGGGTGTTGACCCTGCGTGCCTTTGATTCTATACCTAGACTTGCAGAATCGCCGAATAATGGAAGGCTCCACGTAATGGACACGGTGGACAGGCAGCTCATCCAGGCACTTCGTGAGAACGGTCGTGCCTCGTATGCGGAGCTGGGCCGTCTCGTGGGCCTCTCCGGCCCCAGCGTCACCGACCGCATCAACCGGCTGGAGACGGCCGGCGTCATCACGGGCTACCGCGCGACGGTGGCCGCCGCCGAGCTCGGGCTCGGCGTCACCGCGCTGATCGGGATCTCGCTCTCGGACGCGGCCGACCACGAGGACGTGGCCCGCAGGCTCCGCGACCTCGCGGAGATCGAGGACTGCTGGTTCATCGCGGGCGACGACTCCTTCATGCTGAAGGTCCGCGCCAGCGACGTCGACGGCCTGGAGAAGATCATCCGTAGGCTCTCGGGCACCAAGGGCGTCTCGCGCACCCGCACCACGATCGTGCTCTCCACGAAGTGGGAGAACCGGGTCGGGGAGCTGCCCGAGGAGAGCTGAGAGTACGGTGGGTGGCGGTTGCAGGCAGGTCAGGACAAAGAGGAGACACCGGCATGGACGCTGGGCTCAAGCGTGAGCTGGAGGAGAAGGTCCGCTCCGGCGAGCGGCTGACGCGTGAGGACGGCATCGCCCTCTACGAGTCGGACGACCTGGCCTGGCTCGGTGGCCTCGCGCACGAGGTGCGCACGCGCAAGAACGGTGACGTCGTCCACTTCAACGTCAACCGCCACCTGAACATGACGAACGTGTGCACCGCGTCCTGCGCGTACTGCTCCTTCCAGCGCAAGCCGGGGGAGAAGGACGCGTACACGATGCGCATCGAGGAAGCCGTCCGCCTGGCCAAGGCCATGGAGAACGAGAACCTCACCGAGCTGCACATCGTCAACGGTCTGCACCCGACCCTGCCGTGGCGGTACTACCCGCGTTCGCTGTCCGCCCTCAAGGAGGCACTGCCCAACGTCTCGCTGAAGGCGTTCACGGCGACCGAGATCCACCACTTCGAAACGATCTCCGGGATGTCGGCCTCCGACATCCTGGACGAGCTGATCGAGGCCGGCCTGGAGTCGCTGACCGGTGGCGGCGCGGAGATCTTCGACTGGGAGGTCCGTCAGCACATCGTCGACCACCGCACCCACTGGGAGGACTGGTCGCGCATCCACCGACTGGCCCACTCCAAGGGGCTCAAGACCCCGTCGACGATGCTCTACGGGCACATCGAGGAGCCGCGCCACCGCGTGGACCACGTACTGCGGCTGCGCGAGCTCCAGGACGAGACCGGCGGCTTCCAGGTCTTCATCCCGCTGCGCTACCAGCACGACTTCGTGGACATGCAGGACGGCAAGGTCCGCAACAAGCTCCAGGCGCGCACCTCGATGGCGACCGGCGCGGAGGCGCTGAAGACCTTCGCGGTCTCCCGGCTGCTCTTCGACAACGTCCCGCACGTCAAGGTGTTCTGGGTGATGCACGGCGTGCAGACCGCCCAGCTCGCGCTGCTGCACGGCGCGGACGACATGGACGGCTCGGTCGTCGAGTACAAGATCACGCATGACGCCGACAACTACGGCACCCCGAACAAGCTCGGCCGCGAGGACCTCCTCGACCTCATCCGCGAGGCGGGCTTCCGCCCCGTGGAGCGCAACACGCGCTACGAGATCATCCGCGAGTACCCCGGCCCGGACGCCGACCTGCGCGAGACCCCGCAGGCCATGCGCCTCTGAGCGCCCGCACCCACGACGGAGCCCCGGTCCCCGCGGACCGGGGCCTTTCCGTTCCCCGCCCCGCCGCCCCCCGCCGATGCGGCACCGACCCCCGGCGGGCCGCGGCGGAGCCCCGGCGTGCTTCACTGGACGGGCACGCCATGCCCGCAGTACGACGAGAGAGAAGGGGTCACCGTGTCCCTCAAGACGAGCGCGACGATCCGCTACACCGCGATGCGCCTTGGCATCTTCGTCGGATGCCTGGTCCTCGTCGCCCTGCTGGTCCGCCTGGGCTGGGTGCCCTCCGGCCTCGGTGACGCCAACCCCGCCTGGATCGTGCTGCTCGCGCTCGTGCTGTCGGCCCCGCTCTCGTTCGTCCTCCTGCGCAAGCAGCGCGACGCGATGTCCGTGCAGATCTCCGGACGCGTCGCGGGTGCGAAGGACAAGCTCGCGGCGAACCGCAGCCAGGAGGACGTGGCCGACGACGCCGCCCGCGTCGGCTGACCCGAGCCGCGTTGGCTTCCTCACACACCGAACCGCCCCAGCTACGGGAATACCGCCCGTAACGCTGGGGCTTTCGCGTTTCCCCGGCCGGACGCGGCGGGCGCCGGACCGTTCTGGATCAAAGAATCACTTTGGGCTTCTCAAAGCAGAAGTGTTAGCGTGTTCAACATGTTGACCACAGTTGCGCACCCGATGACCGCGAGCGTCCCGCTCGTGGAGCGCCTGCACGTCGACCTCTGCCGCCGCGTGTCCGCGGCCTGTTGCTGTTGCCGCTGATTCCCTCCGCAGTTGAGCTGAATCGATACAGCAGCAGTCCCGGCCGGCCCGGCCCCTTCCGGCTGCTGCCGCACCGCACCCCTCGCAGAACCTTCCGCCGTACGTCGTGCGTCCCCCCGGAGAGTGTCCGTGTCCGCCACCCCCCAGGCCCAGGCTCCCGCCAAGGCCTCCTTCAAGTTCCCGTTCTGGGCCCAGATCGTCGCCGGTCTCGTGTTCGGCGTGCTGTTCGGCTGGCTCGCCCGCAGCCAGGACATCAGCTGGCTGAAGACCACCCTCGAACAGGTCGGCGACATCTTCATCCAGCTGCTGAAGCTGGCCGTCGCCCCGCTCGTCTTCTTCGCGATCCTGGTGTCCATAACCAACCTGCGGAAGGTGAACAACGCCGCGCGGCTCGCCTCCCGCACGCTGCTCTGGTTCATGATCACGTCGCTGATCGCGGTCGGCATCGGCCTCGCGATAGGCCTGCTGACCGACCCGGGCGCGGGCACCGGCCTCACCCCGGCCGACGGCAAGGAGCCCAAGCGGACCGGTTCCTGGATCGACTTCCTGACCGGCATCGTGCCGAAGGACATCATCACGCCGTTCACCGAGCTGAACGTGCTCCAGATCGTCTTCCTGGCCGCCGTCGCCGGTATCGCCGCCCTCCAGCTCGGCACCAAGGCCCAGCCGGTCCTGAACCTCGCCGAGTCGGTCCTGGAACTCCTCCAGAAGGCCCTGTGGTGGGTCATCCGCCTCGCCCCGATCGGCACCGTCGGCCTCATCGGCACCGCCATCGCGAGCTACGGGTGGGACCTCCTCGGCAAGTACGCCACCTTCACCGCCGACGTCTACATCGGCTCGGCGCTCGTCATGTTCGGCGTCTACCCGCTGCTGCTGTGGGCCGTCGCCAAGGTGAACCCGCTCCACTTCTACAAGGGCGCCTGGCCCGCGATCCAGCTCGCCTTCGTCTCCCGCTCCTCGGTCGGCACCATGCCGGTCACCCAGAAGGTCACCGAGCGCCTCGGCGTCCCGAAGGAGTACGCCTCCTTCGCCGTCCCGTTCGGCGCCACCACGAAGATGGACGGTTGCGCCGCGATCTACCCGGCGCTCGCCGCGATCTTCATCGCGAACATCTTCGACGTGCAGCTGGGCATCAAGGAGTACCTGCTCATCGCGTTCGTCTCGGTGGTCGGCTCGGCCGCCACGGCCGGTCTGACCGGCGCGACCGTGATGCTCACCCTGACCCTGTCCACGCTGGGCCTGCCGCTGGCCGGTGTCGGCCTGCTCATGGCGATCGACCCGATCCTCGACATGATGCGCACCGCCACCAACGTGGCCGGCCAGGCCGTCGTCCCTGTCATCGTCTCCGCCCGTGAGGGGATCCTGGACAAGGAGGCGTACGCCTCCGCCTCCGCCTCCCCGCTGGACGAGAAGGCCGAGCAGGCCGAGACCCCGGCCGAGGACAAGACCGGCGCCCCGGTTCCCGTCACCGCCTGATCCGGACGCGCCCCGAGCGCGCCCGCCCATCGCGGCCCCCGCCCCCGTCCGGGCGGGGGCCGCGGTGTTCGCGCGTCCGGTGCCCTGCGGCTCACACGGTCAGCGCGCGGACGTGGGCGACGGTGGCCAGCAGGAACGGTACGGCGTACCACCAACGGCCCATGGTCCGGTGGAAGACCGGCACGGCGGTGAGCAACAGGCCCGCGAAGCACACCGCGACACAGACACCGGCCATGAACCGCACGTCGTCCCGCAGCGGATCGTGCGCCGACTGCGGGCTCATGGCCAGCGCGACGAAGCAGGCGTACAGCGCCGGTGCGTAGAGCACCACGAGCGGCACGCCGAGGACCCAGCGCAGACAGCCCCGGTCCTCCGGCAGGTCGATGTCCTCCCGCCGGTGGGGCCCCTTGTACGTGCGGGGCGTGGTTCCCGCCCGGGTCACGCGAGGTTCCACAGGCGGATGGTGTTGTCGCTGCTGCCGCTGGCGAGGGTCTTGCCGTCGGGGCTGTGGGCGACCGAGGAGACGGCGCCGGTGTGGCCGGTCAGGGTGGTGCTGGTGCCCTTGGCGAGGTTCCACAGGCGGACGGTGCTGTCGGTGCTGCCCGTGGCGAGGGTCCTGCCGTCGGCGCCGAACGACACGGACGTGACCGAACCGGTGTGGCCGGTGAGCGTGGTGACGATGCTGCGGGAGGCGACCTCCCACACCAGCACGGTGTTGTCGTGCCCGCCGGCGGCGAGGGTCCTGCCGTCACGACTGAAGCCCACCGACCAGACGCCGCCGGTGTTGCCGCTCAGGGTGGTGCTCGTGCGGTCGGCCGTGTTCCACAGGCGGACGGTGTCGTCCCAGCTGCCGCTGGCCAGGGTCCTGCCGTCGGGGGTGAACGCCAGCGACCAGACGCTGTTGGTGTGACCGGTGAGCACGGCGCCGGTGCGGTTGCGGACGTCCCACAGGCGGATCGTGTTGTCCAGGCTGCCGCTGGCGAAGAACGCGCCGTCGGGGCTGAACGCCACCGAGGCCACGGCGTTGGAGTGGGGCGGGAACGGGGACGTCTTGGTCCGGGTCGCGATCTTCCAGACGCGGACGGTCTTCCCGCTGTTGCCGCAGGCCACGGTCCTGCCGTCGGCGTTGAACGCCACCGAGGACACCGCACCGGCGTCGTCGGTGAGGACGGACGGGGCGCCGCGGCTGCCCTTGCCCCCGTCGTCGCCGGTGCCGTCGGTGAGCTTCATGGCGGCGAACGTGCCTCCCGACACGGCGGCGAGCGCGGCGAGGCCACCGAGCACGACGTTGCGCCGGGACGGGCCGGGGGAGGGGGCGTCGGGATCGGGGTCGGGGTCGGTGCCGGCGGCGGTGTCCGTCCGCGCCGGCCGCCCGGTCGGGGTGGGAGGACCGTCGGGGAGGGGCGGTACGGGTGGCGGCGGAGTGCGGGGCGGCGGCGCGGTCCGGGTGGGTGCGGTGTCGACCGGGTCGAGGCCGGTGTCGGTGTCGATGCCGGCGGGGTCGGCGGTGTCGGCGGTGTCCGTGTCGTCATCGCGGCCCGGGGCGCTGCCCGGAGGGGTTCCACCGGTCGGGGCGTCGTCGGTGGGCGGGGGCGTGCCGGGGCCGGTGTGCGCGACGGGCGCCGGCCGGCGCAGCGCGCGCAGGAGCTCGGCGGTGGCTGCCGCGTCCGGCCGCCCGGCCGGATCCTTGGCCAGCAGCGAGGAGACCAGCGTCTCGATGCCGACGGGCACGTCCGCCCGTACCGTACGCAGCCCCGGCGGTACCTCCTCCAGGTGCTGGCGCATCAGCGCCCACGGCTGCTCCGTCGCCGGGAACGGCGAATCGCCCGTCAGCAGCGCGTGCAGGACGCAGCCGAGGGCGTACAGGTCACAGCGCGCGTCGACGTGCTCGCCGCGCCATTGCTCGGGCGCCATGTAGGAGGGGGTGCCGAACGGGCGTCCGGTGAGCGTCAGTCCGCCCGTCGCGTCGGCGGTGCGCGCGATGCCGAAGTCGCAGATCTTCAGGCGGCCGTCGGTCAGCAGGAACAGGTTCGCGGGCTTGAGGTCCCGGTGCACCACCTTCCGGGCGTGCGCGGCGGACAGGGCCTCGGTTGCCTGGAGCGCCAGTTCGAGGGCCTCGGCCACGGGCAGGCCTCCCGGTGAGCGGGCCAGCCGGTGGGCGAGGTCCTCGCCCTCCAGCAACTCCATCACGATGAACAGCCGGTTCTCGTGGTGCCCGATGTCGTGGACGACGGTGATGCCGGGATGTTGGAGCCGTGCCCCGATCGCCGCCTCGCGCCGGAAGCGGCGCAGCAGTTCGTCCGGTGCGTCGAACTCCAGCAGCACCTTCACCGCGACCGGCCGGCCGAGGTCGACGTCGTACGCGCGCCACACCTCGCCGATGCCGCCGTGCCCGAGCCGCGCGTCCAGCCGGTACCTGCCGGAGAAGTGCTCCCCCGCCCGCATGGGGCCCCCTGAGATGTGCCGCCGCCAAGAACAGGGGACATTGTCCAGTACGGGCGCCGGGCGTCGGGTGCGTCCCGCGAACTCCGCCCGGGTGCCCGCGCCGAAGGTGGGCAGGGGCGGGGCGGGTGCGGGGGTGCGGGCTTCCGTCGGACCGGGGTTCCGGTTCCCGCGACGCGGCCCCGGACCCCCGCGGTTCGGGTTCGCCCCCGGGAGGGGCTCGGACCGTGACGCGGGAGGTCGGGACGCGGTCGTGCTCGACCTTTAAGAACCAAGTACCGAGGTGAAACCGACCAACCCCACCCCTCCGGCTCCCCGCTCACTCACACGGGTGAACTACGCCAACCGGGCTGGCTTTTGGTGCGGTTGAGCGGCATATGCTCGGCCCCACAACTCCCAGACATGAGACGGCCCCCGCCGGGACTGGCATCCCGAACGAGGGCCTGACCAAACAGGAAGAAAGCCCTTCCGCATGGTGTCAAAGCACCCTAGCGCGCCCTCGCGCGCCACGTCCCGCGTTCCCGCCGGGACCATCCGATCCGGTGTCGTCCACGTCAACGTGCGGCACGCCCACCACTACACCGTGGTGGGCAACCACCTCGCCCAGCACCCGGCCCTGTCGCTGGTGGCCATCGGCCTCGCCCTGCACATCCAGTCGCTGCCGACCGGCTCCAAGGTCGGCATCAAGGCCCTCGCGGAGCGCTTCCCCGAGGGGGAGGTGCGCATCGCCGGAGCCCTTCGGGAGCTGGAGGCGCACGGCTACCTGGAGCGCAGCCACGTACGTACGCCCGAGGGCCGCCTCCTGACCAGGACCGTGTCCTACAACCACCCCCGGGGCACCGCACCGCCATTGCCTCCGCCCCCGCCTCCGCCACCGCCACGGCCCCCGCACACCGACGGGCCTGAGCTGGATCCGGAGCCCGAGCCGGAGCCGGGGCCGGGGCCCGAGCCGGATCCTGACCCGCCGTCGTGCCGGGGCCCCGAGGCGGCACCGGGCGTCGTACCGCATCCCGCGCCCGCACCGGCGCCGGCCCCCGCACCGGCCCCCGCGTCCGGGATCCCCACCGACCTCCCGACCCGGGAGGCCATGGATCTGCTCGCTCGGCTGCGCTGCGACGATCCCCGGCTGCTGCTCACGGAGGAGCGCGTACGGCAATTGGCGCCCGACGTGGCCGCCTGGCTGGAGCGGGGCGTCGATCCCGAAGCCGTGCGGCACGCCCTGACCGCCGAGCTGCCGGCCGACCTCCGTCACCCGGCCGCGCTGATCGGCTACCGGCTGCGGACGTCCATGCCCCCGCGTCTGCCTCCACCGCCCCCGGTCGCCGCACCCTCGCGGCCCCATCCGCTGCAGAACTGCGACGGCTGCGACCGGGCCTTCCGCGCCCCGGCACCGGGCCGCTGCGCGAACTGCCCGCCCGAAGGCGGGGTCGTTGCCGCCGCCTGAGGAACCCCTTGTCCTCAAGTGCGGTCGAGGTCATACGGTTTCGACGTGGGCCGCACCGCGTGCGGGCTCCGTACCGAGGTACCGGGAAGGGACGCCCCATGACGAACGAACAGATCTCCGACGCCGAACTCGCCGGTCGGCCCGCCGCGTACTGGACCGGGGTCGCCCACGAGGCCTTGACCGCCTACACCCGGGCCCGTCAGGTCGAACACGGTTACACGCACCCGCAGTTCTGGTTGCTGCGCAACCTGTCGGCGAACGACATCTCGCCCGACGGCGCGGGGATGACCCTGCGGCAGCTGAGGGAGGCCATGGCCTCCTACATCCGTGCCGAGGACGATCTGGCGGCGGAGGCCGAGGTGCTCCTGGAGCGAGGCTGGTTGACGAGGGACGCCGACGGGCGGCTGTGGCTCACCGAGGAGGGGGAGGGGGCCCGCGTCGAACTCGGACGCCACGCCCCCGCGATCCGCGCCGCGCTCCACGAGGGCATCGACGACGCGGACACTACGTCACCACGCTGAAGGTGCTCCGGCGACTGATCCACAACGCGGGCGTGACGCCTCCGGCCCCGTGACAGGGTCCCCGGAGGATCGGTGCCGGGCCGCGGGGGCCGTCACCCCGCCGGGTTCCGGTGGTCCGGGCCGGCGTGCGTCGCCAGGAACTCCGCGCGTTCGGGCGTGGAGGGGAGCGGGGCGACGGCCGTCGCGAGGCGGACGGCGAGGTCCGGGAACAGGAGCCAGGCCGTGGCGGGGCGCGTGACGGCGGCGTGCAGGAGGTCGCCCTCGTAGAAGCAGGCGTCCAGCAGCGGATCCTCGACCAGCAGGTCGACCGCCAGCGGCAGGACGTGGGGGAGCGCCACGTCCTGGCTGATCAGGGTGCGCAGGTCCGCGGGCGCGAGGCTGCCCAGGGGGCGCCGGCGCAGGGCGTGGACCTTGGTGGCGAGGCTCGTCGCGTTCGGCGGCGCGGGCGGCCACGGGGGCCCGTCGATCTCGTCGAGGGTGCGGTCCAAGTGGTGGAGCATCATGTCGCCCTTGCGTCTGCCGAGTTGCGGAAGAGTGGAGAAGCCTCCCTGTCTATCAGGCGGGAGCGCCTATCGGCGGGAGTACGAGCCGATGCCGACGAGGCAGTACACGTACTCGTTCAGGACGCTGCCGCCCATCGTGTAGCGGTAGGAGAAGGCGTACTCGGTCTTCGTGTTGGTGTTGCAGCGGTCCATGTCCGAGGTGAACGGGATGCTCTCGATCACCCGGTAGTGCGCGTCGGACGCCGAGCAGGGCACCTCGTCCACGCCCGTGACGCGCTGCGCGGTCGTCGAGTCCGGGAGTTCGCCGTTGAGGCAGGTGCCCCGGTCGAAGGGGGTGGGAGCCGCCTCCGTGCTGGGGAGGACGGGGTAGGCCGCCGAGGGGGTCGGGTCGGGCGCGGGTGCGGTGCTGCGCGAAGGCGTCGACTCGGTCGCCATGTAGGTGGGGGCGGGGACGGCGGGCGGGGAGTACTGGCCCGGGGCGGGTGAATACGAGGTGCTCGCGGAGGCCGAGGGCCTGTTGTCGGAGCCGGCGGTGTTGTGGGAGTCGTCGCCCCCGTCGACCACCAGGAAGAAGGCGACGACGATGGCCGCGGCCGTACCGAGGGCCACCAGGCAACCGGCGCGGCTGAGTCCGGCGGGCGAACCGGGCGCGCCGGGAGAACCGGGCGCGGCGGAGGCCATCGGGGTCGTGGTCGTCGCGCCGACGGTGGTGCCGGTCACGAGGATCCGCAGCAGCACCTCCTTGCCGGCGACCTGTGCCCGGATGAGGTCGCCGTTGCGGGTGGGCGGGATGCGCAGGTTGACGGGGCCGCCCGCGAGGTTGACGCCGATGACCGTCCCCGCCGCGGCCTGGTCGGCGGTGAGCGTGAGCTGGATTTCCTGTGACGACACCGGAGTCCCCTTCCGATCGCGGGCCCGAAGCCGTCGGACGGACCTCCCCGATTCTGCCCGCTGCGCGTCGGCGGACGCACGCGTTCTGCCATACCCAGTAAGGCAGTTGGCGTCCTGAGCGGTCAAAGGGATTGCGGATGGGGCCTGTTCGGGACAGGACTGTTCCATTGAGCTTATGGTGCTAGTACCATTGGCATCATGTTGCTGAGGTTGAACACCACGGACGGCCGCCCCCTGCACGAGCAGGTCGCGGGTGCCATTCGTCGTGCCATCGCCGAGGGCGAATGCGCCCCCGGGGACCGGATCCCGCCCGCCCGCGACCTCTCGCAGGCGCTCGGTGTGAACGCGAACACCGTGTTGCGCGGGTTGCGCGCCCTGCGGGACGAGGGGCTGTTGGAGTTCCGGCGCGGCCGCGGGGTGACGGTGGCCGGCGGGGCCGACCGGCGCTCGACGCTGCTGGACCGGGTGCGCGAACTCGTCGAAGAAGGAGCCCGCTTGGGCTACAGCAAGGCCGATCTCATAGAGATGATCAAGGAGGTGCCGTAATGGACCGTACGGTCGGAGCGACCGGTGCGCGCACGTGGGGCGTCGGTGTCTGGGTCGCGGGAATCATGGTGTTGCTCGTGGCGCTGCCGCTCGCGGCGGCCCGACGATTGCCGGACCGGGTCGCCACGCACTGGGGCGGCGGCGACGGAGGGGGACCCGACGGCTCCATGCCGCTGTGGGCGGCCGCGCTCGTTCCCGCGCTGGTCTGGGCCCTGCTCGTGCTCGGCGTCCTGCTCGCGCGGCGCCTGGGCGGCCCGTCCGCGACCGAGGGGTGGGCGGCGGCGGCCCTGCTGTCCGGTGGGGTGTTCCTGGCGGGAGGGCAGGCCGCGGTGGTCCGCGCCAACCTGGACCGGGAGGACTGGCGACAGGCCGGCTCCGTGACGGGTCAGGTCGTCGCCGTCGTGGCCGTGGGGGCGGCGGCCGCCCTGGTCGGGGTGCTCGCCCGCCGGCGCCGTCGGGCGGGCGAGGGGGTCGTGCCCGGCCCCGTCATGGAGATCCCCGAGGGGCGCAGGCTCGTCTGGTTCTCGCGGGCATCCAACGCCTGGCTCCAGCTCACGGCGGCGCTCTGCGGGGTGCTCGCCGTCGCGGGGGCGCTCGCCGGTCTGGGCGGTCTCGTCGGCGCGCAGTGGCTGACGGTGGTCCCCTTCGCGGTGGCCTCCGTCCTCGTCCTCACCTTCTCCTCGGTCCGGGCGCGGGTCGGCGTCCAGGGCCTGGCCGTCGCCTTCGGGCCGCTCGGGTGGCCCGTGCGGCGTTGGGCCGCCGGGGACATCGAGTCCGCCCGCGTCGAGGAGCGCGGGCCCGCCCGTGCCGGCGGCTGGGGCTACCGGATCAACGGACTCGGCACGACCGTGATGCTGCGCGGCGGCGAGTGCCTGGTGATCCGCGCCGGAGGTCGGGACTTCGCCGTGAGCGTGGACGACGCCGAACGCGGCGCCGCCCTGCTGAACTCCCTGAAGGCGGCGGGGGGTCGGCCCGGTCACTGACCTCGGGCGGCGGTGCCGGGGTGCGTCGCACGGGTCCCCGTACGGAGAAAGGCCCGGTCCGGGGGGTGGTCGGACCGGGTTACCCGTGCGTAAATTACCGGCGGTAACTCCGATCGACCCGAGGAGAGCGCGCCGTGGATGCCGAGCCGAAACTGGTGGAGCCCGTCAAGACGACCATCGCCGGAGTGGTGCGGGAGGTCTCCGTCCCCCCGCTCGCGGGGATGCCGCAGAGAGGCTCGCTCGGCGACCTGCCGTTCGACAACGCCCGCGAGGCCCCGAACGAGGCCGTCCTCGCCCGGAAGGCCCCCGACGGCACCTGGCACGACGTCACCGCCGCCCGCTTCGCGGCCGAGGTCCTCGCCGTCGCCAAGGGACTCATCGCCGAAGGGCTGAGAGCGGGCGACCGGCTGGCCGTCATGGCCCGCACCACCTACGAGTGGACCCTGCTGGACTTCGCCGGCTGGGCCGCCGGCCTGGTCACCGTACCGATCTACCCGACCTCCTCCGCCTCGCAGGCGCGGTGGATCCTCCACGACTCCGGCGCCGTCGCCTGCGCCGTCGAGGACACCGCCCAGGCCCGCATCATCAGCGCCGAACGCGGCAACCTGCCCGGACTGGCCCACCTGTGGGAGTTCGACACGGGCGCGATCGCCCGCCTCGTCAAGGCCGGGGAACACCTGCCCGACGCGCTCGTCCACGCGCGCAGGGAGGCCCGTACGCCGGACACCGTCGCCACCCTCGTCTACACCTCCGGCACCACCGGCCGGCCCAAGGGCTGCGTCCTGACCCACGCCAACTTCTTCGCCGAGGTCGACAACGCGGTGGGGCTGCTGCACCCGGTCTTCAAATCGGTCACCAGCGAACCGGCCTCCACCCTGCTGTTCCTGCCGCTCAGCCACGTCTTCGGACGGATGGTCGCCGTCGGCTGCATGCGGGCCCGGGTCAAGCTCGGCCACGCGCCGAGCATCCGCACCGATGAACTGCTCGCGGACCTGGCGGGCTTCCGGCCGACGTTCCTGCTCGCCATCCCCTACGTCCTGGAGAAGGTCTACAACACCGCCCGCGCCACCGCAGAGCGGATGGGCCGCGCCGCCTCCTTCGACCGGGCCGCCAGGATCGCGCAGAGCTTCGGCGAAACCGTCGAGGGCAAACGCCCCGGCATGGGGCTCCGCGCCGCCCACGCCCTCTACGACCCGCTCGTCTACCGGCGCATCCGGGCCGCCCTCGGCGGGCGCGTGCGCTACGTCCTCAGCGGCGGCTCCCCGCTCGGCCGGCGGCTCGCCGCCTTCTACACCGGCGCCGGCGTCGAGGTCTTCGAGGGCTACGGACTGACCGAGACCACGGCCGCCTCCACCATCACCCCGCCGCTGCGCCCCCGCCTCGGCACCGTCGGCTGGCCGCTGCCCGGCACCTCCGTACGGATCGCCGACGACGGGGAGGTGCTGCTGCGCGGCGCCCACGTCTTCGCCGGCTACTGGAACGTCGCCGCCCAACCGGCGGGCGGTTGGCTCGCCACCGGGGACATCGGCGAACTGGACGCGGACGGGTACCTCACCATCACGGGACGCAAGAAGGACCTGATCATCACCTCCGGCGGGAAGAACGTCGCCCCGGCGCCCCTGGAGGACTGGCTGCGCGCCCACCCGCTCGTCGGCCAGTGCATGGTGATCGGCGACAACCGGCCCTACGTCACCGCCGTCATCACGCTGGAGCCCGACGGGCTGGCGCACTGGCGGCAGATGCACAAGAAGCAGGGCGTGCCGATCCGCGAGCTGGTCACCGACGAGGACCTCCTCGCCGACCTCCAGCGGGCGGTGGACGAGGCGAACCAGACGGTCTCGCGCGCCGAGTCGATCCGGCGCTTCGCCGTCCTGACGGGGGACTTCACCGAGGAACGCGGACACCTGACGCCCTCGCTCAAACTCCGGCGCGGTGCCGTCGCCCGGGACTACGCCGCCGAGATCGACGCCCTGTACCGGGGGGCGCGGGAGCGGTGAGGGCCGCTCCGGTCCGCGCCGCCGGTCATATGATCACGGCGACCGGCGCGCGGGGACCGACCGCGCGCCCCAGCTTCGGGGGAAGCCGTGCCCGTGAACCGCTCCGTGACCCTGCCCGGAAACGTGGCCGCGCTGATGGCCGTCGCCCTCGCCGCGGCCTCGGCCGGTTGCACCGCGACCGAGCCGGAGCCGAAGTCCACCGCGGACGCCGCACCGACCCCGCCCCCGGTCGTCACCCGGACCCCGGCCCCGTCGACGCCCCCGGCGCCCCCGGAGGGCACCGGCGAGTTCGGGCCGGTCGTCGCCCGTGACGGCGACGTCAGCGCCCACGCCGCCGTGCGGGAGGCCGGCGGCGTGCTGCGGGTGCCCGTCTCCGTCACGAACGGCGGCACCGTGCGGGCCTTCTACGAGGTCACCGTGCGCGTGACCGGCCCCGACGGCTACGAGGCCACGGGCAGCTTCGCCACCGACACCGTCGGCGTGTACCCGGGCGCGTCCTGGCCCACCGAGGTCAAGGTCTCGATGCCCGGCCGGGACGCGCCCGCCGAACCGAAGGTGGAGATCGCCCGGGCCGAGGTCGACAGGCACTAGGACCGGGGCCGTGGACGCCCCCGCGCCCCGACGGGAACACCCGTCGGGGCGCGGGGAACCTGACGACCGGCCCTAGCAGTTGCTGCGGGCCGGGCGGTCCGCGAAGCGGTCCGCGAGCCAGTTGCCGGCCGCCGCGGAGTGCGTGATCACACCGCTGACGTGTTCGCCCAACCAGATCGTGTCGAAGTCGACGTTCGCGCCCCGCGCGCACCACTCCGAGCGCAGCCGGCTGCCGACCCCGTACGGGATCAACTCGTCGCCGAGCGCGTGGTACTGGTGAACCGGAGCGGCCGGGGCGGTGCCGCCGAGCCGGCTCCCGCCGAGCCGGGCCCGCCAGTCCGGCTGCTCCAACGGGTTGCGGGTGGTCAGGTCGGAGATCCGCTTGAACGAGCCGGCGATCGCGTCGACGGCGACGCAGTGCTCCTTCATCCCGGCCACCAGCGCCTTGCCCGCCGGGTTCAGATAGGAGTCCAGCCGCAGTTCGGGGAAGGCCGCGTCCTGCCCGGCGGCCGCCATGAAGATCAACCCGGAGCCGTAGGAACCGTCGTTGAACTCGGCGACCTTCATCAGGTCGGCGGGGACGCCGCCCGTCGCGGTGCCCTTCACCTTCAGCTCGGGGGCGTACGAACCCTGCAGCTCGGCGGCCCAACCGGCGGCCTGACCACCCTGCGAGTAGCCCATGATGCCGACCGGGGTGTCCGGGCCGAGCCCGGCCGCGGGCAGGCGGACGGCGGCGCGCGCGGCGTCGAGGACGGCGTGGCCCGCAGACGGACCGACGGTGTAGGTGTGCACGCCCGGGGTGCCGAGGCCCTCGTAGTCGGTGACGACCACGGCCCAACCGCGCAGCGTCAGCTGCTGGATGAGGTTGGCCTCCATGGACGTGCCGTACGGCAGGTTGTTGCTCGGGGCGCAGGAGTCACCCATGCCGACCGTGCCGACCGCATAGGTGACCAGCGGGCGCGGCCCGGCGCGGCCGTCCTGCGGGACGATGACGGTGCCGGAGACGACGTTGGGGGCGCCGTCGGCCGTGGTCGAGCGGTAGTGCACCTTCCACGCCCTGGTGTTCGTGCGCCGGCCCGGCAACGGGTGGAAGGCGGAGGGCGCACTGGAGACGAGGTCGCCGGGGGCGCCGGCCGAGGTGGCGGGGGCGTCGGCGGTCGCGGGGGCGTCGGCGGTGGCGGCGGCGGGGATCCAGGCGGACATGGCCATGGCGGCCACGACGGCGAGGGCGGTCCTGCGGAATCGCATGGGGCGGCTCTCCCAACGGTCCGTACGGGGTGGGTGAGGAGAAGGTAGTGACCGACCGGTCAGGATGTGGCTGACCGCGCAGCTCACCTTTCCTGGCCCGGGATCCCACCCTCACCCGCACCCACCCCGCGGCCCGGCAGCGGCACGCCGACACCGCGCCCGGCACGGGACGCGGCGCGGGCCCGTTCCCACAGGTGGGGCAGCACGAAGTCGTAACCCGCCATGCCGTGGGCGCCCCCGGCCGGACAGCCGCAGGAGCAGCGTGCGGGCGCTCGGCACGCCGAGGCCCCGACGGCCGCGACGCGTGGTCGACGGAGTCCGGGCGCACTCGACGGACCGACCCGCGGGTTCCCCCGCGCCCCCGGCGCGCGGCCCCCGCTCAGCCCCCGGACGCGATCCGGTACGCCCCCGGTGTCGTGCCCGTCCAGCGGCGGAACGCGCGGTGGAACGCGGTGTCCTCGGAGAAGCCCAACCGGGCGGCGAGTTCCGCGATCGGCTCCCCGCTCTCCGCCAGCCCCGCGATGGCCGCGTCCCGCCGGACGTGGTCCTTGAGCTGCTGGAAGGACGTCCCCTCCTGTCGGAGCCGGCGCCGCAGCGTCGCGGGGGACACCGCGAGCCGGGCCGCCACCTCCCCGAGCTCGGGCAGCCGCGGGGAGGTCCGCAGCCGCTGCGTCAGGGTCCGGCGCACCTGCTCCGCGACCGTGGTCCCGTACGCGGGGCGGGAGAGCAGGTCGAAGGGGGCCCGGCGGAGCATCGCGTCCAGCGCGGCCTCGTCCCGCACGAGCGGCGCGGTCAGCCAGTGCGCCCCGAACACCGCCTCCGTACGGCGCGCGCCGAAGCGGACCGGGCAGTCGAAGAGCAGCGCGTACTCGTCCGCGTGGGGCGGCTCCGGATAGCTGAAGGTCGCCGAGGACAGCGGGATGCGCCGCCCGATCAGCCAACTCGCCAGCCGGTGCCAGATGGCCAGCACGCACTCGGTGAGGAACCGCTCCTCGTCCCGCTCGAAGGCGTTGCCGACGGCGAACCGGGCTTCGCCGCCCTCCGCGTCGACGTGCAACTCCAGCTCCGGCCCGCCCGGGAACAGCCCGTAGAAGGCCGCCCCGCGCTCCACGGCCGCCCCGAGGTCCCGGCAGCCCAACGAGGCGTGACACATCATCGCGAAGGTTCCCGGCCGGCTCGGGACCGCCGACAGTCCGAGGAACTCGTCCTGCGTGGTCCGGTACAGCGCCCGGAACAGTCGGGCGAACTGCGCGGGCGTGATCCGCGCCCGGTCGTCGCCCAGCAACAGCGGCGGGATCTGCGCCTCCTGGAGCAACGGCAGCAGGTCGAAGCCGGCGCCGCGCGCCCCCGCGAGCACGGCACGCACGTGGTGCACGGTGACCGTCCGCCTCCCCATGGCTCCGAAGGTAGCCGCAATGAGCGCTGGGGTCAGCGGTGCTGACGCGTCCGGTCATGCCGGAGCCGCCCCGCCGGTGCCTAGGGTCTGGCGTCGGGGGTCACCCATTCCGGGAGGGCATGCGATGGACGGTCGGCCGGGCACGCTGGCGGAGTTCACCCAGTGGACCGAGGAGAGGTACGGCCCCGGGACGGCCCTGCGCTTTCGCGCGGGACCCGACGGCCGGCAGACCAGGACCTACACCGAACTGGCCGCGTCCGTACGGGAGGTCGGCCGGGCCCTGATCGGCCCGGACCTCGCCGTCGCCGCCGGCGAGCGGGTGGCCGTCCTCGGGGAGACCGGGCCGCGCTGGACGTACACGCACTTCGGGGTGCTGGCCGCCGGCGCGGTCCTCGTTCCCGTGTACCCGACGGCGGGGGAGGAGGAGCTGGCCTGGGTGCTCTCCGACTCGGGAGCCGTCGTGGTCGTCTGCGACGACGCGGCTCGGGCGGCCCGGGTGGAGGCCCTGCGCCCGAAGCTGCCCGCGCTGCGAGCCGTCGTACGGATGGACGCCCTGGCCGAGCGGGTCGCGGCCCCGGAGGCGGCGCTGCGGGTGCGGGCCGCCGCCGTGACCCCCGACGACGACGCCTCGATCGTCTACACCTCGGGCACCACGGGCCCGCCGAAGGGCTGCCGGCTCACCCACGGCAACCTCGGTGCCGTGCAGGACGGCACGCTGCCCCTGGTCCGGGGCGGGCCGGGGGACTCCACGTACCTCTACCTGCCGCTGGCGCACCTGCTCGCGCAGCTGATCCAGTTCACGACCCTGCTGGAGGGCGGCGAACTCTGCTACTTCGGGGGCCGCGTGGAGGACGTCGTCGCCGAGCTGGCGCAGGCGCGCCCCACCCACCTGCCGTCCGTGCCGAGGCTGTTCGAGAAGGTGCACGCCGTGGTCCTGGCCCTGGCCGAGGGGCAGGAGGGCGGCCGGGAACGCTTCGACGAGGCCGTCCGGATCGGTGTCCTGGCCTCACGGGACCGGCTCCCCGAAGAACTGCGGGCCGCGCACACGGCCGCCGAGGAGTCGCTGTACTCCCCGGTCCGGGCCGTCTTCGGCGGACGTCTGAAGTGGGCGCTGACCGGCGGCGCCCCCATCGCCCCCGACACGCTGGACTTCCTGCGCGCCTGCGGGATAAGGGTCTTCGAAGGCTACGGGATGACCGAGTCCGGCGGGGTGATCAGCCTCAACCATCCGGACGCCGTCCGGTACGGCACGGTCGGCCGTCCCATCGCGGGCTGCGAGGTGCGGATCGCCGAGGACGGGGAGATCCTGGCCCGCGGCCCGATGGTCTTCCCCGGCTACCACGCGAACGCCGCCGCCACCGCGCGGACCCTCGACGCCGAGGGCTGGCTGCACACCGGCGACCTGGGCGAACTCGACGGCGACGGCTTCCTGTCCGTCACCGGCCGCAAGAAGGAACTCGTCATCACCTCGGCCGGCAAGAACATCACCCCGACCGAGGTGGAGTTCGCCGTCCGGGCGGCCTGCCGGTACGTCTCCCGGGTCGTCCTGATCGGCGACCGGCGGCCCCACCCGGTGGCCCTGATCACCCTGGACGCCGAGGAGGTCGCCGCCTGGGCGGCCCGGCGCTCCCTCGACGCGGGAACCCGTCCCGGCGCCCACCCCGAGGTGCGCGCCCTGGTCGCCGATGCCGTCGCCGCCGCCAACGCGACGGTCTCCCGTCCGGCCCGCATCCGCGCCTTCCACATCCTGGACGAGGACTTCTCGGTCGACGCCGGCACCCTCACCCCGACCCTCAAGCTGCGCCGCGCCGCGGTCGCCGAGCGGTACGCGGCGGAGATCGAGGCGCTGTACGGGGGATGAGGCGCTGGACGGGGGCGGGGCCGGGGACCGTCGCGGTCGGCCCCCGGCCCCGCCGGGCTCAGGCCAGGGCCCGGCCCAGGCGGTCCAGGCCCTCCGCGATCTCGGCGGGGGTGTGCGTGGTGAAGGACAGCCGGAGCGTGCGCGGGTCCGGGGCGCCGGTGAAGAAGGGGGCGCCCGGCACGTACGCCACGTCGTGCGCGACGGCCGACTTCAGCAGCGCCGTCGCGTCGTACCCCTCGGGTAGCCGGGCCCAGACGAACATGCCGCCCTGCGGGCGGGTCCACTCCGAGCCGGCCGGGAGCGCTCCGCCGAGGCCCGCCAGGAGGGCGTCCCGGCGGGCCCGGTAGGCCTCGCGGACCGTGGCCACGTGCGCGTCGAGGTCGTGGGCGACCAGGTAGTGCGCCGCGGCCAGTTGGTCCACCGTCGAGGTGTGCAGGTCCGCCGCCTGCTTGGCGACCACCGCCGCCCGGCGCAGGGCCGCCGGCGCGCGCATCCAGCCGAGGCGCAGGCCGGGGGCCATCACCTTGGAGAAGCTGCCGAGCAGGGCCGTGCGGTCCTCGGCGCCCGGGTGGGCGGCGAGCCACGGCTCGTGGTCGCCCTCGTAGCGGAGGTCCCCGTACGGGTCGTCCTCGACCAGCCACAGGCCGCGGCGGGCCGCCAGGGCCGCCACCGCCGCCCGGCGGGCCCCCGGCAGGGTGCGGCCGGTCGGGTTCTGGAAGGTGGGGACGGTGTACAGCAGCTTCGGGCGCTCGCGCAGGAGGATCTCCTCCAGGGCGTCGGGCAGGAGCCCCTGCGCGTCGCAGGGGACCGGTATGACCCGGGCGCCGGCCAGGCCGAAGCACTGGAGGGCCGCCAGGTAGGTGGGGTTCTCCACGAGCACCGTGTCGCCGGGCTCCAGCAGGGTCGCCGCGAGCAGGGCGAGCCCCTGCTGGGAGCCGGTCGTGACCAGCACGTCGTCGGCCGTGGTGGCCAGCCCGCGCGCCCGGGCCCGGACGGCCACCGCTTCACGGAGCTCCGGAGCGCCCTCGGTGGTGGAGTACTGGAGGGCCCGGGCGGCGGTGGGGCCGCCGAGGGCGGCTTCGTAGGAGGCGCGCAGCCCGACCGTGTCGAAGAGCTCGGGGGCGGGGAGCCCGCCGGCGAAGGAGATCACCCCGGGGCGTTCGGTCAGCGCCAGGATCTCCCGTACGGGCGAGCCGCCCACGGAGACGGCGCGGGCGGCGAAGGCGGGCAGGGGCCGGGCATCGGCGGAGAGGCTCACGGGGGCTCCTTCGGGCGGTCGGTGGCCGCAGCCTAGCCACAAAAGATGCAGGCGACACCTATTTGTTCACCAGGTGAACGCCGCCCGCCCCCTCCCCAACTGACGCCTCATCAGATACACCGGTGCCATGACCACAGACGAGCGAGCAGCAGACCGGGACGAGCGGGACGACGCCGACTCCGGTGACACCCGCGCGGACGACTACGCCGCGCTCGCGGCCGTCGGCCCGTACGGCGTCCGCCCCGGCCACGCGCTGATCACCATGGTGGAGCCGCACCCGGGCCACGAGTTCGCGTACAACCGCTGGTACGAGGACGACCACTACTACGCCGGCGCGATGGCCATGCCCTGGATGTACGCCGGCCGCCGCTGGGTGGCGACCCGCGAGCTCCAGGAGCTGCGCTACCCGGAGAAGTCGGCGGTGGCCCAGCCCGTGACCGCCGGGTGTTACATATCGACGTACTGGGTGACCCAGGGCCGCTACGACGAGCACATGAAGTGGACCGTCGGCATCAACAAGCGGCTGAACCGCGACGGCCGCGTCTACCGCGACCGCACCCACGTCTTCACGGCCTTCCAGGACCACGCGGCCACGGTCTACCGGGACGGCGCCGCCGGCCCCAGGGACTTCCACGCCCTCGACCACCCGTACGCCGGGCTGGTGGTCCAGGTCGTCGACGCCGAGGGCCCCGAGCAGCGGGCGGAGCTGCTGGAGTGGCTGCGCTCCCGGGCCCTGCCCAAGAGGTTGAACGGTTCTCCCGCGGCGATGGTGACCGTCTTCCGGCCGACGCCGCTGCCCGGCGACCGGATGACCTACGTCAAGCAGGTCGAGGGGGTCGACACCCGACTGACCCTGCTGTGGTTCCTGGAGGTCGACCCGCGGACCTGCTGGGACCACTTCCGCGGGCTGGACGCGGAAGTCGCCGAATCGGGGCTGGGGAGGGTGGAGCTGGTGGCGCCGTTCATCCCCACCGTGCCGGGGACGGACCGGTACGTCGACGAACTCCGCCAGTAGCTCCGGTCGAGGTTCCGCTTCGCGTTCCGGTCGGGGTTCCGTTCGGGGTTCCGATCGGCATTCCGGTCAGGATTCCTGGCGGCGTTCGGTCCGCCGGGCCGGCGGGCGGGGTGCCGCCCGGTGCCCGGTCGCCGCGCACCGGTCGCGGACACGGCCGAGCCCCCTCGGCCAGGACGGCGGGCCGGTCGAGAGGGCTCCGATCAGTGGTGCGCCTACAACAGTCGAGGTGGATGGCTTGATGTTCAGGCGAGGTGCCCCGACCGGCCCTCGATGACGTCGGTGACGAAGGAGGTCCAGGAACCCGGCGCGAAGGTGAGGGACGGACCGTCCTGCACCTTCGAGTCGCGGACCGAGATGGACGCGACCACGGGGGACTTGACCTCGACGCAGGCGCCGTTTCCGCCGGAGTACGAGGACTTGGTCCAGTTTTCCGTGGCGCCCTGACGAATAGCCATTTTTCTCTCCGGTTCAGCGAGTAGTTCCGGTTTCATGCCGGCCGGTTTCCCTGCCGACGTGATCGACGCTACCCGCACCTCCCGATGGGTGAAGGAGGCATTCACTCGACCGGGTGGCATATTCCATTCAAGCCTTCTGTGGCTGGGGATGGACGGTGTACCGTACCCGGCCGTCCGTCATCCCCAGCCACTTTCGCCACACCGGCCCCACCCGTTACGGGGCTTTGACCGCGTAGTGCTCGATGATCTCGCCGATGAACTGCCGGGTCTGCTCGACGTTGAGCGCCTGGGCGCGCAGGTGCTCGTACATCACGCTGTACTTCTGGACGTCGTTGGCCTTCTCCAGGTACAGGTCGCTCGTCACGCCCTCGATGTAGACCACCGTGGAGTCCGAGGCGTCGGGGAACTCCAGGATCGCGTACTGGCCGTTCACGCCGGGGTGCGCGCCCATCGAGAACGGCATCACCTGCACGGTGATGTACGGCTGCTCGGACTGCTCTATCAAGTACTCCAGCTGCCGGACCATCAACTGCGGATCACCCACGTGCCGGCGCAGCGCGGCCTCGTCGATCACCGCCCACAACCGCAGCGGACCGACGTCCGGATTGTTGTTGTCCGTCTCCGAGAGCCGCTTCTGGCGGTGCATCCGCACCTGGACGCGCTTCTCCACGTCGGCCGGCGCCGTCTCCGGCAGCGCGCCGCGGATCAGGGCCTGCGCGTACTCGGGCGTCTGGAGCCGCCCGGGAACCATCTGCGGCTCGTAGGTGCGCAGGCTGGCCGCGTCCGTCTCCAGGCCGATGTACACGCTGTACGGGATGTCGCCGAAGGCGTGCCACCAGCCCTGCTGACGCGAGTCCTTCGCCATCTGCATGAGCGAGTCGACGAGGCGCGGATCCTCGACCTCGTACACCTCGCACAGGTCACGGACGTCGCGCTGGCTGATGGACCTGCGGCCGTTCTCCAGTCGGCTGATCTTCGACTGGGAGACGAGGAGGCGCTCGGCGACCTGTTCGGCCGTCATGCCCTTGTCCTCGCGGAGCTTGCGCAACTCCATGCCCAGTCGGCGGCGTCGGACGGTGGGATTGACATTGGACGCCACGGGTCGGCCCCTCTCTCTGTGTGTCTGCTGTTCAGCAGACTGCCACCGAAGGGCGCGATGCCGCTGGGGAACGGCAGGGAAATGCGAACGCGCGGGGTGGGGGGGCCCGGGGGGCGGGCCCCCCCCCCCCC
>NZ_JBHVPG010000064.1:0-42117 GCF_042887545.1 Streptomyces sp. NPDC057939
CGCCCGGTTACATTCCGAACCCGGAAGCTAAGCCTTTCAGCGCCGATGGTACTGCAGGGGGGACCCTGTGGGAGAGTAGGACGCCGCCGAACAATTTTTCAAAGGACCCCTGGTCCAGCGTTCAACGCTGGACCAGGGGTCTTTTTGTTTTTCACCTCTTTACGCCGAAGCGCGGCCATGGGTTGGTTGCGCAAGAATGACTAGCGGTACCCCGAAGACAGGAGTCACACCCATGTCCAACTCTCCCGACGATCGTCCGGAGCGCGAGCCTCGGCGCAACGACGGCGGTGACAGGGGCGGCTTCCGTCGTGATGACCGTGGCGGCGACCGTGGTGGCTTCCGCCGCGACGACCGCGGTGACCGTCCGACCGGTGGTGGCGGCGGTTTCCGCCGTGACGACCGCGGTGGACGTCCCGCCGGCGGCGACCGCCCGTCCGGCGGTGGCTACCGTGGCGGTGGCGACCGCCCGTCCGGTGGCGGCTTCCGCGGCGGTGACCGTCCCTCCGGCGGTGGCTACCGTGGCGGCAGTGACCGTCCTTCCGGTGGTGGCGGCGGTTTCCGTCGCGACGACCGCGGTGGCGACCGTCCCTCCTTCCCGCGTCGCGATGACGACCGCGGTGGTTTCCGCGGCGGTCGTGACGACCGCGGTGGGGACCGTCCCTCGTACCCGCGCCGTGATGACGACCGTGGTGGGCGTCCCTCTGGTGGTGGCGGCGGTTTCCGTCGTGACGACCGTGGTGGGGACCGTCCGTCGTACCCGCGTCGTGACGATGACCGTGGTGGGCGTCCCTCTGGTGGTGGCGGCGGTTTCCGTCGTGACGACCGTGGTGGCGACCGTCCGTCCTTCCCGCGTCGCGATGACCGTGGCGGCGATCGTCCGTCGTACCCGCGTCGTGATGACGACCGTGGTGGCGACCGTCCGTCCTTCCCGCGTCGTGACGACCGTGGCGGGGACCGTCCGTCGTACCCGCGTCGTGATGACGACCGTGGTGGTTTCCGTGGCGGTCGTGACGACCGTGGTGGCGACCGTCCGTCCTTCCCGCGTCGTGACGACCGTGGCGGGGACCGTCCGTCGTACCCGCGCCGTGATGACGACCGTGGTGGTTTCCGTGGCGGTCGTGACGACCGTGGTGGCGACCGTCCGTCGTACCCGCGTCGCGACGACCGTGGCGGGGACCGTGGTGGGTTCCGTGGTGGCCGCGATGACCGCGGTGGTGACCGTGGTGGCTTCCGCGGTCGCGACGACCGTGGCGGCGACCGCGACTTCCGGGCCGACCGCGACCGGGACCCGGTCAAGCGGCTCCCGATCGACGAGGACATCACCGGCCACGAGATCGACGCCGATGTGCGTCAGGAGCTCCTGAGCCTGCCCAAGGGCCTCGCCGAGGAAGTCTCGCGCAACCTGGTCATGGTGGCCCGGCTGATCGACGAGGACCCCGAGCAGTCGTACGCGTACGCTCGCATCGCCCTGCGCCTGGCCTCCCGCGTCGCCGCCGTCCGCGAGGCCGCCGGTTTCGCCGCGTACGCCACGCAGAAGTACAGCGAGGCGCTCGCCGAGTTCCGTGCCGCGAAGCGGATGACCGGTTCCGTCGAGCTGTGGCCCGTCATGGCCGACTGCGAGCGCGGCCTCGGCCGTCCGGAGCGGGCGCTGGCCATGGCCGGCGAGCCCGAGGTGCAGAAGCTGGACAAGGCCGGCCAGGTCGAAATGCGTCTGGTCGCGGCCGGTGCCCGCCGGGACATGGGCGAGCTCGACGCAGCCATCGTCACCCTGCAGAGCCCGGAACTGGCCTCCAGCTCCGTGCAGCCGTGGACCGCGCGCCTGCGGTACGCCTACGCCGACGCCCTGCTGGCGGCCGGTCGTGAGGACGAGGCGCGCGAGTGGTTCGGCAAGACCCTCGAAGCGGACAAGGACGGGGCCACCGACGCCTCCGACCGGCTCGCCGAGATCGACGGCGTCGAGTTCGTGGACGCCGCCACCCTCGCGGACGAGGCGCACGAGGACTCGGACGCCGACTTCGATGACGAGGACGACGAGGACGAGGACCAGGACGAGGCCGAAGTCGCCGCCGCCGAGCGCGCGGGCGACCAGGCCGAGTACTACGACGAGGACGACGACGAGTACGAGCCCGTCGAGGACTCCGACGTCGACGTCACCGACGAGATCGTGGTCATCGAGGACGACGAGCGCGACGACCGGGACGAGCGCGACGACCGGGACGAGCGCGACAACGTCTGAGCGGTCTGACTGAGTACGAAAGGGCGGTACCCCACCGGGGGTACCGCCCTTTCGCGCGTTCGGGGCCGATCGGCGGGGCCGGTCAGTCGAGGCTGCGCAGCACCAGGCCCGTCGCCGGCTTCGGGCCGAAGGACGTGGACTTGCGGGGCATGGTGACGCCCTGGCGGGCGAGCTCCCGCACCACGTCCTCGCGTACCGGGTGCAGCAGGACGGCGGTGCCGCCGTGGCGTTCGGCCATGGCGACGGTCGCGGGGGCGTCGTGGATGTACGTGATGTGCTCCGGGGCGTCCGGCACCTGCCACAGGGCGTCGAGCAGGGAGGCGTGCAGCACGGTCGCGTCGAGGCGACGCCAGGCCTCGGGGCGGTCGCGGCGCACCGTGCGGGCGATCAGCTCCGGGTCGGGGTCGGTGACCAGGTGGAAGGTGCCGTCGCCGGTCAGGAGGAAGGCGTTGCCGCGTTCCGAGGCGTCCGCGAGGACTTCCAGGGCGAGCGGCAGCGGCCCGTCCACGGTGCGGACGCGGAAGTTGCCTTCGAGGGCGGCCAGCGCGTCGGCGAGGGGGAGGCGGCGCAGCATCCGGTGGATGGCGCGGACCTGGAGCGGGTAGCGGGCCGTGTCGACGAGGAGGACCAGGCCGAAGTCCCACGGGGTGGGGGAGCCGTGCTCCTCCTGGAGGCGCAGGTACGTCGCCCAGCGGTGGTGGCCGTCGGCGATGAGGGCCTGGCGGTGGCCGAGGTCGGCGGCGACGGCGGCCAGTTCGGCCGGATCGGTGATCGCCCACAGGCGGTGCAGGAACCCGTCCTCGGTGACGGTCGACAGGAGGGGGGTGCGGGTGGCGGCGGCCTCCACGACGGCCGCAGCTCCGGTACCCGGTCCGTCGCCGCGGTAGGTGAGCAGCAGCGGTTCGAGGTTCGCCGAGGTCGCGCGCATCAGGCCGGCGCGGTCGGTGACGACGTCCGGCATGACGTCCTCATGCGGCAGGACGATGCCGGCGTCCGCCGTCGACAGGGCCAGGGCGCCGACGACGCCGCGTTGCAGGAGGGAGCCCTTGCGCTGCTCGTAGACGTAGAGCGCGGCGTCGGGATCGGCGCTGAGGACGCCTTCGGCCAGCCAGTCGTTGAGGGTGCGGGCGGCCTGCTCGTTGCGGGCGGCCGGGGTCTCGGCCTGCGGGAGGATCAGCCGGACGATGTTGTGCGGGTCGGCGGATTCGAGGTAGTCGACTCCGTCGGGTCGTACGACCACGTCGTACGGCGGCGAGGTGACGGCGGACAGGCTGCCGACGCGTTCCGGGACGTAACGCAGTCCGTGGAAGGGGATCAGGCGCAGCCCGTGCTCCGCGTTGCCAGGTGTGGTCATTGGTGCATGGTAAGACGCGTCTCGCGATGCGGGATGATCGGGGGAGTAATGGGGTAGCGCAATATCGGACAAGTTCGATCATGTGAGGAGCGGACCGGATGACCCGGCAGAGCAGGACCAGTCCCGCGGGCAGTGAGCGGAGTCTGCACCAGGCGTACGACACGGCCCTGCTGGACCTCGACGGGGTGGTGTACGCGGGTGGGCGGGCCATCGCGCACGCGGTGGACTCCCTCGCGGTGGCCCGGGATGAGGGGATGCACCTCGCGTACGTCACGAACAACGCGCTGCGGACGCCGGAGGCCGTCGCGGAGCACCTCGGAGAGCTCGGCATCCCGACGGACGCGGCCGAGGTGATCACCTCGGCGCAGGCGGTGGCCCGGCTGATCGCCGACCAGGTGGAGCCCGGTGCGAAGGTGCTGGTGATCGGTGGCGAGGGGCTGCGGGTCGCGTTGCGCGAGCGCGGGCTGGTGCCGGTGGACTCGGCCGAGGAGGAGGGGCTCGCGGCGGTCGTCCAGGGGTACGGCGGACCGGACCTGGCGTGGGGCCGGTTCGCGGAGGCGTCGTACGCGATCAACCGGGGGGTGCCCTGGTACGCGTCTAACACGGACCTGACGATTCCGGGCGCGCGCGGGATCGCGCCGGGCAACGGCGCGGCCGTGGAGGTCGTACGGATCGCCACGGGCGCGGAGCCGCAGGTGGCGGGGAAGCCGCTGCCCCCGATGCACCGGGAGACGGTGCTGCGGACCGGGGCGAAGCGGCCGTTGGTGGTCGGGGACCGGCTGGACACCGACATCGAGGGCGCCCACAACGGGGACGTCGACTCGTTGCTGGTGCTGACCGGGGTGACGGACGCGGCGCAGCTGCTGCGGGCCGAGCCGAAGCACCGTCCGACCTATGTGGACCGGGACCTGCGGGGGCTGTTGACCGGGCAGCCGGAGCCGACGGAGCGGGACGGCGGCCGGCGGTGCGGCGGCTGGAGCGCCGTGGACATGGGCACCCACCTGGACGTCTCGCGGGTCTCGGACGCCGAGGGGAAGCCGGAGGCGGACGCGGATCCGATCGACGGGCTGCGGGCGCTGTGCGCCGTCGCCTGGTCGGCGGCCGGGGACGGTTCCTACGCGCACGACGTGGCGAAGGCGTTGGCGAAGCTGGGGCTGTGAGCCGGGCGGCCATCCGGAGGAGCTCGCTCCGAGGCGCTGACCCCGGCCGTTCGGATGAACGTTTTGTCGGCTAGCTAGGTTAGCCTAACCTTCGTGTTGGTCGACAGTCCCCCCGAATCCGAACGGAGCACCGCGCCGGTGCCCGCCGCCCGCCCGCGCCACGCGGCGCGCGCCGCGGGTCTGCTCGTCGCGGTCGCCGTACTGGCCCTGGTCATGGTGGCGAGCATCGCCGTCGGGGCCAAGCCGATGTCCCTCGACGACGTCTGGCACGGCCTGTTCTCGTACGCCGGAACCCCGGACGACGTGGTGGTGCGGGACCTTCGGGTCCCGCGCACCGTCCTCGGGGTGCTCGTCGGGCTGGGTCTCGGCCTGTCCGGCGCGGTGATGCAGGCCCTGACCCGCAACCCGCTTGCCGAGCCCGGCATCCTCGGCGTCAACGCGGGCGCCGCGGCGGCCGTCGTGTCGGCGATCAGCTTCTTCGGCGCCGCCTCGCTGACCGAGTTCGTGTGGTGGGCGTTCCTGGGAGCGGGGGTCGTCTCGGTCGTCGTCTACGTGCTCGGCGGCAGCCGCAGCGCGACGCCGGTGCGCCTCGCGCTCGCCGGTACGGCGGCCAGCGCGGCGCTCGTCGGCTACATCAACGCCGTCCAGCTGATGGATTCCAAGGCGCTGGACAAGCTGCGCTTCTGGACGGTCGGTTCGCTGTCCTCCGCGACCATGGACACCGTCCGGCAGGTGGCGCCGTTCCTGCTGGTGGGCGCGGCCCTCGCGCTGCTGCTGGGGCGCCCGCTCAACGCGATGGCCATGGGCGACGACACCGCGCGGGCACTCGGCGCCCACCTGACGCGGACCCGGATCGCCGCCATGGTGGCCATCACCCTGCTGTGCGGGGCGGCGACCGCCGCGTGCGGGCCGATCGTGTTCGTCGGGCTGATGATCCCGCACCTGGTGCGGGCCGTGACCGGGCCGGACATGCACTGGGTCCTGGTGTACTCGGCGGTGCTGGCGCCGGTCCTGCTGCTGGGAGCGGACGTCGTCGGACGGGTCGTCACCCGGCCGGCCGAACTGCAGGTCGGCATCGTCACCGCCCTGATCGGCGGCCCGGTCTTCATCCACCTGGTTCGGCGCAAGAGGATGGCCCAGCTGTGACCGCGAACGCCACCAGGACCACCGCCGCCGTCGGTGCCGCTCCGAAGGCCCGGCTGCGCGCGCTGCGCGGGCCCGGGCGGACCTCGCTGCGCGTGGAGCCCCGCGCGCTGGTCACGGGAGTGGTGCTGGCCGTCGCCACGGTGGTGCTCGCCGTCGTGCTCATCGGCACCGGCGACTTCGAGATCGCGCCCGCGGACGTCGTACGGACCCTGCTGGGCAACGGCAGTCCCGCCCACGCCTTCATCGTCAACGACCTGCGGCTGCCCCGGGTCCTCGTCGCCGTCCTGTGCGGCGCGGCCCTCGGGATGTCCGGCGCGGTCTTCCAGTCCGTCTCCCGCAACCCGCTGGGCTCGCCCGACCTGTTGGGCTTCGGGCACGGTGCGTCCGTGGGCGCGCTCGTCGTCATCGTCGTCTTCAAGGGCGGGGCCACCGAGGTGGCGCTGGGCGCACTGGCGGGCGGTCTGCTCGCGGGCGTCGCCGTCTACCTGCTCGCGTACAAGCAGGGGATCCAGGGGTACCGGCTGGTGCTCGTCGGCATCGGGTCATCGGCCGTCCTCGTCGCGGTGATCCAGTACCTGATGACCAAGGCCCAGGTCGTCGAGGCCACTCGGGCGATGGTCTGGCTGACGGGCTCGCTGGCCGGCCGGGACTGGGCACAGGTGTGGCCGCTGCTGGCCACCTGCGCCGTGCTGTTCCCGCTGGTCCTCGGGCAGAGCCGGGCGCTGCGCACGATCGAGATGGGCGACGACGCCGCGTACGCGCTGGGCGTGCGGGTGGAGCGGACCCGCATGGTGCTGATGCCGGCGGCGATCGTGCTGACCACAGCCGCGGCCGCGGCCGCCGGGCCGATCAGCTTCGTGGCGCTGGCCGCGCCCCAGCTGGCGCGCCGGTTGAGCCGCTCGACCGGCTCCAACCTGCTGACCGGCGCGCTGATGGGCGCCGTACTGCTGCTGGCGTCCGACCTGGCCTCCCAGCGGGCGTTCGGCGCGGACCAGCTGCCGGTGGGCGTGGTGACCGGGCTCGTCGGCGGTCTCTACCTGCTCTGGCTGCTCGTCGTCGAGCGCAAGGCGGGCCGCATATGAGGGCGCGGGCGGACGGGTCCGGACCCGGTCCGGGGACCGGGTCCGGCAAGGAATCAGGCAACGGGCCCGGCAACGACGACGGGTCCGGCAACACGAGGAGTACGCAGGTGCAGCGGCTGACCGCGGAGAACGTCACGCTCGGGTACGACCAGCGGGTCATCGCGGAGAACCTGTCGGTGGAGATCCCCGACAACTCCTTCACGGTGATCGTGGGCCCCAACGCCTGCGGGAAGTCGACGCTGCTGCGGGCCCTGTCGCGGATGCTGAAGCCGTCCGCGGGGCGGGTGCTGTTGGACGGGCAGGCCATCGCGTCGATGCCCGCGAAGAAGGTCGCCAGGACGCTGGGCCTGCTCCCGCAGTCCTCGATCGCCCCCGACGGCATCACCGTCGCCGACCTCGTCTCGCGCGGCCGGTACCCGCACCAGGGCCTGCTCCGCCAGTGGTCGCCGCAGGACGAGCGGATCGTGAACGAGTCGATGGCCGCCACCGGGGTCGCCGAGCTCGCCGACCGGGCCGTGGACGAACTGTCGGGCGGTCAGCGCCAGCGGGTGTGGATCGCGATGGCGCTCGCCCAGCAGACCCCGTTGCTGCTCCTCGACGAGCCGACGACCTACCTGGACATCCAGCACCAGCTCGACGTCCTCGACCTGTGCGCGGAACTCCACGAGGAACAGGGCCGGACCCTGGTCGCGGTGCTCCACGACCTCAACCACGCGGCCCGCTACGCGACCCACCTGATCGCGCTGCGCGGGGGCGTCGTCGTCGCCGAGGGCCCGCCGGCCGAGGTCGTCACCGCCGACTTGGTCGAGGAGGTCTTCGGGGTCCGCTGCCAGATCATCGAGGACCCGCAGACGGGCACCCCCCTGGTGGTGCCGGCGGGCCGTTCGGCCCGTGCGCGGGCGACCGTCGGAGCGCTCCGATAGCTCCGAGGAGCTCTCGGCCACCGCGCGGACGGGCCCGCCGGTCCCGTCCTACAGGAGGGACTTCAGGCGCAGCAGGTCGCGGAAGCCCGCCTCCAGCCGGACCCGGCCCGAGGCCCATGCCTTGGGGAACTTCAGCTCGCCCGCGACCAGCGCGAGCAGGTCGTCCCCGGTCATCGCGAGCCTGATCTCGGCCTTCGTGCGCGGCGGGCCGGGTGCGACCGCGTCCACCCTGATCCGGCCGTCATCGAGCCGGCCCGTGAAGGTTTGGTCGAGGTCGGTGATGTGGCAGCTCAGGGAGCGGTCCAGGGCGGCCGCGCCGCGCACGTCGCCCTCGGCCCGCGCCAGGTTGTCGGAAAGTCGGTCGAGTGCTTCGCGGCACTCCTCGATCGTAGCCATGGTGATCACGACCGTACCGCAGAGCCGTGCGCGGCCGTCGACCCGCTTCGCGGTAGCGTCGAACCATGACCGACGAACGACCGGAGAGCGCCGGGGACCGTCCCGAGGAGCCCGGCACGGCGTCCGGCGAGGACCTCGCGACGGAGTCCGCGCAGCCGTCCGCGCCCGCCCCGCTGGGCGTCGTGCGCACCCCGACCGGCCACGCCGCCGTCGACGCCCACCTGGAGCGGCTGGCGGACGCGGACCGGCTGGCGGCGGACGGACACGTCGAGGTGTACGAGGATGTGCACAGGGGACTGCGCGAGGCGCTGACCGCGCTGGACGCACCGACCGTCCCCGGACCTTACGAAAACAGGAGCTGAACCGATCGTGGCAGGAGTGGCACGCCGCCGCCTGGACGCCGAACTGGTACGCCGCAGCATGGCCCGCTCGCGGGAGCACGCGGCCCAGCTGATCGCCGCCGGCCGGGTGACGGTGGGCGGTACCACCGCGACCAAGCCGGCCACCCAGGTCGAGACCAGCGCGGCCCTCGTCGTGCTGAAGGACGACAGCGACCCCGACTACGTCTCCCGGGGCGGCCACAAGCTGGCCGGCGCCCTTGAGGCCTTCGGGCCGCAGGGGCTGCTGGTCGAGGGCCGGCGGGCGCTCGACGCGGGTGCCTCCACCGGCGGCTTCACCGACGTGCTGCTGCGCGCGGGCGTCGACCACGTCGTCGCCGTCGACGTCGGCTACGGGCAGCTCGCCTGGTCCCTGCAGAGCGACGACCGGGTCACCGTGAAGGACCGCACCAACGTCCGCGAACTGACCGTCGAGCTGATCGACGGGATCCCGGTGGACCTGGTCGTCGGAGACCTGTCCTTCATCTCGATCGGGCTGGTGCTGCCCGCGCTCGTACGGTGCACGGCACCCGGCGCGGACCTGGTGCTGATGGTGAAGCCGCAGTTCGAGGTGGGCAAGGACCGCCTCGGCAGCGGCGGCGTGGTGCGCAGCACCGAGCTGCGCGCGGAAGCGGTGCGCGACGTCGCGGCGCAGGCCTGGAAGCTGGGGCTGGGCGTGGTCGGGGTGACGGCGAGCCCGCTGCCCGGGCCGTCCGGGAACGTCGAGTACTTTTTGTGGCTGCGGGCGGGGGCACCGGCACTCGACCCGGGGGATGTGGACCGTGCAGTGGCGGAGGGGCCTCAGTGACAGATTCGTCGGCGTCGGCAGGTTCGGAAGTTTCAACGGGTCCGGGGGAACCGGATCCGGCAGGAGCGCGCACCGTCTTCCTGGTCGCGCACACCGGGCGGCCCGCGGCCATCCGCAGTGCGGAACTGGTCGTGCAGGGCCTGCTCAAGTCGGGACTCGGGGTCCGCGTCCTGGAGCACGAGGCGGCCGACCTGCCGCTGCCCCCCGAGGTGGAACTCGTGGCGGAGTGCACGCCCACGGTGCTGGAGGGGTGTGAGCTGCTGATCGTGCTGGGCGGCGACGGGACCCTGCTGCGCGGCGCGGAGTTCGCGCGCGGTTCGGGCGTTCCGATGCTCGGCGTCAACCTGGGCCGGGTGGGGTTCCTCGCCGAGGCCGAGCGCGACGACCTGGACCGGGTCGTCGACCGGGTCGTCACCCGGGAGTACGAGGTCGAGGAGCGGATGACCCTCGACGTCCTCGTACGGACGAACGGCGACGTGGTCCACCGGGACTGGGCGCTGAACGAGGCCGCCGTCCAGAAGGTGTCCCCGGAGCGGATGCTGGAGGTGGTCCTGGAGATCGACGGGCGCCCGGTGACCGGCTTCGGCTGTGACGGGATCGTCTGTGCGACGCCGACCGGCTCGACGGCGTACGCCTTCTCGGCGGGCGGACCGGTGGTCTGGCCGGAGGTCGAGGCACTGCTGATGGTGCCGATCAGCGCGCACGCGCTGTTCGCGAAGCCGCTGGTGACCTCGCCGGACTCGGTGCTGGCGGTCGAGGTGCAGACGGGCACCCCGCACGGCGTGCTGTGGTGCGACGGGCGGCGGATGCTGGAGCTGCCCGCCGGGGCCCGGGTGGAGGTCCGGCGGGGCACGGTGCCGGTGCGGCTCGCCCGGCTGCACCACGCGTCCTTCACGGACCGGCTCGTCGCGAAGTTCGCGCTGCCGGTCTCGGGATGGCGCGGGGCGCCCCACTGAGGGCGGCCCGGAGCCGGCCGGAGCGTTGGACGGTGGCGGGCCGACGGGACCGTGTCGGCCCGTCCCATAAGTCTGTATTGGTACACGCGTTCGAAAGGCCCCTGGCGGGTGCTGTCCCATGGCACCGGTGAAACCTCGGTATCGTCGTCCCGTGCTTGAGGAGATGCGGATACGGTCGCTCGGGGTCATCGACGACGCGGTGGTCGAGCTGTCGCCCGGATTCACCGCGGTGACCGGCGAGACCGGCGCGGGCAAGACGATGGTCGTCACCAGCCTCGGCCTGCTGCTCGGCGGCCGCGCCGATCCGGCGCTGGTGCGGATCGGGGCCAAGGCCGCGGTGGTCGAGGGACGCATCGTCCTGCGCCCGGACTCGCCCGCCGCCCTGCGCGCCGAGGAGGCCGGGGCGGAGCTCGACGACGGCGTCCTGCTGATCAGCCGGACGGTGTCCGCCGAGGGGCGCTCGCGCGCCCACGTCGGCGGCCGCTCCGTGCCCGTCGGCCTGCTCGGCGAGCTCGCCGACGAACTGATCGCCGTCCACGGCCAGACCGACCAGCAGGGCCTCCTGAGGCCCGCCCGGCAGCGCCAGGCACTCGACCGGTACGCCGGGGACGCGGTCGCCGTCCCCCTGGAGAAGTACGCCGGCGCCTACCGCAGGCTGCGCGCCGTCGCCGTGGAGTTGGACACCCTCACCACCCGGGCCCGGGAACGGGCCCAGGAGGCGGACCTGCTGCGCTTCGGGCTCGACGAGGTCGCCGCCGTGGAACCGCTGCCCGGCGAGGACGCCGAGCTCGCGGCGGAGGCCGAGCGGCTCGGTCACGCCGAGTCCCTCGCGTCGGCCGCGCAGGTCGCCCACGCCGCCCTCGCGGGCAACCCCGAGGACCCGGAGGGCATCGACGCGAACACGCTCGTCGCCGGCGCGCACCGGGCCCTGGAATCCGTACGCTCCCACGACCCGGTCCTCGGCGCGCTCGCCGAGCGGATCGGGGAACTCGGCATCCTGCTGACCGACGTGGCCGGCGAACTCGCCGGGTACGCCGACGACCTCGACGCCGATCCGCTGCGGCTCGCCGCGGTGGAGGAGCGCCGGGCGGCGCTGACCCAGCTGACCCGCAAGTACGGCGACTCCATCGACTCCGTACTCCAATGGGCCCAGCAGGGCTCCGCCCGCCTGCTGGAGCTGGACGGGGACGACGAGCGCATCGCGGAGCTGACCGCCGAGCGGGACGCGCTGCGCGACGAACTGTCCCTGCTGGCGCAGGCGTTGACGGACGCTCGGGGCGAGGCGGCCGAGCGGTTCGCCTCCGCCGTGACCGCGGAACTGGCCTCCCTGGCCATGCCGCACGCCCGCGTGACCATCGACATCCGGCAGACCGAGGACGCCGAGGGCGTCGAGGTCGGCGGCCGTCCGGTGGCGTACGGGCCCTCGGGCGCGGACGAGGTCGAACTGCTGCTGGCCCCGCACCCGGGCGCCCAGCCGCGGCCGATCGCCAAGGGCGCCTCCGGCGGTGAGCTGTCGCGGGTCATGCTGGCGGTCGAGGTCGTGTTCGCCGGGTCCGACCCGGTGCCCACCTACCTCTTCGACGAGGTCGACGCGGGCGTCGGCGGCAAGGCGGCCGTCGAGGTCGGGCGGCGGCTCGCGAAGCTGGCCAAGTCCGCGCAGGTCGTCGTCGTCACCCACCTTCCGCAGGTGGCCGCCTTCGCCGACCGGCAACTGCTGGTGGAGAAGACCGTCGACGGGTCCGTGACCCGCTCGGGCGTGACGGTGCTGGAGGGCGAGGACCGGATCCGCGAACTGTCCCGGATGCTGGCCGGGCAGGAGGACTCGCAGACCGCGCGGGCCCACGCGGAGGAACTCCTCGACGCGGCGCGCGCCGACGCCTGACGGGACCGGAGGGGCCCGGGACGGACACCGCCCCGGGCCCCTCCGGCACGTCCGGGCGGACCCGGGGCGGATCGCGGGCGGGCCCTCGGTCACATCGCGTGCGGGGCCTCAAGCGCATCGCGAGCGGGGGCTCGGTCACCTCGCGATGCGGGTCGCCGGAGGGTCGGGGGACGCCTCCGGAACCCGGCCCGCGAGGCCTCGGGGTGACGCGGGGATAGCCCGTGTGGGTGAGGCCGGCGGACGTCGAACGGTATCTCGTACGGGATCCGCACCCGTATGGTCCCGGAACGCGCGTGCGGACTGGCATCCTGGGCGACGTCTCTGACTCCTCCCCCTGGAGCTTCGGCCCGTGAGCAGCTCCCCGGTTTCGTTCCCCGCCCCCGCACAACCGTACGGGCGGCCACCGCTGCGTACCGTCCAGATCCTCGGCGGTGCGGGCGCGGGCAGCAGCGCCCACGTACGGTCCCTGACGACCGGTCTGGCCGCGCGCGGGGTGCGCGTGACGGTCTGCGCCCCCGTCGCCGCGGAGGGGGAGTACGACTTCACCGGCGCCGGCGCGGAGTTCACGCCCGACGCCGCGAGCGCCCTGCGGGCGGCCTGCGCCGGGGCCGACCTCGTGCACGCGCACGGGGTCCGCGCCGGGATGCGGGCCGCGCTGGCCCTGCGCGGCGGCCGGCGGGTGCCGCTGGTCGTCACCTGGCACGGGGGCACCCCCGAGACGTCCGGCCCGTTCGGACGCCTCGGCCGACTGTTGGAGCGGCACGTGGCGCGGACCGCGGCCGTGGTGCTGGGGGCCTCCTCCGACCAGGTGGACCTCGCCCGGCTGCGCGGCGCGCGCGACGCCCGGCTCGCGGCCGTGGCCGTACCCGTGACCGCCGTCGACGGCCCCGAGCCGGTGGCCGACGCCGACAAGACCCGGGCGGAACTGGGCGTCGTGGAAAGGCCGCTGGTCATCGCGATCGGCAGCCTGGTGGCCCGCCGCGGGTACTCCGTCCTGCTGGACGCGGCGCGCGCCTGGCGGGCCCTCGACCCGGTACCGCTGCTCGTCATCGCGGGGGAGGGCCCGCTGCGGGCCGAACTGTCCCGGCGCATCGAGGAGGAGGGCCTCCCCGTCCGGCTGCTGGGCCGCCGCCGCGACGCCGACCGGCTACTGGCCGCCGCCGACGTCGCGGTGCTGCCGAGCCGTTGGGAAGGGCGCTCCCTGCTGGCCCAGGAGGCCCTGCGCGCCGGGGTGGCGCTGGTGGCCACCGAGGTCGGCGGAGTGCCCGAGCTGGTCGGGAACGCCGCCGTGCTGGTCCCGTACGGGGATCCGGGCGCGCTCGCGGGGGCCGTGGCCGCGCTGCTGGGCGACCCCGGGCGGCGCGCGGGCCTCGCGGAGGCGGGGCGGGCCCAGGCCGCGACGTGGCCGTCCGAGGACGAGACGGTCGCTCAGGTCCTGTCGGTGTACGACGAGCTGATGGAACGCCGGCGCTGAGCCCGGCCGCGCCCGCGGGCCGGGCCCGGCCGCCTCAGGAGGCCACCACGTGTCGGCGGGCGCGCAGGGCCAGGCTGAGGGAGAGCACCGTCTCCGGGTCGTCCAGGTCGGCGCCCAGCAACTCGGAGATCCGCGCCAGGCGGTTGTACAGGGTCTGGCGGTTCAGGTGCAGCTCCCGGGCCGTCTCCGCCTTGCGCCCCGCGTGCGCCAGGTACGTCTCCAGGGTGGGCAGCAGCGGCGGCCGGGAAGCGGCGTCGTGGACGCGCAGCGCCCCGATCGCCCGGTCCACGAACGCCGCCAGGTCGGGGTGCTCGCGCAGCCGCCACAGCAGCAGGTCGATGTCCAGACGGCGGGCGTCGTACCACGGCCGCGGCGGCAACCCGTGGGCCGCGGTGGCCGTCTCGGCGGCGTGCCGCAGCCCCGCCGAGGCGGCCGCCCAGCTGCCGGAGACGCCGACGACCACCGCCGGGGGCGCGCCGGCCCGGTCCAGGCCGGCCCGCTCGACTCCCGCCCGCAGCGCCGCCGCGACCCGGTCGGCCACCGCGGTGCGCTCCGACTCCGCGCGCAGCGACACCAGCAGCGGCACCCGCCCCTCCACCGGACGGACGCCCAGCAGCACCGGGACCCCGACCGACGCCAACTCCTCCAGGACCGCCCGGGCCAGGACGGCCCCGTTGCCCGAGGCCCCCAGGTCGGTGGACAGCCGCATCACCATCGGCAGCAGCGGTCCCGCGCCCGGCCGGAAGCCCAGCACGCGTGCCTGCGCCGGCGCGTCCTCCGCCGAGATGCGGCCCTCCGCCAGGTCCGTCAGGAAGTCGCCGCGGCCGCGCGCCGCCAGCTCCTCCTCCTGCCGGGCCTGCATGAGGACCACGGCCAGTACCCCGGCCGTCCGCTCCGCCGCCATCCGGTGCACCGGCAGCAGCGGAGCCGACACCCCGGCCAGTACGAGCCGGGCCCGGACCGAGCCCGTGCCGTGACCGCCGCCGGGCACGTCGATGACCACCGCGTTCCCCGAGGGCTCGACCTCGCGCTGGCCGCGCAGCCCCTCCCACACCTGGAGCGGGTCCGCCGCGGCGTCCCCGGCGACCGGGCCGGCCGCGTACAACAACTGTCCGTCGGGGGTCTCCAGGAAGACCGGGTTCGCCGTGAAGTCGGCCAGGACGCGCAGCACCTGAGGGATCCCGCCACCGCCCAGCAGGGCCTCCGTACATCGCCGGTGGACCTCCTCGGCCCGCTGGAGCAGCGCGTAGTGGCCGTTGACGATCTCGGTGTGGACCTCCTCGGTGACCGCGACGAACGGCACCTCCCGGTGCAGCTGCACCAACGGCAGGCCCGCGGCGCGGGCCGTCTCCACGAGGGTCGCGGGCAGCCGGGAGAAGCGCGGGCCCAGCTCGACGACCAGCGCGGCGATGCCCCGGTCCGCGAGGCGGCGCACGAAGGCACGCTGCTCGGCGGGCCGGGTGCCCAGGCCCAGCCCCGTGGTCAGCAGCAGCTCGCCGCCCTTGAGCAGGGAGGCGATGTTGGGGACCTCGCCCGCGTGCACCCAACGGACGGTCCGGCCGAGCCGGTCGGCGCAGGCCACCACCTCCGGAAGGCCGCTGCGCAGCCCCGGCAGCTCCAGCGCCCGCTGAACCGTGATCCCGCCCTGGTTGTCCATGTCGCCGGACGCTACCAGGGGGTCACGCGGGAGGAATGTTGTGGTTGAACCGGAAGACGTTGTCCGGGTCGTACTCCCGCTTCACGGCCCCCAGCCTGCGCATGTTCTCCGCGCCGAGCCCGGCCACGATCCGCTCCGCGCCCTCGTGCGCGATGAAGTTGAGGTAGACCGCGCCGGTGGACCAGGGCTCCACGTCGGCCCGTACGTCCTTGACCCACTGGCGGCACACCTCGTCGTCCGCCGGGTCCTCCCAGATCGCGAACGGGTGCACCGCCCACGCCGCGTCCCGGTACGGCACCGGGTAGTCGGCCGGACCGTCGGCGATGGCGCCGCCCTGCGGCCACACCAGGTGCTGCGTGCCCGTCGGCACCGGCATGGTGCCCGCCCGCGCGCAGAACACGTCCACGAACGGGTCCGGGACGCCCGTCAGGTACTCCGCCGACCAGTAGTTCCGCATCCCCGGCGGATCGTCGATCATGCACTGGAGGTCGGCGTACGGGATCGCCGTCACGATCTCCGCCTCGTGCGGCAGCGCCAGCAGCGGCTCGGCCAGCCGGCGCATCTCGTCCTCGGGGCCGGCGTACGTCAGCAGGACGCCCGCCGTCAGCCGCCCCACCAGGTGCGCCGGTACGAAGTCCTCCGGCGGGCCGGTCAGGTACAGGGCCGCCCCGCTCGCCTCGCGCGGGCCCGCCTCGACGACGGCCCGGAACGTGCGGACCACCTCGGGCCCGTGCTCGGGCAGGTACAGCACGAACGCGATCGACATGGCGGGCAGCTCGTGCAGCCGCAGGGTCATCGAGGTGGCGATCCCGAAGTTCCCGCCGCCGCCGTGCAGCGCCCAGAAGAGCTCCGGACGGTCCTCGGCGGTCGCGGTGACCGTTTCGCCGTCCGCGGTCACCAGGTCCACGCCCAGCAGGTTGTCGACGGCCAGCCCGAACTTCCGGTCCAGCCAGCCCGAACCGCCGCCCAGCACGAAACCGCCGACACCGGTGGTCGAGGCCCGGCCGCCGGTCGTGGCCAGGCCGTGCGGCTGGCAGGCCCGGTCCAGGTGGCTCATGGTCGCCCCGCCGCCCACCCGCACGGCCCTGGCCCCCGGATGCACCGTCACCTCGTTCATCCGGCGCAGGTCCACCACGAGCGCCCCGTCGCCCAGCGACATCCCCGCCACGCTGTGCCCGCCGCCGCGGATCGCGATCGGCAGGTCCAGCTCGCGGCCGAACCGGACGGCCGTGACCACGTCCGCCTCGCTCTCGCACTGGGCGATCACCGCCGGACGCCGGTCGATCATGGCGTTGAAGATCGCCCTGGCCCCGTCGTAACCGTCGTCCTCCGGCGTGAGGACGGGGCCCGAGAGGTCCTCGCGGAGCGCGGCCAGCGCCGTGGTCGCCTTCGATGGGGAAGCCATGACCGGCCCCCTTCGGGAAAGGGCAAGGGACCACTCCAGGCTAGGCGCGCCCCCGAACCCCGGCATCCCGACGCCCGGCCGCCCACGCGCGGGCGGCCGGGCGTCGGGGCCGGGCGTGGGGGCCGCGTTCGGGCGGGCCGGACCGGGACGGTCGGGTCAGCCCCCGTACGCCCCGCTCGCCGTCAGGCGCAGGGCCGTGTCGATCAGCGGGACGTGGCTGAAGGCCTGCGGGAAGTTGCCCACCTGGCGCTGGAGCTTCGGGTCCCATTCCTCGGCCAGCAGCCCCAGGTCGTTGCGCAGGGCGAGGAGCTTCTCGAAGAGCCTGCGGGCCTCGTCGACCCGGCCGATCATCGCCAGGTCGTCGGCCATCCAGAACGAGCAGGCCAGGAAGGCTCCCTCGTCGCCCTCAAGACCGTCCACGCCGGCCTCCTCGCCGGCCGTCGGGTAGCGCAGGATGAAGCCGTCCGGGGTCGACAGCTCGCGCTGGATCGCCTCGATGGTCCCGATGACCCGCTTGTCGTCCGGCGGCAGGAAGCCCATCTGCGGGATCAGCAGCAGCGAGGCGTCCAGCTCCCGGGACCCGTACGACTGCGTGAACGTGTTGCGTTCCTTGTCGTAGCCCTTCTCGCAGACGTCCGCGTGGATCTCGTCGCGCAGCTCCCGCCAGCGATCCAGCGGACCGTCCGCGTCCCCGCTCTCGATCAGCTTGATCGTGCGGTCCACGGCCACCCAGGCCATCACCTTGGAGTGCACGAAGTGGCGGCGCGGGCCGCGCACCTCCCAGATGCCCTCGTCCGGCTCGCTCCAGTGCGTCTCCAGGTAGCGGATCAGCTTCAGTTGGAGCACCGACGCGTAGTCGTTGCGGGCCAGGCCCGTCATGTGGCCCAGGTGCAGCGCCTCGGTGACCTCGCCGTACACGTCGAGCTGGAGCTGGTGGGCCGCGCCGTTGCCGACCCGGACCGGGCCGGAGTTCTCGTAGCCGGGCAGCCAGTCCAACTCCGTCTCGCCCAGCTCCCGCTCACCTGCGATCCCGTACATGATCTGCAGGTTCTCCGGGTCGCCGGCGACCGCGCGCAGCAGCCAGTCCCGCCAGGCCGAGGCCTCCTCCCGGTAGCCGGTGCGCAGCAGCGACGACAGGGTGATGGCGGCGTCCCGCAGCCAGGTGTAGCGGTAGTCCCAGTTGCGGACCCCGCCGATCTCCTCCGGGAGGGAGGTGGTCGGCGCGGCGACGATCCCGCCCGTGGGCGCGTACGTCAGGGCCTTGAGGGTGATCAGGGAGCGCACCACGGCCTCCCGGTAGGGACCGTGGTACGTACAGTGCGCGACCCAGTCCCGCCAGAACTCGGTGGTGGCCTCCAGGGCGCCCTCGGCGTCGGGGCGCTCGGGGGCGCTGCGGTGCGAGGCCTGCCAGCTGATGGCGAAGGCGACGCGGTCGCCGGGGCCGACGGTGAAGTCGGAGTACGTCGTCAGGTTCTTGCCGTACGTCTCCGCGTCGGTGTCCACCCAGACCGAGTCCGGGCCGGCGACGGCCACGGTACGGCCGTCCACCTTGTGCACCCAGGGCACGATCCGTCCGTAGCTGAAGCGCATGCGCAACGTCGAGCGCATCGGGACGCGCCCGCTGACACCCTCCACGATGCGGATCAGCTGCGGCGCGTGGTCCTCGCGCGGCGGCATGAAGTCGATGACGCGGACGGTCCCCCGCGGGGTGTCCCACTCCGACTCCAGCACGAGCGATTCGCCGCGGTAGCGGCGACGGTCGGCACGCGGCGGCTCGGTCCCGGGCGGGACCGCGGGGCCGACCCGCCAGAACCCGTGCTCCTCGGTACCGAGAATGCTCGCGAAGGCGGCAGGGGAATCGAAACGGGGCAGACACAACCAGTCCACCGCTCCGTCCCGGCAGACCAGCGCCGCGGTCTGCATGTCCCCGATCAGTGCGTAATCCTCGATGCGCCCGGACACGTTGCATCTCCAGTCGAACGGCCACGTCCGCCCCTGAGGGCGCTTGCATTGCGCGGATGCGCGGTCTTCCTGATGCGGAAGGATCCCCGCGTCGAGCTCCAGACTGCCGGACGTGGCGCGGTGACGCCGAATTCCGGCCTGCTCGGCGGCGATGTAACAGCAGTATCCGAGCAGGGTATGACGGGCACCCTAGTGATCTCCTGAAGTCCTGGGACAATGTGGCTCGACTGAACGGGTGACCTGCGCGAACGGCCCTGTCGGGCTGCTCCACGACGGTACGGCGCGGGCGGTCCGCAGCGCGTCCGGAAGCGGACCCTCCCGGGCGCTGATAGGCTGGTACCCCGTGGACCGGTGGTCTGCCTGTGCGAATCAGGAGCCCCGAAACCGCAGCTTCGGCGCCCCCTGAGACCCGATCCGGATCTTCGCGGAACGGCGCCGGACGCACCTCACCTCGCGACCACGGGAGCCCCCTCTTGGCGATGCCGCCCAAATCCATGACGACCAAGCACATCTTCGTCACCGGGGGTGTCGCTTCGTCCCTCGGCAAGGGGCTTACCGCCTCCAGCCTGGGTGCGCTGCTGAAGGCGCGCGGCCTGCGGGTCACGATGCAGAAGCTCGACCCGTACCTGAACGTCGACCCCGGCACGATGAACCCCTTCCAGCACGGTGAGGTGTTCGTCACCAACGACGGCGCCGAGACCGACCTGGACATCGGTCACTACGAGCGCTTCCTCGACGTCGACCTCGACGGCTCGGCCAACGTCACCACCGGCCAGGTCTACTCGCAGGTCATCGCCAAGGAGCGGCGCGGCGAGTACCTCGGTGACACCGTGCAGGTCATCCCGCACATCACCAACGAGATCAAGCACCGCATCCGCCGCATGGCGACCGCGGACGTCGACGTGGTCATCACCGAGGTCGGCGGCACCGTCGGCGACATCGAGTCGCTGCCGTTCCTGGAGACCGTCCGCCAGGTCCGCCACGAGGTCGGCCGCGACAACGTCTTCGTCGTGCACATCTCGCTGCTGCCCTACATCGGTCCCTCCGGCGAGCTGAAGACCAAGCCCACCCAGCACTCCGTCGCGGCCCTGCGCAACATCGGCATCCAGCCCGACGCGATCGTGCTGCGCGCCGACCGTGAGGTCCCCACCTCCATCAAGCGCAAGATCTCGCTGATGTGCGACGTGGACGAGGCCGCCGTGGTCGCCGCGATCGACGCCAAGTCGATCTACGACATCCCCAAGGTGCTGCACACCGAGGGCCTGGACGCCTACGTCGTCCGCAAGCTCGACCTGCCCTTCCGCGACGTCAACTGGACGGTGTGGGAGGACCTGCTGGACCGGGTCCACAACCCCGACCACGAGGTCAAGGTCGCGCTCGTCGGCAAGTACATCGACCTGCCCGACGCCTACCTGTCGGTGACCGAGGCGCTGCGCGCCGGCGGTTTCGCCAACCGGGCCCGCGTGCAGATCAAGTGGGTCACCTCCGACGACTGCAAGACCCCCGAGGACGCGGCGGCGCAGCTGGCCGACGTGGACGCGATCTGCGTCCCCGGCGGCTTCGGCGACCGCGGTGTCAACGGCAAGGTCGGCGCGATCACCTACGCCCGCGAGAACCGGATCCCGCTGCTCGGCCTGTGCCTGGGTCTGCAGTGCGTGGTCATCGAGGCCGCGCGCAACCTCGCGGGCATCGCCGACGCGAACTCCACCGAGTTCGACGCCTCCACCCCGCACCCGGTCATCTCGACCATGGAGGAGCAGCTGGCCTTCGTCGAGGGCGCGGGCGACCTGGGCGGCACCATGCGCCTGGGCATGTACCCGGCGAAGCTCGCCGAGGGCTCCATCGTGCGCGAGGTCTACGGCGACCAGGCGTACGTGGACGAGCGCCACCGTCACCGCTACGAGGTCAACAACGCCTACCGCGGTGAGCTGGAGCAGAAGGCCGGTCTGGTCTTCTCCGGAACCTCCCCGGACAACAAGCTCGTCGAGTACGTCGAGTACCCGCGCGAGGTGCATCCCTACCTGGTGGCCACCCAGGCCCACCCGGAGCTCCGCTCGCGCCCGACCCGACCGCACCCGCTGTTCGCGGGCCTGGTCAAGGCGGCCGTGGAGCGGCAGCAGTCCGCGAAGTGAGGGCCTGACCGCATAACGTGGACAGCCGGGGTACGGAAGATCCGTACCCCGGCTGTCGCGCGTTGTGTGGAGGCTTGGGGCATGGGCATCAGCGATACTTCGGAAACCTGGGAGACCCTGTCGTCGAGGAGGCCCTTCCAGGGCGCCAAGACGGCGGTCGCCTCGGACATGGTGCGGATGCCGGACCGGTCCGTGGTCCGCCGCGACTACCAGGTCCACCCCGGCTCGGTGTGCGTCCTGGCGCTCGACGCGCAGGACCGGGTCCTGGTGATCCGCCAGTACCGGCACCCCGTACGCCACCGGCTGTGGGAACTCCCCGCCGGCCTGCTCGACGTACCCGGTGAGAACCCGCTGCACGCGGCGCAGCGGGAGCTGTACGAGGAGGCCCACGTCAAGGCCGAGGACTGGCGGGTGCTGGCCGACTTCTTCGCCTCGCCCGGCGGCTCCGACGAGGCCATCCGGATCTTCCTGGCGCGGGGCGTCGGTGACGCCGAGGGGGAGCGGTACGAGGAGCACGACTCGGAGGAGGCCGACATGGAGGTGGCCTGGGTGCCGCTGCCCGACCTGGTGCGCGGCGTCCTCGCGGGCGAACTCGCGAACCCGGGCCTGGTGACCGGAGTCCTGGCGCTGGCCGCGGCCACGGCCTCCCCGGAGGGCCCCGAGGGCCTGCGCCCGGCCCTGGCGCCCTGGCCGGCCCGCCCGTACGAAGCGTAGTCACCACCCGCCGGCCCCCGACCCGGGCTTCCCCGGGCCGCCGCGCCCGGAGCCCGCGCGCCGGCGCCGAGCCGCCGGACCCCGCCCGGGCGGACGTCCCGGACCCCGCCCCCGTTCCGGCCTGCGCCGGGCCGGGGGCGGGGTCGCGGGGCGGGTCGGAGTCCGGCGGCGGCGCCGTGACGTACGCGCGGCACGCGATAAAGCGGACCATCCGCTGATCCGATTGGGGGATCTACCCGCCGCGCTCCACCCGGTCCGTCGCTCTGCGTGAACTACGCTCGGCAACCCGAAGGCAGGGAGAGGAGCGGATCCGTGACGGATTTCGTCGGGCGGCGGCGTGAGCTCAAGGAGCTGCGCGAGGACATCGCGCGGACCGGGCTCGACACCCTCTCCGGCCGTAAGGCCAAGGCGCCCCGGGCGCGGGTCCTGCTGGTCGCCGGACGGCCCGGCTCCGGCCGGACCGCCCTCGCCGAGGCGTTCGTGCGCGAAGTGGCGGACCAGTACCCCGACGGACAGTTCACGGTCCGTCTGACCACCCCCGGCGGGGAGGTGGTGGCCACCGAACGGGCCGTCCGCACCCTCCTGGAAGGCCTCGGCAGACCCACCCCGCCCGGCGCGGGCGAGGACGACCTGAGCGCCGCCCTGCGGGAGTCGCTCGCCGGACGGCGGGCCATCCTCCTGCTCGACGACGCCGCGGACCCGCAGCAGGTCGACGCCCTCCTGCCGGATACCCCCGAGTGCCTGGTCGTCGTCACCGCCGAGGGCCCCCTCACCGGGATCCCGGACGTACGCCCCTGCACCCTCGGCGGCCTGGACACCCCCTCCGCCGTCGAGATGCTCGCCCAGCACATCGGCGACACCCGCGTCACCGTCGACCCCCGCGCCGCCGAGACCCTCGCCGAGGAGTGCGGGGGACAACCGGCCGCGCTCGCGCTGGCCGGCGGCTGGCTCGCCGCCCACCCGAAGGCGGCCGTCGCCGACCTCGCCAAGCAGCTCCACGACATGCCGCCCGGCACCAGCGGCCCGCTCGCGCGTTCCTTCCGGCTCGTCTACGAGTCCCTCCCGCAGCCCGCCCAGCGCACCCTGCGGCTGCTGCCGCTCGCGCCCGCAGGGATGCTCGACTCGCACACCGCCTCCGCCCTCGCCGGGTGCTCGGTGGCCGCCGCGCAGTCCACCCTGGAGGACTTCGCCGGGCTGGGCCTCGTACGGCACGCCCCGGACGGCCTGTTCCTGCTGCCCGGCTGCCTCGCCCCGCTGCTCCAGTCCCTCCTGGAGGCCAAGGAGCGGCCCGCCGAGGTCCAGCTGGCCCGGGCCCGGATGCTGGAGCGGACCGTACGGCTGCTCACCTCCTGCCGCTCCATGGCCGAGGACGACGAGGACGTGCTGCGGGAGCGGCTCGACGGGACGCCCCGCGCCCTGCGCTTCCCCGACCGGCGCGCCGCCGCCGTCTGGCTCGACACCCGACTGCCCGCGCTGTCGGCCGCCGCCACCCTGGCCGTGGCCGACGGGGGCCTCGACACCCTGGCCCGGCGACTGGTGTCCGCCCTGGTCAGGGCGCTCGCCGAGCACCGCGGCACCGAGGCCGCGGCCCCCGAGCTGTACGGGCTGCACCGCCTCGTCCTGGACGTCGCCGAGCGGCGCCAGCTGCACCGCGAGCAGGCCGCCGCACTGCTGAACCTGGCCGATCTGGACGCCGAGACGGGTCGCACCCAGGAGGCCCTGGAGCGGTACCGGGCCGCTCTCGACGCGGGGAAGGCCGCGAAGGACCCGTACGCCACCGGCCGCGCGATGGAATCCGTAGGCGGCGCGTACCAGGAGCTGGCGGACTGGCAGCGGGCCTCCGACTGGTTCGGCCGCGCCCTGTCCCAGGCCCTCGCCCGCGGCGAGCGCGCGGACGAGGCCAGGCTGTACGGGCGGCTGGGCAACGTGCACACGTACGCGGGCCGGTACGGGGAGGCGCTGCGCAGCTGGCGGGCGGCCGCCGCGGGCTACCGCAAGCTCGCCGATCTTCCGGGCCAGGCAAAGGCGTTGAGCGAGATGGCGCGGGTCCAGGAATACGCGGGCCGACCCGAGGAATCCCTGCACACCTGCCGCGAGGCGATCGAGCTGGCGCGCAGGGCCGGCGACCTGCGACTTCAGGCCGCCCTGCAGGTGCGGTTGGCCGACACGCTGGACCGGCTCGGCGACCCCGCGGCTGCCAGGTTGCACCGCTCCGCAGCCGACAGATTGCTGGGAGATGACCCCGCAGCCTGCGAAATCCGTAGTACTTCCGACTGAGATTATTCGTTTGCAAGGCTAGACAGCGACTCATCCTTCATTAGACTGGGTTCACCGCGGCATCCCGTGGTGCATCCCGTTGCGCGTTCTTGTGGGCGGGTATGTATGGAAGTAGCCCGTATTTTCCCCTGAGCCAAGGACCGTGATCGACGATGAAGGTCGGCATCCCCCGCGAGGTCAAGAACAACGAGTTCCGGGTCGCCATCACGCCCGCCGGCGTGCATGAGCTGGTCCGCAACGGCCACCAGGTCTTCATCGAGCAGAACGCCGGTGTCGGCTCCTCGATCACGGACGTCGAGTACGTCTCGGCCGGCGCCGAGATCCTCGCCACGGCGGACGAGGTCTGGGCGACCGCGGACCTGCTCCTGAAGGTCAAGGAGCCCATCGCGGAGGAGTACCACCGCCTCCGCAAGGACCAGACGCTCTTCACGTACCTGCACCTCGCGGCCTCCCGCGAGTGCACGGACGCCCTGCTGGAGTCCGGCACCACCGCCATCGCGTACGAGACGGTCGAGCTCGCGAACCGCGCGCTCCCGCTGCTCGCCCCCATGTCCGAGGTCGCGGGCCGGCTGGCCCCGCAGGTCGGTGCCTACCACCTGATGCGCTCGGCCGGCGGCCGCGGCGTGCTTCCGGGCGGCGTGCCCGGCACCTCCGCCGGCGAGGCCGTCGTCATCGGTGGTGGCGTCTCCGGCTGGAACGCCGCGCAGATCGCCATCGGCATGGGCTTCCACGTGACCCTGCTCGACCGCGACATCAACAAGCTCCGCGAGGCCGACAAGATCTTCGGCACGAAGATCCAGACGATCGTCTCCAACGCCTACGAGCTGGAGAAGGCCGTCCTCGCGGCGGACCTCGTCATCGGCGCGGTGCTGATCCCGGGTGCGAAGGCCCCGAAGCTGGTCACCAACGAGCTCGTCTCCCGGATGAAGCCCGGAAGTGTCCTTGTCGACATTGCGATCGACCAGGGCGGCTGCTTCGAGGACTCCCGTCCGACCACTCACGCCGAGCCGACCTTCCAGGTCCACAACTCGGTCTTCTACTGCGTCGCCAACATGCCGGGCGCGGTGCCGAACACCTCCACCTACGCGCTGACGAACGCGACCCTGCCGTACATCGTGCAGCTCGCGAACCTCGGTTGGGCCGAGGCGCTGCGGCGTGACCCGGCGCTCGCGCTGGGCCTCAACACCCATGACGGGCAGGTCGTTTACGGTCCCGTCGCCGAGGCCCACGGCCTTGAGACCCTTGAGCTGAGCACGCTGCTCGGCTGATCCGTCAACGACTGACGTCAATCTCACGTATCCGGCCGGACCTTGCCCACAAGGTCCGGCCGGACGCGTTTGCGAGGTGCCCGCGGACCCGGCTCAACTCGCCTCGAACGTAACCCTTTAACCCTTTCGCACACCCGCGAAACTTCGCAGTGACAGCTCGCACGCCCTTGACAGAGTCGTGTTCGGTTGCCGACACAACGCGTCGGGTCCGGTGGATTGTGTTGCCGCTGAGCGGTGACACGCCATAGAGTCGCCAACCGTCGGCATGGTGCAACGCTGACCTATCGATAAGTGTCCTGGTCACGTCCGAGGAGGTAAGACGACTTGTGAATGAGTCGACATTTGCTCCTGGAGGTGGTCGAGCAGGGACGCCTGAGCGGGGCCAGGGTCCTGCCGGGCTCGAAGCTGTCGGCTCCGTCGCGGTCCGCACCTTCGCAAACCACCAGCACATGACGACGCCCCGAAACAGCATGGACGGCCTAGACGTGAACTCCAGGGCCGGCGACCCGAGCGGCGAAAAGCCCGTGGGTTTCGCCGACTACGCAAATGTGCCCGAGGGGCACTTCTACGACCCCGACGCGGAGTACGAACCGGACCCCGAGTACGCGGCCACCCTCGCCCCCGACGCTGCCCGTCAGCGCCGTGAGCGGATCGGCCCGACCGGACGCCCGCTGCCGTACTTCCCGATCCCGGGTCCGCTGGCCGAACACGGGCCGGCGAAGATCATCGCGATGTGCAACCAGAAGGGCGGCGTGGGAAAGACCACGTCGACCATCAACCTGGGTGCCGCCCTCGCCGAGTACGGACGGCGGGTGCTGCTCGTCGACTTCGACCCGCAGGGCGCCCTGTCCGTGGGGCTCGGCGTGAACCCGATGGAACTCGACCTGACGGTCTACAACCTGCTCATGGAGCGGGGCATGTCGGCCGACGAGGTGCTGCTCAAGACGGCGGTCCCCAACATGGACCTGCTGCCGAGCAACATCGACCTCTCCGCCGCCGAAGTGCAGTTGGTCAGCGAGGTCGCGCGCGAGTCGACGCTCCAGCGGGCCCTCAAGCCCCTGATGGCCGACTACGACTACATCGTGATCGACTGTCAGCCCTCGCTCGGCCTGCTGACCGTGAACGCCCTGACGGCGGCTCACAAGGTCATCGTCCCGCTGGAGTGCGAGTTCTTCGCGCTGCGCGGTGTCGCGCTGCTGACCGAGACGATCGAGAAGGTGCAGGAGCGGCTCAACCCGGAGCTGGAGCTCGACGGCATCCTCGCGACGATGTACGACTCCCGCACGGTGCACAGCCGCGAGGTCCTGGCGCGCGTCGTCGAGGCCTTCGACGACCACGTCTACCACACGGTCATCGGCCGTACGGTGCGCTTCCCGGAGACCACGGTCGCCGGTGAGCCGATCACCACGTACGCGTCGAACTCCGTCGGCGCCGCCGCCTACCGCCAGCTGGCCAGGGAGGTGCTCGCCCGGTGTCCCGCCGAGTGAGTCTGCCCGGAGCCGACGAACTGTTCCGCACGACCGGGGGGATGGCCCTCCAGTCGTCCTCGCCGAGGCGGGGCGCCGACGAGGCGCCGGCCGGCGGTACGGAACACGCGGCCGCTCCGGCGGACGGCACGGCGCGGACCACGGGGGACGCGCGGGTCCGGGAGGCCGGCGATCCGGCGGTCGGCGCGCAGCGCAGGCCGCAGGAAGGTTCTGCCTCTGCCGCCGGGGCGTCCTCGCCCCGGTCCGGCAAGGGGCAGGGCCGCGGTGCGAACCGGCGGCCCAGCGGTCGTGAGCGGCACGACGAGAAGATCACGGTCTACGTCTCCGCCGAGGAGCTCATGGACCTGGAGCACGCCCGGCTGGTGCTCCGCGGCGAACACGGGCTGGCCGTCGATCGCGGCCGGATCGTTCGCGAGGCCGTCGCCGTGGTCCTGGCGGACCTGGAGTCCCGAGGGGACGCCAGCATCCTCGTACGCCGCCTGCGCGGGCGCTGATCCGGCCTCCGCGGGGGTCCGGGGCATAGGCTGCGTCCGGGGGCGGGCCGAGCCCGCCCGGCCGCACGCCGAACCCTCCGCACCACCCCTGGACCCCGATGCCCCCGAACGACCTCCCCGCCCGCCCGACCCGCCGGAGCCTGGGCCGCGGGCCGGGAACGGCCGAGGAGCCCCAGGCGGGCCCGCCGCAGGACGCACCGGTCGGCGGGGCCCCCGAGGCCCCCCGGAGCGCTGAAGCCCCCGCCGAGCCCCGCCACGAGGTCGTACGCCGGACGGCGCCGGAGGCCGTGGGGGAGCCGGAACGGGAACCGGCCCCGGAAACCGTGCCCGAAGCGGCACAAGAACCCGTGCGGGAATTCGTACGCGAAGCGGCTGCGGAAACCGCGCCGGAACCTGCGCCGGAAACCGCGCCGGAAACCGCGCCGGAAACCGCGTCGGAAACTGCGCCGGAAACCGCGTCGGAGGCCGCCCAGCAGGGCGGGACCGCCGCGGACGGGCGGTTCACGCTGCGGCTCGCCAACTTCGAGGGCCCCTTCGACCTGCTCCTCCAACTGATCTCCCGGCACAAGCTCGACGTGACCGAGGTGGCCCTGTCCAAGGTCACCGACGAGTTCATGGCGCACATCCGGGCCATGGGCCCCGACTGGGACCTCGACCAGACCACGGAGTTCCTGGTGGTCGCGGCCACCCTGCTCGACCTGAAGGCGGCCCGGCTGCTGCCCGCCGCCGAGGTCGAGGACGAGGCCGACCTCGCCCTGCTGGAGGCCCGGGACCTGCTCTTCGCCCGGCTCCTCCAGTACCGGGCGTACAAACGGATCGCCGAGATCTTCGAGCTGCGGGCCGAGGACGAGGGCCGGCGCCACCCCCGTACGGTCGGTCTGGAGCCGCACCACGCCGACCTGCTGCCCGAGGTGGTCATCAGCATCGGCGCCGACGGCCTCGCCCGCCTCGCGGTCCGGGCCATGCAGCCCAAGGCCAGGCCCGAGGTGTACGTCGACCACATCCACGCCCCGCTCGTCAGCGTGCGGGAGCAGGCGGGACACGTCGTACGTCTGCTCAAGGCGCGCGGCGAGGCCACGTTCCAGGAACTGACCGAGGACGCCCCGGACACCCTGACCGTCGTCGCGCGGTTCCTGGCGCTGTTGGAGCTCTACCGGGAGAGGGCCGTGGTCCTCGACCAGGAGGAGGCCCTGCGGACCCTGACCGTCCGCTGGAGCGGCGGGGACGGCGACGGAATGCCGAAGGTCACCGACGAATTCGACCAGGTCGTGGAGGCGGGCGAATGACACAGGCCCCGGAGCAGGGCACGGACGGCGCGGCGCCGAGGGACGGCCGGTCGCTGAAGGGGGCCCTGGAGGCCGTCCTGATGGTCGTGGACGAACCCGCGACGACGGACCACCTGGCCAAGGTGCTGGACCGCACCCCGAGGGAGGTGGCCGACGCCCTGCGCGAGCTCGCCGACGAGTACACCGCGCAGCGCAGGGGCTTCGAGCTGCGTCCGGTCGCGGGCGGCTGGCGGTTCTACACCCGGCCCGAGTACGCGGAGGCCGTCGAGGCCTTCGTCCTGGACGGTCAGCAGGCCCGTCTCACCCAGGCGGCCCTGGAGACCCTGGCGGTCGTCGCGTACCGGCAGCCGGTCAGCCGGTCGAGGGTCTCCGCGGTCCGCGGAGTCAACTGCGACGGGGTCATGAGGACCCTCCTGCAGCGGGGTCTGGTGACCGAGGCGGGGACGGAACCCGAAACAGGTGCGATCCTGTACAGGACGACGAACTACTTTCTGGAGCGGATGGGCCTGCGCGGCCTGGACGAGCTCCCGGAGCTCGCGCCCTTCCTCCCCGAGGCGGACGCGATCGAAGCCGAGACGCAAGAGGGTGTTCCGTCGTTCGATCCGGATGCACCGGATACCTCAGAAGACGACAAGACGACGGAACTTTGATGCGAAGCAGCGGCAACGGTAACGGCAACGGCGGCGGCAACAGGAACAGCAGCGGCGGCGGTGGCGGCGCACGCGGCGGCAGCTCCCGCGGCGGCGGCTCCGGATCGGGCGGTGGCTACCGCGGCGGCGGCTCGGGCTCGGGCGGCGGCGGATCCCGCGGCGGCTCCAGCGGCGGCAGCTCGGGCGGCTACCGCGGTGGCTCGTCCAGCGGCGGCTCCTCGGGCGGCTACCGCGGTGGCTCGTCCAGCGGCGGCAGCTCCGGCGGCTACCGCGGTGGCTCCTCGTCCGGTGGCGGCTCCCGCGGCGGCTACCAGGGCGGCTCCTCGTCCGGTGGCGGCTCCCGCGGCGGCTACCAGGGCGGCTCCTCCAGCGGCGGCTATCAGGGCGGCGGCTCCGACTCGCGTGACCGTGACCGCGACCAGCCGGCGCCCCGCATCCGCAACCCCCGTCCCGAGGAGCGCCGCTACGACGTCGGCCCCGAGGGCGAGCGCAACGGCCGCGGCGGAGCCAAGGCGGGCGGCGGCGGTGCCCGTGGCGCGGCCGACGGCAACCGCGGCGGCGCCCGCGGCGCGGCGGCCCGCGGTGGCGCCAAGGGCGGCCCCAAGACCTCCAGGACCCCGGCCATCGGCGGGGCCGGCGGCCCGCGTCGCGGCCCCGGCAGCCGCAGCGGCCAGTCCAAGCCGCGCGAGCTGGAGGCGCGGATCGAGGAGCGCGTGCGCGACCGGTACGCGGACAAGCCCGAGATCAAGACCCCGAAGACCTTCCCGGGTGCCGAGGAGGAGGGCGAGCGCCTGCAGAAGGTCCTCGCCCGCGCCGGCATGGGTTCGCGCCGCGCCTGCGAGGAGCTCATCGAGCAGGCCCGCGTCGAGGTCAACGGCGAGATCGTGCTGGAGCAGGGCAAGCGCGTCCAGCCCAAGGACGAGATCAAGGTGGACGGCCTGACCGTCGCCACCCAGTCGTACCTGTTCTTCGCGCTGAACAAGCCCGCCGGCGTCGTCTCCACCATGGAGGACCCGGACGGCCGTCAGTGCCTCGGCGACTACGTCACCAACCGTGAGACGCGTCTCTTCCACGTCGGCCGGCTCGACACCGAGACCGAGGGCATCATCCTGCTCACCAACCACGGTGAGCTGGCCCACCGCCTCACGCACCCGAAGTACGGCGTCAAGAAGACCTACGTCGCCGCGATCACCGGCCCGCTGCCGCGCGAGATCGGCAAGCGCCTCAAGGACGGCATCGAGCTGGAGGACGGCTACGCCCGCGCCGACCACTTCCGCGTCGTCGACCAGGTCGGCAAGAACTACCTGGTCGAGGTGACCCTCCACGAGGGCCGCAAGCACATCGTGCGCCGCATGATGGCGGAGGCCGGTTTCCCGGTCGAGAAGCTCGTCCGGACCTCCTTCGGCCCGATCGAGCTCGGTGACCAGAAGTCCGGCTGGCTGCGCCGCCTGACCAACACCGAGGTCGGCATGCTGATGCGCGAGGTCGGCCTGTAGTCCCCGCGCACGACCCCGAAGAGCCCGCGGTGCCCTGGCGCCGCGGGCTCTTCGCTTGCCCGGCGCCCCCTCCGCTGTTTATAGTCACACTGACTATTAAAGGTCGGGAACTTTCGAACACGCGGGGGCCGCCATGGGCTGGAGTACGAGCTGGACCGAGATCCTCGGGTTCGCCACCGGGGCCGTCTGCGTCTGGCTGGTGGCCCGGCAGCACATCGCCAACTGGCCGGTCGGCATCGCCAACAACGTCTTCTTCATCGTCCTCTTCACGCAGGCCGGCCTGTACGCGGACGCCGGACTCCAGATCGTCTTCATCGCCCTCGCCGCGTACGGCTGGTGGTCCTGGACCCACGGGGGTGGACCGGGCACCACGGGAGCCCTGCCGGTGCGCCGCACCACGCGCGCCGAATGGGCGTGGCTGCTCGTGGCGGGGGCGGTGGGGACCGCCGCCCTGACCCTGCTGCTGGACCGCGCCACCGACTCGACCGTCCCCTTCTGGGACGCGCTGACCACCGGCCTCTCGCTCATGGCCACCTACGGACAGTGCCGCAAGCGCCTCGAATCCTGGTGGCTGTGGATCGCCGCCGACCTCGTCTACATCCCGCTCTACGCCTACAAGGGCCTCTACCTGACCTCGGTCCTGTACGTCGGCTTCCTCGCCCTGTGCGTCGCCGGGCTGATCGGCTGGCGCCGCACGCTCGTCGCGGGGGACCTCCGCAAGGCCGTGGGAGCGGCGGCATGAGCGGCGGCGAGCGCTTCGGACACGGACTGGTGCTGGGCAAGTTCTATCCGCCCCACGCCGGCCACCACCACCTGGTGCGCACCGCCGAGGAACGCTGCGAGCGGCTGACCGTACTGGTGTGCGCCGCCTCGGTGGAGTCGGTGCCGCTCGCCGACCGGGTCGCCTGGATGCGCGAGGCGCACCCCGGGGCGGACGTGGTCGGGGCCGTCGACGACATCCCCGTCGACCTGCACGACCCGGCGGTCTGGGATGCGCACATGGCGATCTTCCGGAGCGCGGTGGGCCGGCCCGTCGACGCCGTCTTCACTTCGGAGGCCTACGGCACCGAACTCGCCCGCCGGTTCGGGGCCCGGGAGGTCTGCGTAGACCCGGAGCGGACGCTGTTCCCCGTCTCCGGCACGGCCGTCCGGGCCGACCCCGTGGCCTGCTGGGAGTTCCTGGGGCCGGCCGTCCGGGCCGCCCTGACCCGCAGGGTCGTCGTGCTCGGCGCCGAGTCCACCGGGACCACCACCCTTTCCCGGGACCTGGCAGCGCACTACCGGGCGCGGGGCGGGGTGTGGGCGGGAACGGGATGGGTCGCCGAGTACGGCCGCGAGTACAGCGAGGAGAAGCTCGCCGCGGCCCGGGCGGCCGACCCGGCCGCCTCCTGGTCCGACGTCACCTTCACCTCGCGGGAGTTCCCGGTGATCGCCCGCCGGCAGGACGAGGCCGAGGAGCGGGCGGCCCGGCTCGGCTCGCCCGTGCTCTTCTGCGACACCGACTCCTTCGCGACCGGCATCTGGCACGAGCGCTACATGGGCGGCCGCAACATCGAGGTCGAGAAGACCGCCGCGCTGACCCGCCGGGACCTGTACCTGCTGACCGACGACGCCGACGTCCCCTTCGAGGACGACGGCCTGCGCGACGGCCCGCAGTTGAGGCCCTGGATGACCGGTCGGTTCCGCGAGGAGCTGACCGCGACCGGCAGACCCTTCCTGACCCTGCGCGGCGACCGGGCGACCCGCCTCGCGACCGCCGTCGCGGCCGTGGACGCCCTGCTCGCCGAGGGCCGCCGCTTCGCGGACCCGCTCCCGGAGAACCGGTGAGCGGGCCCGGGCCGCGCGACGGCACCCGGCACCCGGCCGGTTACGACCCCCACGCCTTCGAGCCGTTCGCGGTGACCGTCGACCTCGCCGTCCTCACCGTCCGCGCCGGCGTCCTCCACGTCCTGCTGATCCGGCGCGGCCAGGCCCCGTACGAGGGGGCCTGGGCGCTGCCCGGCGGGTTCGTCCTGCCCCGGGAGTCCGCCGAGACGGCCGCCCGCCGCGAACTCGCCGAGGAGACCGGCCTCGACGGTTCCCTCGTCGCGGACCTCCACCTGGAACAGCTGCGCACCTACAGCGAACCGGACCGGGACCCCCGGATGCGGGTCGTGTCGGTGGCCTTCACCGCACTGGTCCCCGACATGCCCGAGCCCGCGGCGGAGGGCGGCGGCGACGCCGACCGGGCCCGCTGGGTACCCGTCGGGGACGTCGCGGACCTGGCCTTCGACCACGCGTCGATCCTCGCCGACGCGCGCCGGCGGGTCGGCGCCAAGCTGGAGTACACCTGCCTGGCCACCGCCTTCTGCCCGCCCGACTTCACCCTCGGGGAGCTCCGGGCCGTCTACGAGACCGTCTGGGGCACCCCCCTGGACCGGCCCAACTTCCGACGCAAGGTGCTCGCGACGCCCGGCTTCGTCGAAGCCGTGCCCGGCGCCGCCCGCCTCACCGGCGGCCGCGGCAAACCCGCCGCGCTCTACCGGGCGGGACCCGCGACCGCCCTCCACCCACCCCTGCTGCGCCCGACGGAAGGCACCGCGCGATGAAGACGAACGCGACGAACGGAACGACGGGCGCGACGAACGCCGCGACCGACACGGCCGGGTCGACCGGCGGGCGCCCCACGACCGGCAAGCGCCCCGCCACCGGTGCGCTCGTGGGCCTCGCCCTCGGCGACGCCCTCGGCTTCCCCACCGAGTTCAACGACGTCCCCTCGATCCTGGCCAAGACCGGCCCCTGGCGGCAGATGGCGCTGCCCCGCCCGGCGATCGTCACCGACGACACGCAGATGACGCTCGCCCTGGCCCGCGGCATCCGCAGGGCCGGTGAACGCGGCCCGATCACTCCGACGCGGCTCGCCCGCCCGGTCCGGGAGGAGTTCGTCGACTGGTACCAGTCCCCAGAGAACAATCGGGCACCGGGCAACACCTGCTTGAAGGCCTGCCACCTGCTGAGGACGCCGGAGCGCGACTGGCGGGACGCCAGTCAGATCGGCTCCAAGGGGTGCGGTGCGAACATGCGCGTGGCACCCGTCGGCCTCGTCCCCGGCTGGACCGAGGAGGAACGCGCGGGCGCCGCCCAACTCCAGTCCGCCCTCACCCACGGCCACCCGACGGCCCTCGCCGCCTCGGACCTCACCGCCCGCGCCGTCCACCTGTTGGCCCGCGGCACCGAAGTCACCGGCCTGGTCGGGCAATTGCGCTCGTACGCCCTGGAGAACCGCACCCGCTACCACGAGCGCTGGCTCGGCGACCTGTGGATGCGTACGGCCTCCGACGCCTCGGCGGAGTCCTTCATGGCCCGCGGTTGGGACGAGTGCCTCGGGGTGCTGGACCGCCTCACCGCCGCCCTGCGCACGCCCTCCCCGGAGACCGACCCCTGCCTGACCACCGGCGAGGGCTGGATCGCCGAGGAGGCCCTGGCCACCGGCCTGCAGTGCTTCCTGCTCTTCCCGGAGGAACCGCTCCTCGCCCTGCGCCGCGCCGCCTGCACCTCCGGCGACTCCGACTCGATCGCCTGCCTCGCAGGCGCCTTCGCGGGCGCCCACCTCGGCGCCGACGTCTGGCCCCGCGAGTGGGAGGGCCGCATCGAGTACCGCGACGAGCTCCTCGCCTTCGGCGCCCTCTGGGAGGCCTGAGCCGTGCTCGACGCGATGACCCTCGACCTGGCTCCCGTCGTGGCCCGGGAGCCCGACCCGCTGCTGTTCGCGACCGTCTCGGGCGCCCACCTGTACGGGTTCCCCTCCCGGGACTCCGACGTCGACCTGCGCGGCGTCCACCTGCTGCCCGCGCGGGCGCTGCTCGGACTGCGGGACCCCGAGCTGACCCGGACCCGGATGTGGGACGACGACGGGGTGGAGATGGACCTCGTCACCCACGACCTGCGCAAGTTCGCCGGTCTCATGCTGCGACCCAACGGCTACGTCCTGGAGCAGCTGTTGTCCCCGCTCGTGGTGCACACCACGCCGGCCCACGAGGAGCTCGTGGCGCTCGCCCCGGGCGTACTGACCTCCCACCACGCCCACCACTACCGGGGGTTCGCCGGCACCCAGTGGCGGCTCTTCGGCAGGAGCGGCGAACTCAAGCCGCTGCTCTACACCTTCCGCGCGCTGCTCACCGGCATCCACCTGATGCGCTCCGGGGAGGTCCAGGCACACCTGCCGACCCTGCTCGCCGAGGTGCCCGAGGCGCCCGCGCGACTGGCCGACCTGGTGGAGGCGAAGGTGGCCGCCGAGCACGGCGGGTACGCCGGACCGCCGCCGACGGCCGACTACGAGGCCCTGCACGCGGTACTGGACGCGGCGCAGGCCGTGACGGCCCTGCCCGAGCGGGCGACGGCGTTCGACGCGCTCGACGCGTTCGTCGTCCGCGCGCGCGGGGCGTAGCCCGCCGCACCCCGCCGGGCCGGTACGCGGCGTCCGCCCCGTCCGTCCTACGCGGCCGAGGCGCGGCGGGCGCGCCGCAGGAAGTCCTCGACCCGGGCCCGGTCCGGCTCGGCGGGGAGCGGGCCGGTGTCCAGGGCGGCGTCGGACTCCGCCGCGAGGCGGGTCATCCAGGCGTCGACCTCGGCCCAGCCGACCTCGCCCCGCCGGACCGCGAGGAGGCGTTCCCGTTCGGGGCCCGCGTCGATCGTCAGGCGGCCCGTGCGGAGCAGGTCGCGGCAGGAGCCGAGCAGCCGCAGCAGGTGCATGGCGTGCTTCCAGCGCGGGGCGCCGTGGACGCGGACGTCGGCCAGGAGCTTGCCGTGCTGGGACTTCGCGTACTGGGTGAAGCTGGTGTGGGCCCGGCGGGAGAGGAAGGCCCCGCGCAGGTCGAGGAGTTCCCGCCCCACCGGGGTGACCCGCTCGACCAGGGGGGAGTGCAGGCACTCCAGGACGTTCGGATTGGACCGCAGCGCGAGCTCGCAGAAGCGTTCCAGCTCCCAGGAGAACTCCTCGTCCCGGGGCCCCTCGACGTGCGTCGGCGGCTTCTCGAACCGCCAGAACAGCGGCGTGGGGGCGAGGTAGACACCGCGCACGTCGGTGTCGCTCGCCTCCGTCGCCAGACCGAAGGCACGGGAGCCCATGACGCAGCTGTAGATCGTGTGGTCCCGTACCAGGGTGAGGTCGTCCATCCCGGGAGGTTAGGCGGGCCGCGGCCCGCTAGGCGAGCGAGATACCGCCGTCCGCGGCCACCGTGATCTTCTTCTCGGGCAGCGGGCGGGTGGCCGGACCCTTGGTGGCCGCGCCGTCGGTGACGCTGAACGTGCTGCCGTGGCAGGGGCAGTCGATCTGACCGTCCCGGACCTTGTCGACGAGGCATCCCTGGTGCGTGCACACGGCCGAGAAGCAGCGGAAGGACCCGGCGGTCGGCTGGGTGACCACCACCTTCTCCTCCTTGAGGACCTTGCCGCCGCCGACCGGCACCTCCGAGGACTTGATCAGCGCCTTCGCCGCGGGGGCCGCGGAGGCACCTCCGGGCTCACCGGTGGACGCGCTGCCCGGCTCGCTCGCCGTCTTGTCCGTGCCGCCGCCGCAGGCGGCGATCGTGCCGCCCGCGAGGGCGGCGGCTCCGGCCGCGAGTACGGTGCGCCGGGCGGTCTGCGTGGGGTCGCTCATGTGATCTCCTCGCTGGGGTGCCGGGATGGCGTGCAGCATCCTGGCGCGTGGCGGGCCCCAGGTGAAGCCCGCCACACCGGTTCATCCCGCCGGCTGCCACGGCGTCAGTTCCGCCGGGCGGCCGGGGGCTCGTACGACTTCCCACACGCGGGCCACCGCGTTCCGGTTCAACGGACCGTGGACGTGCGGGTAACGGCCGCCCGATTCACCCGACCGGCGGACCTCCGACGTCAGCGCCGTCTCGTCCAGTTCCACGGCGAGCAGGGTGCCGGGCGTCTCCCGGTAGTGGGCCTCCGCGATGGCGAGCAGGGTCGGACGGTCGGCCGAGCAGTGGACGAACCCCTCGGAGGCGAGCGAGGCGGGGGCGTACGGGAGCTCCGGCGCGGTGTTCCAGTCGGCGAGCGGGACGATGTGGAAGATCATGCCGGTCGTTCTACCGCACGGCGCGCGACGCTGCTCGGGGGGCGGCTCCTGAGGCGCCCGGGGTGAGGGGCACGCGTGTGCGACGAGTGGCGGTTCGGGTTGATTCGGGTGACATTGTCCGTGTCTCGACGCCGGGCCCTCCGCTGGGTGTGCGGCCCGGTCCCTCTTCGAAAGGCGTGACCATGGCGGGTAATGACCTCGGCTCCCTGCTCGGCGGACTCCTCGGCGGCAGCGGCCAGGGCGGTCAGGGCGGCGGTGCGGGCAACATCCTCGGCGCGCTGCTCGGAGCCCTCGGCGGCGGGGCCGGCGGCCAGGGGGCCCAGGCCGCGGGCGGCGGCAACAACCCGCTGGGCGGGCTGCTGGAGATGCTGACCAAGTCGGGCCTGGTCGACCAGGCCCAGTCCTGGGTCGGCACCGGCGAGAACAAGGCCGTCAGCGGCGCGGAGATCGCCCAGGCCCTGCCGGACGAGGCCCTCCAGCAGGTCGCGCAGCAGACGGGCGTCAGTCCGGAGCAGGCCGCCGACCAGATCGCCCGGGCACTGCCCACGGCGGTCGACAAGCTGACCCCGGAGGGCTCCGTCCCGTCGGGCTCGCTGGAGGACATCATCAAGCAGCAGAACCTGTAGGCGGTACGGCACGAGGGCCCGGCGACCGTCCCACAGGGTGGCCGCCGGGCCCTCGCGGCGTACCGGCCGGCTACCCTGAGGGCCTGCCGTCCGCGATCACCCTGGAGCACCCGTGAGAACCGCCGTCGTCATCGGAACCGGACTGATCGGCACCTCCGCGGCGCTCGCGCTGACCGCCCGCGGCATCACCGTCCACCTCGTCGACCACGACCCCTCCCAGGCCCGGACGGCCGCCGCCCTCGGCGCCGGCACCGACGAGGCCCCCGAGAGCCGCGTAGACCTGGCGATCGTGGCCGTCCCCCCGGCCCACGTGGCGAGCGCCCTCGCCGACGCGATCGGCCGCGGCCTCGCCCGGGCCTACGTGGACGTCGCCAGCGTCAAGGGCGGACCGCGCCGGGAGCTCACCGCGCTGGGTGTCGACGCCGGCGCGTACATCGGCACCCACCCGATGGCGGGCAAGGAGCGCTCCGGGCCGCTGGCCGCGACGGCCGACCTGTTCGAGGGTCGGCCCTGGGTGCTGACCCCCACCCGCGACACCGACCACGAGGTGCTGAACCTGGCGCTGGAGCTGGTCGCGCTGTGCCGGGCCGTCCCCGTCGTGATGGACGCCGACGCCCACGACCGGGCCGTGGCCCTCGTCTCGCACACCCCGCAGCTCGTGTCGAGCATGGTCGCGGCCCGGCTGGAGGAGGCGGACGAGACCGCGGTCCGGCTGTGCGGACAGGGCATCCGGGACGTGACGCGCATCGCGGCGTCCGATCCGCGGATGTGGGTGGAGATCCTCTCCGCGAACCCCGGTCCCGTCGCCGACGTCCTCTCCGGGATCGCGGCCGACCTGGAGGAGACCGTGGAGGCCCTGCGCGGACTCCAGTCGGCGGACGAGGCCGAGCGCCGGGGCGGCGCCGCCGGCATCGAGGACGTCCTGCGGCGCGGCAACGCCGGCCGCGTCCGGGTCCCCGGCAAGCACGGCGCGGCCCCCACCGCCTACGAGACGGTCGGCGTCTTCATCAGCGACCGCCCCGGCGAGCTGGCCAGGATCTTCGCGGACGCGGGCCGGGCCGGGGTCAACATCGAGGACGTGCGCATCGAGCACGCCACCGGCCAGCAGGCGGGCCTGGTCCAGCTGATGGTGGAGCCGCGCGCCGTCCCCGGCCTGGAGGCGGAGCTGCGCGAGCGGGGCTGGGCCCTGCGCCAGCAGTAGCCCCGCCGGGACCGCCCGCGGGACGGTCCCGGCACGAGCGGAATCAGCGGGCGCCGCGGCCCGGTAACCTGGGGGAGGGGCGCTTTTGGCGCGCCCGGACACGTACGCGCAACCAGGAAGGTGCCCGCACCGTGGAAACCGCAGCTCCGTCCGCCGTGATCGTCGCCATCGACGGTCCCTCCGGCACGGGCAAGTCCAGCACCTCCAAGGCCGTGGCCGCCAAGCTCGGACTCCGCTACCTGGACACCGGCGCCCAGTACCGGGCCATCACCTGGTGGATGATCACCAACGGCGTGGACACCGACGACCCGCAGGCCATCGCCGTCGCCGCCGGCAAGCCGACCCTCGTGTCCGGTACGGATCCGACCGCCCCCACGATCACCGTGGACGGCCTGGACGCCGCCGCCCCCATCCGCACCCGCGAGGTCACCTCCAAGGTCAGCGCCGTCAGCGCCGTCCCCGAGGTGCGCACCCTGATCACCGACCTCCAGCGCTCCATCGCCGCCGAGGCGGCCGAGGCGGGCGAGGGGATCGTCGTCGAGGGCCGGGACATCGGCACCACCGTCCTGCCCGCCGCCGACCTCAAGGTCTTCCTGACCGCCTCGGCCGAGGCGCGCGCCGCCCGCCGCAGCGGCGAACTGCGCGGCAAGGAGGCCACGGACCTCGCGGCCACCAGGGAAGCCCTGATCAAGCGGGACGCCGCCGACTCCGGCCGCAAGACGTCCCCGCTGGCCAAGGCCGACGACGCCGTCGAGGTGGACACCACCGAACTCACCCTCGACCAGGTCATCGAATGCGTCGTGACCCTGGTCGAAGAGCGGCGCGCCAAGTGAGCGCAACGCCCTCCCCCAAGGGTGCGGCGATCGGCAGGCGCATCGGCATCGGGCTCATGTACGGGCTGTGGAAGCCCCGCGTGCTGGGGGCCTGGAAGGTGCCCGTCTCCGGCCCCGTCATCCTCGCGGTGAACCACGCCCACAACATCGACGGGCCCATGGTCATGGGCACCGCTCCGCGCCCCCTGCACTTCCTGATCAAGAAGGAAGCGTACGTGGGGCCCCTCGGACCCTTCCTCGACGGCATCGGGCAGGTGAAGGTGGACCGGAGCGGCACGGACCGGACCGCCATCACCCGCGCCCTCGGCGTGCTCGACGGCGGCGGCGCCCTCGGGATCTTCCCCGAGGGCAGTCGCGGCGAAGGGGACTTCGCGTCCCTGCGCGCCGGCCTCGCGTACTTCGCGGTCCGCAGCGGCGCCCCGATAGTGCCCGTCGCCGTCCTGGGCAGCACCGAGGCCAAGGGCCGGGTCGTCAAGGGACTGCCGCCGCTCCGGAGCCGGGTCGACGTCGTCTTCGGCTCCGCCTTCGACGCCGGGGACGGCACGGGCCGCCGCACGCGGACCGCGCTGGACGCGGCCACCGTACGCATCCAGGACCGGCTGACCGCCCACCTGGCCGACGCCAAGCGCCTCACCGGGCGCTGAGCGAGACTTGACCTAGTAGTGGAACCGCGCTGCGCGGGCGCCACCGATCACCACGAACGACGAGGAACGGACTTCATGAACGACCAGCAGGACCACGGAGCACTTGGCGACGCCGAGTACGCGGAGTTCATGGAGCTCGCCGCGGAGGAAGGCTTCGACGTCGAGGACGTCGAGGGGGCGCTCCAGGAGGCGGGCCACGGCCCGCTCCCCGTGCTCGCCGTCGTCGGCCGCCCGAACGTCGGCAAGTCGACCCTGGTGAACCGCATCATCGGCCGCCGCGAGGCGGTCGTCGAGGACAAGCCGGGCGTCACCCGCGACCGCGTGACCTACGAGGCCGAGTGGGCCGGCCGCCGCTTCAAGGTCGTCGACACCGGCGGCTGGGAGCAGGACGTCCTCGGCATCGACGCCTCCGTCGCCGCCCAGGCCGAGTACGCCATCGAGGCCGCCGACGCGGTCGTCTTCGTCGTCGACGCCAAGGTCGGCGCCACCGACACCGACGAGGCCGTCGTCAGGCTGCTGCGCCGGGCCGGCAAGCCCGTCGTGCTCTGCGCCAACAAGGTCGACGGCCAGAGCGGCGAGGCCGACGCGGCCTCCCTGTGGTCGCTGGGCCTCGGCCAGCCGCACCCGGTGTCGTCCCTCCACGGCCGCGGTACGGGCGACATGCTCGACGCCGTGCTGGAGGCCCTGCCGGAGGCCCCCGAGCAGACCTTCGGCGGCGCCGCCCCCGGCGGCCCGCGCCGCATCGCCCTGATTGGCCGCCCCAACGTCGGCAAGTCCTCCCTCCTGAACAAGGTCGCCAAGGAGGACCGCGTCGTCGTCAACGAGATGGCCGGCACCACCCGCGACCCGGTCGACGAGCTGATCGAGCTCGGCGGCGTCACCTGGAAGTTCGTCGACACCGCCGGCATCCGCAAGAAGGTGCACCTCCAGCAGGGCGCCGACTACTACGCCTCCCTGCGCACGGCCGCCGCCGTCGAGAAGGCGGAGGTCGCGGTCATCCTGATCGACACGACCGAGAACATCAGCGTCCAGGACCAGCGCATCATCACCATGGCCGTCGAGGCCGGGCGCGCGATCGTGATCGCCTACAACAAGTGGGACGAGCTCGACGAGGAGCGCCGCTACTACCTCGAACGCGAGATCGAGACCGAGATGCAGCAGGTCGCCTGGGCGCCCCGGGTGAACGTCTCGGCGCTCACCGGCCGCCACATGGAGAAGCTGGTCCCGGCGATCGAGACCGCGCTCGCCGGCTGGGAGACCCGTGTTCCCACCGGCCGGCTGAACGCCTTCCTCGGCGAGGTCGTGGCGGCGCACCCGCACCCGATCCGCGGCGGCAAGCAGCCCCGCATCCTGTTCGGAACCCAGGCGGGCAGCAAGCCGCCGCGGTTCGTCCTGTTCGCCTCCGGCTTCCTGGAGCACGGCTACCGCCGCTTCATCGAGCGCCGCCTGCGCGAGGAGTTCGGCTTCGACGGCACCCCGATCCACATCTCGGTGCGGGTGCGCGAGAAGCGCGGAGCGCAGTACAAGAAGAAGAAGTAGGCGACCGCGGGGTCAGTAGCCCCGGCGCGGAGCGGGCGGCAGGGCCGCCGGGATGTGCTGCATCCCGGTCTGGTGCTGGCGCCCGCCGCCGTATCCGGACCCGGTGGTCCCGGCGTGGGCGTACGAGGCCTGCGGGGAGGGCGTGGCCGGCACCGGCAACGGGGCGTGGACGGGCTGCCAGGGGTCGCTCTGCCATGCGGAACCGTTCCATCCGCCGGTGCTGTACGAGCTGTACGGGCCACCGTGGGAGAACGCCGTGAAGCCGAGGTGCTCCTCACCCGTCCGGTCGCCCGGCAGCGCCCTGAAGGCGCGCAGGTACTCCGAGTAGAGCGTGTCGTAGATCGGGGTGTGCGAGGCGGCCGGAGCGGTCTCCCGGTCCCGTGAAGGGCGCATCGGGGGGACGCTGCTCGGAAAGGACGGGGCGCGGGATGGGTCGTATGAATGCACGTATCAGCCAACGAACCCGACACCGTGCTGCCCAAGCTCCCCAAGGACGAGGAGCACCTGGTCACCGACGAGGAGCTGGCCGGTGTGGGCGCGGGCTCCAGCCTGGTCGGGGTCAAGGAGGACCAGACGTACACCGTCCACGAC
>NZ_JBHVPG010000064.1:42127-45722 GCF_042887545.1 Streptomyces sp. NPDC057939
GGTGAGGGGGCGTAAAACGCCGTCCGCGGGGGGTGCGCGGCCCGCCCCGCCCACCCCCGGCGCATACCGCCCGGCCCCTCCGTGAGGGGCCGGGCGGCCGTTTCCGCGGGGAAGGTCGGGAAGGCCGATCAGGCGCCCGGCGTACCGGCCAGGGGCATGGAGGCGGCGACCAGCTTGCCGTTGCTCGCGGCCTTGTCCAGGGCGTCGCGGAGCAGGTCCTCGCGGGGCTGCTGGCCGATGGAGCCGACCGGGGCGGCGTAGATCAGCACGCGCTGGGTCTTGTTCACGGCGGCCCGCCAGCCGTCGGTGACGCTCAGCGCCTGGTGCGCCTGCCACCAGGCCACCTGGGGCCCGCCGTCGACGCCCGGCTGGAGGACGGCGTGCAGCTGGCCGCCCGCGAGCAGGACGGACCAGCCGCTCAGCGCCGAGGGCACCTCGGAGGTGTCGGTGACCGGGATGAAGCCCTGCTCGATGAGGAGCGGCAGGAAGTCGTCGCCGGGGCCGGTGGTGCCGGGGCGGGCGATCGGGGCGGTCGGCTCGACGACCAGCGCCGGGTGCAGGTCACCGTTGATCAGGACCAGGCCGCTGGTGATGCCGAGGACGGCCTGGCCGCCGGGCACGGCCTGCGGGGCCTCGCCGGCGGGTGCCGGGGCGGGCGCCGGGCTGTCCCCGGTGATGCTGCGGACCGCACCCTGGAGCTGCTCCTCGGAGACGGAGACGACCTGCGAGGGAATGCAGTTGGCGTGGGCGAACGCGAGGACGGCGGTCTCCTCGCCGACGAACAGCACCGTGCTCGTGGGGTCGCTCTCGGGGTCGCCGGGGGTACGGCAGGAGGTGCAGTCGTAACTGCGCGGGGCGTCGTCGCCGGTGAGCAGCCTGTCGGCTTCTTCGTCACCGATCTCGGCACGTACCTCAAGACTGACGTCGAGCATGCGCGGCACGGGGTGGCTCCTCATTCGTGCGGAGGCCGGGAGGCTCCCGGCTCGCCGGGCTCAACGCCGGATCGGCGGCCGGGGTCACGCCGTTTGAGGGAACGGAATCGAACCTGACACCCGGAAGAGTGAACCGACCGAGGTGGGCTTCGCGTTCGTGCCAACTCTTGTCCGGGTGTGCGCAGTTGATGGTCACCGTCGGCCGTTTCGGTGGAGGCGGTCGGTGCGCCGTACGGGTGGGGCCGACGGGTGCGCCGCGTGGCGGGGCGGGCGCCGGTCGGGCGCTGCGTAGCGTGAGCCGATGCCCGACCTCCGTCCTCGGATGCGGTGGGCCGCGGCCCTGGCCGCCGCCGCACTGGTGCTCGTCCTCCCGTCGGGCCCGGCGGTCGCCGCCGCTCCCGGCCCCCTCGCACCGCCACCCCCGGCACCCGGACCCGCGGGCGCCGCGCACCCCGGCTCGCCCGGCGTGATCGGGCACGGCCCGGGGGACTGCGGACCGGGCGGCGAGTGGCCCTGGGACTGCGTCGCCGACTGCGAGAGCGGCGGCCGTTGGGCGGTGAACACGGGCAACGGCTTCTACGGGGGACTTCAGTTCTGGCAGCCGACCTGGGAGGACCACGGCGGTCTCGCCCACGCGCCCCGCGCGGACCTGGCCACCCGCGCCCAACAGATCCGCGTCGCCGAGGAACTGCTCGGCACCCAGGGGTGGGAGGCCTGGCCGGTGTGCTCGAAGCGCTACGGGCTGGCGGGGCGGATGCACGTGGTGCGGCCGGGGGAGACCCTCGTCGGGATCGCGGGCAAGCACCGGGTGCCCGGTGGCTGGCGGGCGCTCCACGAGGCGAACCGGGCGACGGTGGGCGAGCGGCCGCAGCACCTGACGGTGGGCGCGCTCCTGGCCCTCCCGCCGGCGACGCCACCCGCCCGCCGGCCCGACCGACAGCCGGCCCCCGCACCGACACCGACGCAGGCACCCGCCCCCGCCCCGGCCCCGACGCAGGCCCCCGCCCCGACACCGATCCCGGCAACCGTCCCGACCCCCGAGCCGTCGGTACCGGTCCCCGGGGCCCCCGCCCCCGCACCGGGGCGCTGAGCCCGGGCCCGCGCGCCCGGGTTGGCGTCGGCGGGGCGGACGGAGCGTCGGGGCCCGGCGCGGGCCCCGCAGGGGTCGGCGAGACTACGGGGATGCTGGATACCTCCGCACGACTGCTGCGCCTGCTGTCCCTGCTGCAGGCCCACCGCGAATGGACCGGGGCCGACCTGGCCGACCGGCTCGGCGTCACGCCGCGCACCGTCCGCCGGGACGTGGACCGGCTGCGGGAGCTGGGGTATCCGGTGAACGCCAGCCCCGGGACGGGCGGCGGCTACCAGTTGGGGGCGGGCGCCGAGCTGCCGCCGCTGCTCCTGGAGGACGACGAGGCCGTCGCGGTGGCCGTGGGTCTGCGGACGGCGGCGGGCAACGGCGTCGAGGGGATCGGGGAGGCCTCCGTGCGGGCCCTGGCCAAGCTGGAGCAGGTGCTGCCGTCGCGGCTGCGGCGACGGGTGTCGACCCTCAACGAGTTCACCGTGCCCATGCTGCGCGGGCCCGCCCCCTCCACCGTCGACCCGTCGGTGCTGACCGAGCTCGCCGCCGTGTGCCGGGACCGCGAGACGCTGCGCTTCGGATACCGGGACCACGAGGGCAACGTCAGCCGGCGGACCGTGGAGCCGCACCGGCTGGTGTGCACCGAGCGGCGCTGGTACCTCGTCGCCTGGGACGTCGACCGTGAGGACTGGCGGACCTTCCGGGCGGACCGGATCGAGCCCCGGCCTCCGCACGGCCCGCGCTTCCCCGCGCGGCCGGGTCCGGCCGAGGACCTCGCGGCGTACGTCTCGCGGGGCATCTCGCAACGGGCCTGGGCGGCCCAGGCGGTGGTGCGGCTGCGGATCCCCGCGCAGGAGGCGGCAGGGATCGTCGGCCCGGCGGACGGGGTGCTGGAACCCGTCGACGAGGACAGCTGCCTGTTGCGCACCGGGGCGGTCAGCCTCGACGTCCTGGTGATTCACCTGATGCTGCTCGGCTGTGAGTTCGAGGTCGTGGAACCGGTCGAGCTGACCGAGCGGATCAGGTCCGCGCGGGACCTTCTGGCCCGCGCCCTGGAAGGCGTAACGGACAAAAGTTGAGGGTGGATGCCGGGCTTCCCGGGGCGGGGCGCCACCCAATGTCCGAGGGTAATTCGGCGGTTCTCGACCGGAATTCGAAAGGGGGTTCCGGTGGCGGGGTGCGGGCGGCGGGAATCAATGCCGCAGGCCTCCGACGGCGGTTCGCGCGCCGGAGGCCGGCGGGCATTGGACCGTCGACAACCCGTGACACAAGCGTGACCCGGTACGGAGGAACATCCTGGCGCGAGGCTGACGGGCCGGGCATATGAACGACGAAGGCGGGCCGGTCAGGTGACCGGCCCGCCCTCGTGTGCGCGGGGAGGCTGTGCGTACCGTCCCGCGCGGTGTCCTCAGCCTCCCGCTGCCGGACGGGCCGCAGTGCCCCGGCTGCCCGCCCGCTCGGTGTGCGCCGGTCGGCGGCTGCCGGCCGGGGTGACCGGGGTGCGCTCGGAGCGGATCAGGTGCGGCCGGACCGGGGCGTGCGCCGCGGGGCGCAGCGCGGGGGAGTGCGCGGCGGTGGGGTG
>NZ_JBHVPG010000065.1:0-43317 GCF_042887545.1 Streptomyces sp. NPDC057939
CCGCCAAGACCGCGCAAGCAACGCCCGACCAACGCGCACGCCAGCTCATCCATGACTCCGTTCGCCCAATCCCCGGCCCGGCTCTGCCACTTTCCTGTGGTGAACCAAATACAGCACGACCAGCTGTCGGCAGCGGACCAGCGCCGTGGAGTCACCCGTACGGGGATTGACGGGGGGATTGTCCACACACCTACGGGGGGAGCGTTCCCCCGTCCAGGGTGTTTCGGGTGCGGCCGTGTTGCTGCCGGACCGTAGGGATGGACCGGTCCATGAGCTCCATGAAGCAGGCGGGCGTTGTGGCGGTTTCACCGGCCGAACCAAATGCGCTCCGGTTCCGGGCACTTCGTAACATTCTGGTACCAGGGTGCGGCGGGCTGGCGGGCCGGCGGGAACCGTGATCGTGCCCGCACGGCCGTGGCCTGACGGGCGACTGCAGAGCTTCGTGAGTCCGAGCAGCCTCTGGACCTCCGTCTCGTCGGTGCCGAGTTGCCCCTTGGTCACCCACGACCGGCTCAGGTCGCGGTGCGCGCATGCGCACCCGCGTTCGTGTGAGCGACATTGCCCGATCCTGTGCGGATCGTGCCCTCCGAGCCGAGGTGGGCCGGGCCTGGGCCGAGCCGGCCGGGCTGGCTTGGTCAGCAGGTTTTGTAGTCGTGCCGGGTGGAGTTGTATGAGCAGGTGTGGTGGGTGGTGTTGTTGGCGCGGCGCAGGGTTGCGGTGTCCTTGTCGTTGTTCCAGACGTAGGCGGCGCGCTGCTGGTGGAGTGTGGTGGCGGTGTTCGTTCCCTTGCCGGTTTTGATGGTGACGGTCTTGCCGGCGCCGAGGGTGAACGTGGGGAAGGTGTAGGTGTGGCGGGAGCCGTCGGTCAGGGTCCAGCCCTTGAGGGGGACGGCGGCGCGGGTGCCGTTGGTGATCTGCACCCACTCGCCGTTGAGCGAGGTGTTGGTTCCGGTGTCGCTGCCGGGGGAGTCGTACCAGATCTTCGCCACGCGCAGCGTTGCGGCGGCGTCGGCCTGACCGGGCAGCAGGAGCGCGGTCGCGGCGGTGATCGCGGTGACGGCGGCGACGTGGGAGACGCGGGGCATGAGCATCGGTGGGTCCGTTCGGGTCAGGGGCGAGCCGTCACGGGGGACGGCGGGGCATGACCGGAACGCTAGGGGTGAACGAGTCTGTGAAAGCGGGCTGTTGCCTGCCCGTGACAGAACGTCACCCTTTGGTGTGAGGCTCGCCTGGGGAGTGCGCTGCCGCACCGGGCCGCTTCGCCGGCAGCAGAAGGCGCACCCGCCGCAATGCTGCGTAACCTGGCCGCCGTGGTCGGCCGGCCGTTCCTGAAGAGAGGGAGAGCGCCTTCCAACTGCCTGCCGAACCGCGAACACTGCCGGCCGCCGTTACCGATTCGATCGAGGGACTTGGGCAGCAGTCTGTGACGGCCGCACCTGAAGGAGGTCGGCTCGCCTGATCCCATCGGCTGGCGCCCCCGGGGAGCTCGCGGCGCCCGGTGGCTGCTGGTGGAGGCCGCGGGCGGCGGATTTCGCGTTCGGGCTGAGCGTCGGCGATCCCCGCCAGCTAGCGGACGACGTCCTGGCTGATCGGCTATCGGCGGCTCAACCACCGCTACGAATGCGATCCCCGCAACCACCTGGCCCTTCTCGGACTTGCCGCCGCCATCTGCTTCTACACGCGGCGTGTCCGCCTCACCACATTGGACACGGTCTAAAGAGGTCTGTCACCAGCCGCAGACGAGGGCTGTGGGGACCGAGGGAGGGCTGGTCGTCAGGTTAGAAGGGCGGCGAAGGTAGCGGTGACGGCGGCGGTGAGGGTGATGACCGCGGCGAACGTGGCGGCGGCGCGAGTGAGGGCCGCGGGATAGCTGGCGTTGTCCATGCGAGCGAGTTTGCCCGCGCCGGCGGCGGCCATCATCGCGACGAGGATCACATAGGCGGTGGTCAAGAGTACGACGGCGACGGTCACGACAATCTCCAGGCATGTGTTGGGGTGTTGACGTGGTTGAAGGTCGCCGAATCCGTGTTCGCCGGGATCCGCCGGGAGGAAGATGAACACCGGCGAACACGACGGTCCCGGGGGCGGTGCACCTTGCACGACGATTTCAACGGTCAGGAACCGGCGCTGACCGAGCTGCGGAAGAGGCTGAGAGGCGGGACGGCCCGCCTGCGGCTGAACCAGACGGATCTCGCCCGGCGTGCCGGGTTGGGACGCACGACGGTGTCCGAGGCATTCTCGCCGGCAAAGCCTGCCCCTTCGCCGGAGACGGTGGCGGCCCTGGGCCGTGCGCTGCGGCTGCCGGTCGAGGAGCTGCTGGAGTTGCAGCGGAGTGCGGTCGAGGGCGCCGAAGCTGGGGTTCGGTCGGTGCCGGGACGCCCGATCGGCGAGTGGGATCCGCACGACCTGGAGGTCCACCCTGCCGGGACCGGTGACGGGCCCTCCGGTCCCGGCAGGTGGAGGGACCCGACGATGCCCAAGTACGTGCGGCGCGAGCATGACAGTGTCCTGGACGGGCTGGTGAAGGACGCCACGGTCGGCTCCAGTCGGGCAGTGGTGTTGGTCGGAGGTTCGTCGACGGGCAAGACGCGGGCGTGCTGGGAGGCCGTGCAGCCGCTCGCGAAGGAGGGGTGGCGGCTGTGGCATCCCTTCGACCCGACCCGCGCCCAGGATGCTCTGGAGGACCTGCCGCAGGTCGCGCCGCGCACCGTGGTGTGGCTGAACGAGGCCCAGCACTACTTCGGCGGCGCCGCGGGCGAGCGGATCGCGGCGGCCGTACACCGGTTGCTGATGACCGCGGAGTGCGGGCCGGTTTTGGTGCTGGGCACGCTTTGGCCCGAGTACGCCGCCCGTTACACGGCCCTGCCCTCGCCGGGTGGGGAGGATCCGCGCAGCCGGGTAAGGGAGTTGCTGGCCGGCCGCATGCTGAGCGTTCCAGAGTTGTTCGACGCTCCCGCGCTGGCCACCGCGGCCGCCTTCGCGGCTGGCGGGGACCGGTTTCTGGCCGACGCCCTCAGCCGCGCGGGCGCCGACGGGCGGGTCACCCAGGACCTCGCTGGTGCGCCCGAACTCCTCAACCGTTACCGGCACGCGAGCCCGGCCGCCGCAGCGGTGCTGGAAGCGGCGATGGACGCCAGACGCCTCGGTGTCGGACTCCATCTCCCGCAGGCCTTCCTCACCGACGCCGCCACCGACTACCTCACCGACACCGACTACGACCAACTCACCGACGACTGGGCCGAACAAGCCTTCGCCGAACTCGCCGCCCTCGTCCACGGAAAACAGGCCCCCCTGCGCCGCACCACCCCTCGCACCCGGCGACGTCCTCCCGCCCCGTCCCCGGCAGGTACCGGACAGGACACCTCGCCCGCAGGACTGATGTACCGACTCGCCGATTACCTCGAACAGCACGGCCGCACCGGCCGCAGGCACCTGTGTCCGCCCGCGTCGTTCTGGCACGCCGCCCACACCCACCTCACCGACCCCGACGACCTCGGCAACCTCGTCCGTGCGGCCGAGGACCGACACCGCGTTCAATGGGCCCACTCGCTCCGCCACCGCGCCGCCGACCACGGCAACACGACCGCCCTGGTCCACCTGGCCGTGCTGCGGGAGCGGGCAGGGGACCGGGACAGTGCCGAAACCCTGGCACGACAGGCAGCCGACCATGGCAGCACCACCGCCTTCGACCGCCTGGCCGGAATACGGGAGGAGGCCGGGGACCCGAACGGCGCCGAACCTCTGGTCCGGCAGGCCGCCGAGTACGGCAGTACCAAAGCCTTGGTTCGCCTGGCCAGGATGCGGGAGCGGGCCGGGGACCGAGGTGGTGCCGAAGCCCTGGCACGGCAGGCCGCCGAGCATGGCAACACCGACGCCCTGCTTGACCTGGCCTGGATGCGGGAGAGGGCCAGGGAACGGGAGGGATCCAAAGCCTTGCTTCAGCAGGCTGCCGAGCACGGCAGCATCCAAGCCCTGTACCGCCTGGCCAGGATGATGGAGGGGGCCGGGGACCGGGATGGTGCCGAGGCCCTGGTCCGGCAGGCTGCCGAGCACGGCAACATTGATGCCCTGGACTACTTGTCCGGGATGCGGGAGCGGGTCGGGGACCGGGATGGTGCCGAAGCCCTGCTTCGGCAGGCTGCCGAGCACGGCAACACCGATGCCTTGTTCCGCCTGGCCGTGATGCGTGAGGAGGTCGGGGACCGGGATGGTGCTGAAGCCCGGGCACGGCAGGCTGCCGAGTACGGCAGTACCAAAGCCTTGGTTCGCCTGGCCGTGCTGCGGGAGCGGGCAGGGGACCGGGATGGTGCCGAAGTCCTGGCACGGCAGGCTGCCAAGCATGATGACGCCGCTGTCTTGTACCGCTTGGCCGTGATGCGTAAGGAGGCCGGCGACCGGGATGGTGCCGAGGCTCTGATCCGGCAAGCTGCCGACCATGGCTACATCAGCGCTCTGTTCGACCTGATCGTGATGTGGGAGGAGGCGGGGGACCGGTCTGGTGCTGAAGCCCGGGCACGGCAGGCTGCCGAGCGTGGCAACACCACCGCCCTGTTCCGCCTGGCCGTCATGCGTGAGGGAGCCGGGTACCGGGATGGTGCTGAAGCCATGGCACGCCAGGCCGCCGATTTCGGCGACACCTCCACCTTCGACCGCCTGGCCGAAATGCGTGTGAGGACTGGGGACCGTGATAGTGCCGAAGCCCTGCTCCGGCGGGCAGCCGACCACGGCAGCACCAGCGCCTTCGACCGCCTGCGGGGAAAGCCGGGAATCTTCACCAGTCTGTGGCCGAATGGCCTCGACCCGGACGGGGCACCAACGCCTCCATAGCCGGCGTCGGCTCACCATCGCGGGCGGAACAAACAACCACCGCCCGACCCATCGTAGGAGGGATGCCGCCGGCGCGGTCGGCGACTGAACTCCTGCCGCTACCGCGCGTTGGCAATGGCAGGTCACCTGAGGCATGACCGCCGAACCGTGTGACCGCGGGACCCATGACACCGTACGGAGCCCGTCAGACCCGGTTCGGGTCCGGCAGCCGCAGCCAGCACTGCCCTGCTGCGCGCCGGCAGGAGCGACTGCGGCGGGGAGAGGCTGCCCTCTGCAGCACACCGCCAGTGCGCAGCAGGATGAGAGCGCAGTGGCACGCATGGTGTTTGGCAGCTGACCTGCCGTGTTTACGACACGTGCGATCGCGCCGCCGAACTGTGCAATCTCCCTCTTGAAACGCGGCTCTGTCGCTTGGCCACGTGACCCGCTGCCTGATGGAACCTCAGGCCTCTGGTGGATGGCCACCCTGTCTTCAGGCCGTTGGTGACGGGCGCTAGGCGAAGGGTGCATGGCGAAGTGAGCGAAGTCGCCACAGAAACGTAGGCGAGGGCTGTTGCTGGTTCCCTCTCGGACCGCCGACGGACCGTCACCCACGTATGAAAGCGGCCTATTTGATGATCCGTCAACAGTGCATATTTTGTGGGAACCTACGAGGTGCGTTATGTGGACGTCACGCGGATTATAGGGATCTAACAACGAAAGGGCGCTTAAACCATCCCCAATTGTCAGCTGCGCTACAGAAGATATCGCGGCAACATTGTGTGAACGAGGACCAGCAGGGCGGCATTTGGTCGGCTTGGCCAGCAGGACCCTGCACTCGTGCGAAAGGAGCCCTTGTAACTCCGACACGGTTCCTAGGCCTCCGTCGGAAGGGCTCCTTTGCAAGGCCCCGTCACTATCACGGAGCACGCTATGCAGGATAAGGCAAACCCGACCGCGCCCGAAAGCGTTGAAACGGGCCCGCGCGCGCTGTCCCGCATTGGGAGGGCGGGACGGTGGTTCACGCGCCGACGCAAGTCGCTTGCGTTCCATCTCGCCCGAGGCGCAGCGTACGGAGCCGGCGCCGGTGGTGTCGGGTTGATCGTCTGGTGGATCGAGAACCACTAACCCCTTGTGCCCCCGGCCAGCCAGGCCGGGGGCACAGCCTTGTCCTTCTCTCATTCCCCAGAGCCGCCCCGCCCCTCCCCGTGATCTGCCCACCGAACCGCACCGGCCGCGGCACGACTGTCCGGCCGTAGATGCAACCAGCACGGGGCAGTTGGCGTATCCGCAGGCCGCTTGTGGGGAGTACCGCTGGGTGAGGAGTTCAGAACGGAGCCGCGGCGGGCCCCGCCACATGCACGGGCGAGGGATACGGGGCGAAAGGCGTCCTACCTCTGACTCGGTGGGATGCGATGGGCGCGTGCGCAGGCTGGACATCGGGTCCCGTGAAGCGCGCGGTTTTTCACCGAGGTGACCCATGAATGACTGCAGGTGGCGCAGCGCCACTGGCAACGGTTGTGGCTGCCGGGTCGGAGTGTGTGCGGAGGGCGGTCGGGGCGATCGAGGTTTTCGACTGCTTCGAGAGCAAGCTGGGGGAAGAGGTCGGCAAGGTTCTTGCCGGCCGGTGCGCTTGCGCGTGCGGCGCTTGTCCGTGTGCGGCCGCATGGTGGGCATCCGTAGCCCGAGCTGCGGGTGGCGATCTGTGCGTGCCACTGGTGACCACAGGCGGCGCAGCGCCATCGGCATGTCTTGTTCGACTTGGGCAGTAGGTCTGCCGGTGTGCGTCCGGGTTCGTCGAGGCAGGCGACGAACTCGTCGGCGAGGGCGGGGTCGACGGTGAGCAGACAGTTGTCGGGGGAGGCGATGGTTCGTGATCGGCGGATGCGCTCGCGTGCACATGGGGGGCATCCCCTTCCGCGGAGGCGCGCTCCCGGACTGGTTTCCCACGTGTGACCGCAGGCGCTGCACCGCCAGGTGACCAGGAAGTTGCTTGATGGCCTCAGCTGGGCCGCGGTTCGGTCTGGATGAGTGACGCAAGCAACGAACTCTGCGGCCAGCTCGGGGTGCAACGCGGCGAGAGAGCATTCTGCTCGGGCGAGGGAGCGTTCTTGGGCTAGGCGCTTGGAGACGCATTTGGGGCAGCCGGTCTCCTGGCCGGCCCGGGAACCGACCACGGCTTCCCACGCCCACGCGCAGTGCGCGCACTTCCAGCGGACGCGGTCAGGCGCGTGAGGGGTCAGCCAATCCAGCCCGATGCCGGGTCGGGTCAGGTTCTCCACGAACTCGTTCTTCAGATGCGGGGCGGCGTCCAGGGCAGAGGTACGGGGCTTTCCGCTCTGGAAGTCGTTCCAGGTGCGGGCCGCGTCGGCAAGAGCCGTCGCCACCCTCAGGGAAGAGGGGCGTTTCCAGGGCAGCTTCCTCTGCTTCATCCAGACACCGATTGCCGTCGCCCACAGCACAGCGTCGACACCGCTCTCCGTACCGGGCACGCGACAGACTTGCCCACCCACCTCTTCGAGTTCCTGCGGCCGCACGCGCACGTAGTCGAGCTCGGACAACGCCGTGACCTTACGGCCGTCCCGACCCTGGTGGCCGTTGTGCCATCGCGCCGGATCGAGATCGATGTACAGACCGAAGGCCGGAACGAACAGGTCGACGCGCCACCGCCGGCCGCCGACGACGACCTCGACATCGACGTCGACATCGACGCCGCTCCCGGCGCGCAGCACCTCCATGACTTCGAGTTCGAAGCGCGAGCGACCGAACCCTCCGCACCTGCGGCACCCCGATCCTCCCGCCGTGCGCGAGGCCACGGTCGTCGTCCATTCGTGGCCGCGGCTGCACCGCCAACGACATCGATCGTTCACACCGGCGGGCATGTCACCGGCCATCCGCCCGGGATGAGTTTCATTGGATACCAACTGTCCGGCGACGCGCGGATGGGTATCGGCAAGAGACCGACCCTGCCGAGGCAGACGACGAGCTGTGGCATTCCGGGCCACTGCGCACCTGGGGCACCCACTCTTCCTCCCAACCCGGCTGACGATCGTTGCCTCCCACTGGTGGGCGCAGTCCCCGCATCGCCACAGGCAGCGGTCCACCGACGCCGGACGCCGTGCCTCCAGGCCAACACCGGGGGACGTCAGGTTGAGCAGCAACTCCTTCACCAGTTCCGGCGCCCTGTCCGCAGCCGACCCTCCCGGGGCTACTTCGCCTCGTGCGGCAGCCGCCCTACGTTGGTTCGCGCACGCCGGACACCCTCGTCCCGCAGTCCGGTTCGCCACAGTGGAGGCCCACTCGTGACCGCAACGCGAACATCGCCAGAAACACCGTTGCTTAGAGCCGGCACGGAACTGATCCGGAGTACTGCTCGGACGGGTCTCATTACGTACGAACTCCGCACTGACCGCGGGAAACAGGTCCGCGAGCGACCTGCCCCGGGGCGCCCTGGCCCGGCCGGCGCCCCGTACAGCCCGAGCGCACTGCGGACACCCACGCCCGCCAGCGCGATTGGACACCGCCGACACCCACTCGTGCTCACACGTTCCGCAATGCCAGCGAACCCTGCGATTGCTATACGTGGTCAGGTCGAAGAGCGAGTAGCCCTGCCCTCCGACCACCTCGACAGCCTCGGGGAAGACTTCCTTATGCGTGTCCCTGAACAGGGTGGGCGCGCTCATCCAGCAAGCATTCCCTGTGCCACTGACAGCCAGAGGCTGTGCCGGGCGCCCGTCGCGTGCTGATGAGCGCGCACGCTCGCCGAGTCGACTGAGACCTCCCAGTCCACGTCACCCACTGCATCGGCTACGGCTTGGACCCGCGGCCACGCGGCGGCGGGGGTCGGGGCGTGGGACGGTGCGGGTGGGAACCGTGGTCGACGACGGGCCTCTCTCGGACAGGACCCGGCTGGCAAGCCCCGTAGTCACGCCGGCCGGGTTCTGTCATGAGCGGAATCGAGCGACCTTGGGCAGCATGCCGTTGGCGAGCGGGCGGAAGGCAGGCATCAGCTTCGGCTCGGCGGCCGGCCCCAGTCGGTCCGACTAGCTTGCCTTCTTGACCGACACCGCGCTGTTGGTTGGGAGTCCGGCGACGACCTGGTGGTAGGCACCGTGCAGCGCTCCGTCGAGCTCGGCGAGGTGCGCGGCGGGCTCCGCCTCCAGGCCGAGCGCCGTCGGCACGGTGGTCTGGGCGTTCTCCCACCGGTCCTCGGCCGGCAGCTTCGCCCGCGGGTCCGGCCACCGGCCCCCGCCCCGCGCGTACACGTTGCGTCGGCGCAGGGACCGGTGGAGGTGTTCCAGCACGCGGCTTCGGCCGCCCGTATCGCGTGGGTGCGCCTTTTGTGGCCGAGGTCCAGGACTGGACCGGTGCGGGACCGGCTCAGTAGAGGGTCAGCGAGCTTGCCTTGTCGTTTCGGACCTGGGGAACGTTGCTGATCGGGCCGTAGGGGCTGTACTCGTCCAGGTAGCCGTCCTTGCTGTTGTCGTAGTCGAACAGAGTCAACCTGTAGGGGCTCCTGTTCCACACGGCGCTGATTTTGTTGTTGATGTCGTGGTTGGAGAGCTTGAACTTCCCGGTGCCGGGCACCACCCACAGCAGGCCGGTGCCGTTGGAGCTCTGCCACACGCATGCCTGGTTGTGCAGGCAGTTTTGCCAGTCTGTCGGCGAGTACGGAGTGCTGACCTTGATGGGGTGGATCACGGTGGGGGTGTCGGTGCTCCCGTCCGGAGGGGTCTGAGCCGAAGCCGTTCCGGCCGTCGCGGCGAGCAGCATGGCCGCTCCGGCCGCGGCCAGAGCAAGACGCTTACGCATGAGATGTCCTTTCATCGGTAGGAACATGCCGCATGTCCATGCACAGATGAACAGTCATCCGCCAGGGCGGCCAGAGAGAGGCAGCCCTTTACGGCAGAAGGACCGATTCCTCCCCTGTGGACGACCAAGAAGCTCTCCTTGACAGGGAGCGGGGGGACGGCCGGTGCCGGTTCGCCGGGTGGTACGCCAGGCCCGCGCGTACGGCTGGGAGGCAACGGAGTGATCCGGCTCAAGGCGCGCGGACTGCTGATCCTGGAGTGGATCTCCGGCTACATCACGGTGCATGGCTGGGACTCCACGATCCGGGAGATCGGCGTGATGGCCGGGCTGTCGAGCACCTCGTCCCTTATCCCGCCAGTGCTTGGATCTCCTCTCGCGGTTGTAGAGGCTTCTTCTCCTGCTGAGCGGGCCGGCGAGATGACCAAGCCTGCAACAGCGTTGTTGCAGGCGGCGAGTTCACGCACTCTAATGCTCGGGTTCGTGAAGCGGCAGATCACCGGGGACCTGAAGCGGTTCAGGGAGTACATCGAGGAGCGGGGGAGCGAGACCGGTTCCTGGCGCGGCGAAGTCTGAGCACCTCGCTCTTCGCATTCGTGGCGTTGCTGCGTCCCGGCGGTGGAGTTCGGCCGCCGCCGGGCGACTGCGGGCCGGGATGGAACGGCCGGGGCACAGACCAACGCGCGCACCCCCGGGATGGTCAAGACGATGTGGGCCGGACGCTGGCGGCCGGCGTTCGGCCGCCCGGTCCGACGGGTGTCGTCTCGTCGGGTGTGGCGAGGTCCCGGGCCTGGTGGGCGCGGTCCTCGATGAGCCGCCGAAAGCCGGGGAGAGCGTAGCGTTCCCCGGTCGCCGCGTGACGGCCGGGGATTTAGGCGAGGTCGGCAACACCTGCTGGCAGGGATGGCTGCCGGGTGGTGGGCGGGCGAGTTATCAGGCGGATCCGTTCGTGGACGGTAAGCGCGGGGAACGGGGGCAGGGGCGGGGGAGGGGAAGGTTTCCCCGGGTACGGCCGGGCGCGTGTCCGGGCGGCGGAACAGGAAGGACGCCTTATGTCGAAGGTCGAGGAGTCCGTCGAGGTCGACGTCCCCGTGCGTACGGCTTACAACCAGTGGACGCAGTTCGAGTCGTTCCCCCACTTCATGGAGGGCGTGGAGCGGATCGACCAGCTCACCCCGACCCTGACGCATTGGGTGACGAAGTTCGGTGGGGTGGACCGGGAGTTCGACGCCCAGATCACCGAGCAGATCCCCGACGAGCGCGTCGCCTGGACCACGGTCGACGGTGAGGTGAAGCAGGCCGGTGTGGTCACCTTCCACCATCTCGCCGACAACAAGTCGAAGGTGATGCTGCAGCTCGACTACGACCCCGAGGGCTTCGCCGAGAACCTGGGCGACAAGCTCGGGTTCGTGAAGCGGCAGATCACCGGCGACCTGAAGCGGTTCAAGGAATACATCGAGGAACGGGGCGCCGAGACCGGTTCCTGGCGCGGCGGGGTCTGAGCCTCTCGCACCTTCGCGTCCGCGGCGCTTGTACGGCGGTGGAGTCCGGCAGCCGCCGGGTGCCGCCGACGGGGAGGGAACGGCCGACCGCACGCGGAACAAGGTTCCCCGCGGATGGTGATGACGGGTGCGGACCGGCCGTTGGCGGCGAGGTCAGTGGGCCGGTGCCGTTCGGTCGGGTGTGGCGAGGTTGCGGGCCTGGTGGGCGCGTTCCTCGATGAGCCGTCGGAATCCGGCGAGCGCGTAGCGTTCCCCGGTGGCCGCGTGGCGACCGGGAATCCTGGCGAGGTCGGCCATGACCTGTTGGGGTTGGGCCCGCCATCCCATCGCCCGGACCCGTAGTCCTCGGCATTCCGCCCGGTGGTGCAGGTCCAGTAGACGCAGCAGCCCCTCACGGTTCATCGACGTCACGCGGCGCAGGTCGAGCATGAGGGCTCGCTCGAAGCCGGTGATCTGTTCCAGTACCCGGCCCAACGGCGTGCCGGCCCTCTCGTCGAGCACCCCGTCGACGCCGGCCAAGAGGGTTCGATCGTGGTGCTGAACACGAACAGTGATCAAATCAGGCCTTCCGTCACCGGGAAAGCCGTTTCCCCCGGTACATCATCCTGGCGGCAAGGTCGCATGCCGAGGTTTCGTGACGCGCTGGTAGGGCGCACCGGTTCCCCGCCGACAGGCCGATGGCCGCACGGTCGAGCAGGACGAGGGCATCGCCCCACACGTCGGTCCTCGGGCCGGCCGTGCAAGCTGTCTGCGCACCCCTATCGGCGGCACCGTGGACGCGCCGCACGCGCGTGGCCGGGTGCTCAGGTCCGGGTCTGGATGCGGAGGACGTCGACCTGACCGACGGGTTCGGTGAATGGCGCGGTGGCGGTCCGGGCGTCTGGGAGCCGCTGACGTGATGATGGTGGGCACCTGCACAGTGGGGGAGGAGCAGGTACCCACCGGGTGACGGCCGGGGCCGCTCACCGGCCGGCCGTCCCGTCCAGGGTAGGACGAGGCCGCCGCGGTGGTCAGTCGAGAATGTCGAGCGCGGTACCAGCCCGGCAGTGCGGACATGCGGGGACGCCCTCGGCGAGGGCCCGCCGCGCGGTGTCGGCGGTGGTCGGCGTACAGCCGGCACGGGTGTCCCAGCACTGCGCGGTATGCAGACGGACGGCGGGACGGCTGGTGCCGATCCCGTGCTCTATCAGCCACTCCGGAGGCGGCGGAGCCGCCTTGGGGCAAGGTAGGTCGGCGTGGGCATCCGAGGGTCGGCCCGCCGGGAGCCGCGCGGGCCGGCGAGGATCAGCGACCGCGCGACGGGGCACGCGACGGAGTCGGCGGGGTCGTGGGCCGGGGCGGTTCTTCAGTGGGCGGGGGTGCGGGTGTTTTTGGGGTGGTCGGTGATGTTGAACAGGCCGGCGGTGCCGGTGATGTAGAGGACGTGGAGTGCCGGGGGGCGCAGGCCGAGGAGTTCGAGGGTGCCGCCCTGCTCGCGGGCGCGTAGGCGCGTGGTGAGGAGCATGTTCAGGGCGGTGGAGTCCATGAAGGTCACGTCGGTGAAATCCAGGGTGAGCGTGTGGCCCCGCAGGTCGAGGGCGTTGATGGCCCGGCGGATGTGGGGGACGGTGTCGCAGTCGAGTTCTCCCGCGATCGTGATGACGGTTCCCGCCTCGTGTGTGCGTACGTTGATGCCAAGGGTGGGGACCATGGCCGGGTCCGCCCTTCATGCATGGGAGCCCATTACGGTCGGCTCCCATCAGGGGTGCGGAGGAGGCCGTGACGCGCGCGGCCGTCGGGGCTGCGCAAAGCCGAGCGAGACCCCCGCGCCGCCCCATGGTCACCTTCGGTCACCGCAAGGGGCGCGGGGTATTCCACCGGACCAGGCTTGATATCCCGTTTCTACCCGCTTTACGACCGCGCACCCGACGGGTACGCCGTCCGCGTCAACATGCGCAGTGACGTTTCGTGTCCTGGTGGAGTTGGGTGGCGAAAAGTGGTGGGCACGTCGGCGTCGGGGCGTGCTGAAACGTGTCAGGACCGGCACGCCCCGCTGGAGATCCGTGGACATCCTCACCCGTCATCGAACGGTGGGCACAAGCCTCGTCGTTCAGGTTCTCAGTCCGGTGGGTCCGGACCATCGAGCGGCCCGGACCCGGGAGATCGATCGTCTGGTCGGCGCGTACGCCCCCACCGTGCTGGTCATCGAGCTTCTGCCCGAGGCCGCGACCACCGCCGCGGTGTCGGCCGTCCTGCGCCTGCAGCGGCATGGCGGTGAGTTGCGTATTCCGGTGGCGGTGGCGACGCGTGTGGGGGCGGTGCGGCATCTGATCAGGGCGAACAGTCCGTCCATGCCCGTTCATGCGGAGGTCGGGGACGCGTTGTGGGCGGCACGAATCCTGGGCGCGGTGGTGGACGAGGCCGGCGGCACCGTCTCGGCCGAGCTGCCCTGACGAACCGGGCGCCAATCGGGGAGGGGGGCCCGGCGGTGGGTGCGGGGGACACCGGCCGCACGGCAGGCAGGCAACGGCTCTGGGGCCGGGATGGTCACGGGCGGGCGGTCGGCCGGTTGACGTTCGGCTCCGGACGCCCGGGCGCCTTACGCGTCCGTGGGGGTGGACTTGTCATCCGTTCGTCACCGCCACGCGGTGGTGGGGGGCGGGGCGTGGGACGGTGCGGGCGGGAAGCGTAGTGGGCCTCCCGGACAGGGCCCGGCCGGCAAGCCCCGTAGTCACGCCGGCCGGGTTCTGTCATGAACGGCTCGGGGGTGGTGCGCGGGTGGTCCGTGCTCGGGTGCGTACGGCTGGTGGAGGGTGGGGAGATGGTGTTGCGGCCGCCGGTGGAGCCGATGTTGGCGCAGGCCGCCGAAGCGATCCCGCCCGTACGTCCCCGCACCACCGCGGTGGCCTATGAGCAGAAGTTCGACGGACACCGGATGCTCGTCTTCACCCCCGACAGTCCCGGGGGCAAGGTGCTGCTCCAGACCCGCCGCGGCTCCCTCATCCAGGACGCGTTCCCCGATCTCGTCGCGGCGGCCGAGCGACTCCCGCACGGCCTGGTCCTCGACGGCGAAGTGGTCGTCTGGGATGTGGAGGAAGGCCGCTTGTCGTTCGAGGGGTTGCAGCGCCGGCCCACCGCCCGCGCCCGCACCGCCCCCGCACTGGCCGCCCGCATGCCCGCCCACTACGTCGCCTTCGACCTCCTTCAACAGGACGGCGTCGAGCTGCTCACGTTGCCCCAGGGGGAGCGGCGCCGGCGTCTTGAGGTGCTGTTCGCGGCCCGCGCGCTGACCGCCCCGTGGGCGCTGTGCCCGATGACCACCGACGTCGCCAAGGCGCGGGAATGGTTGGAGACCTGGACGGATGTGTCCGGCGTCGAGGGCCTGGTCGTCAAGAGCATGACGGGCCGTTACCTGCCCGGCTCCCGAGGCTGGACCAAGGTGCGCAGGCGGGACACCACCGAGGCGATCATCGGCGCGATCACCGGCACCCGCGCCCGCCCGCAGCTCCTGGTCCTCGGCCGCCACGACACCACGGGCCGGCTGCGGACGGTCGGCCGCACGGTGACCCTGCGCCCGGACCAGGCCCGCCACGTCGCCGAGCACCTGACCCCGGCCGGCCGGCGCCCGCTTCGCCGCCTGGAGCCGCCGCAACGTCCTCGACGCGGTGGTGGTGCGCCCCGACCTGGTGGCGGAGATCAGCGCCGACCGCTCCGTCGACCACGGCGGCGTGTTCCGCCACCCCGTGCGGTTCACCCGGCTGCGCCTGGATATGGGTGTCGATGACGTGCCCGGTTCGGGGCGGGGCCGGCCGCGGCCGCTTGATGACAGGTGAGCGCCAGACCTCAAGGAGGATGGGCCGAGGGCAGGACGTCGTCCGGGTCCTGCTTGCAGGTGGCCCGGGCGGGCCGGCCGTGGCCTAGACCCGCGCACTCCTGGCGTTGAGCCGTCGAGCCATGTGGCGGAGCAGGGCCCAGATCGCGGTGGCGTTGACGAGGGCGCTGACCAAGGTCGCACCGTAGAAGCCGACTTTGGACCACATGTCCGCATGACGGATCGAGCGGCGGCCGGCCTGCGGCTCCTGCTGCACACGGGCTGTGATGTGACCTGCTTCCACTGCCCGAAGGGCTGACCTGCCCTCACCGGCGGACCGGCCCCGGGCGAACGCCCCGGGCCGGTCCGTCCGTGACGGGGTATCCCCGTGCGCCGGCCGTTCAGATGGCCGTCTGGCGTTCGTCGGTGGTGGGGTGGGTGAGGGTGAAGATTTCTCGGGTGCCGGTGAGGTCGAGGACGTGGAGGGCTTGTGCTGGGGCGTTGTGGAGTTGGAGTTGCCAGCCTTCGGCGTGGGCACGTCGGCGGAGCAGGATGAGCATGGTGAGGCCGGTGGAGTCGATGAACGTCATGCGGGTGAGGTCCATGACCAGGGTCCGGCCGGTGAGGTTCAGTGTGCTGGTGGCGTGGGTGACCTGAGGACGCGTGTCGAGGTCGAGTTCCCCGACGACACGGATGATGGTGCGTTCGCGGGTCGGGCAGACGTCGACGTGGAAGGTGGTCATGGTGTGGCCGCCGATCCGAGGGTTGGAGCCCATCACGGTCGGCTCCCAGGTGGTGTGGGGCGGAGGAGGCCGTCAGGCGCACGACGTACGGGTCGTGCAAAGCCGAGCGAGACCACCCGTACCCGATGGCCGGCCACCCGTTGAGAGTGATTCGGTGGCATGGGGTCTCTCACCAGACCAGGCTGGTTGTTCTTCGAGCCTTACACGTCTTGGAGGAAAGCACCAGAACACCTGGTGGGACGGCCCTTGGCCTGGGCGGGCGTCAGGGGCCGGGCCGCCGGCCCTCGCGCCGACGGAACGACTGCGGCAGATGGCGGCGGCCCCTGGTCGCAGTGCCGCAGGACCGACGCCCTGGCTCGGGCATGCAACATCCGGCTGCGTTGTGCCGTGAACGGCTACCAGCGGTACCAGCGGCCGCTGCTGCCCTTGGGGCGGGCGACGAAGCCGACCAGCCACAGGACCAGGACGGCGATGGCGACCCACCAGAGAATCTTCACCGCGAAACCCGCGCCGAAGAGGATCAGTGCCAGCAGAAGAACGAGAAGCAGGGGAACCATGATTATCAACCTCCGAGGCACCGTGTGCCCCACCCCGCTCCGACCATGCATTCGATCTTATTTGCTTCTTATCCGCGCAGGTGGGCATGTGATCCCGCCGGTGTTCCAAGGTGGGGTCCCGTCCCCCGGGGAGGCCGCGCGGAGCTGCGGGCTGCCGCATCGGTGTCATCCGGCTCTTCCCGGACCGGTCAAGTGCCGGGCCCCCACGCATGGCCTGCCGACGGGTCAAGAGGCGCGCTGGTCGTGGCTGTTTTGGCGGAGCTGGTCGGTATGCCGGGTCATGTCGTCGATGCGGTCGGCGAGGGCTGAGTCCTTGGGGCGCAGGTGGGGTCGGGTGTCGGCCAGCGGCCGGACGAGTCGGGCCGCATCGTTGTCGCCGAGCGCCCGGTTGAGGTCGCCGATGGCGCTTTGTGCGGCGGTGGGCAGGTCGGTGAGGGCGGTGACCTCGCCGGCGAGGCGCCGGAGGTCGGCTGCGTGGTCGCGGGCCCAAGCGGTGACGGTGCGGTCGGCTGCGCGGGTGTCGCGGGTGGCCTGGACACGTTCTTCGCCGGTGGAGCCCGCCGCGCCGGGACGCAGCCGCAGATAACGGCGTTCCGCGGCCTGGCGGCTGGCGACTCCGAGAGGCCCGGCGAGCTCGGCCCAGCTGGCGCCCTCGCCTCGGGCGGTTTCGATCAGGCCGCTCTCCCAGCCGGCGAGCTGTTCGCGAACCTCGCGCAGCGTCAGCAGTGCGGCCAGGGCGGGGTGCGGGCCGGAGCCTGCACCCGAAGGTGCTGCGGCAGGCGTGTGCGCGGAGGCCTGCTGCGCGTCCCTCACGGACTGCTTGATGGCTTCCAGTGCCGCTGCGGCGGCGGGGAAGGGGACCGGTGTGGCCGGCGGGGCGGGTTCGGTCATGGGACTCGCCATCGTCTCGTCATCCCCAAGATGACTCCATACTTGTCATCGTGTCGATGACATGTTACAACGGATGCACGTTGAAGCGCATTGGCAGTTTCTGCCTGAACCAACTGGAGGTGTTTCGCGATGTTGATGCGCACTGACCCGTTCCGCGAGATGGACCGGATCGTCCAGCAGCTGTCGGGTACGTCCGGGACCTGGTCGAAGCCGTCCGTCATGCCGATGGACGCCTACCGAGAGGGCGACGAGTACGTGATCGCCTTCGATCTCCCCGGCGTGACCCCGGAGGCGATCGACATCGACGTCGAGCGCAACATGCTGCGGGTCAAGGCGGAGCGCCGTCCCGCCGCGAAGGCGGACACCGTGCAGATGGAGCTCTCCGAGCGTCCCCTCGGTGTCTTCTCCCGCCAGGTCGTCCTGGCCGACACCCTGGACACCGAGCGCATCCGGGCCGACTACGACGCGGGTGTCCTGACCCTGCGGATCCCGATCGCCGAGCGCGCCAAGCCCCGCAGGATCAGCATCGGTCGTGCGGACGGGCACAAGCAGATCTCCGGCTGAGCTTCGCCCGCCAGCCAGCGGCGGAGGGCGGAGGAGAGTCGATACCCCCTTCGGCACCCGCCCTCCGCACCCCCCTTGACCCCTTCACCTTCACCTTCACCCCTCTTTCCGGAGGTGACGTGATGTCGATGCGCAGGGAAGTGTTCCTGGCCCACGTCCAGGAACACGGCGAGTACGAAACCCCCGACGAGGCCGACCGCGTTGCCCGCGTCGTCCTGGCCCTGCTCGGCGCACACCTGGTCGGCACCGTGCGGGCCGAACTCGCCGCCCGCCTCCCCGAGACGTACGCCCTGATCCTCCTCAACCCGCTCCAGGCCGCGGAGCCCCTCTCACCGGAGCGGTTCGTCCGCGCGACCGCGGCCTGGATAGACGGCGCCACCGAGAGGACAGCCCTTTGGGACATCGGAGCGGTCCTGTCCACCGCGGCCGCCGCCGCGGGCGAGAACCTCATCCGCGAGGTCCTGCTTCAGCTCCCGCCCGGCTACGACCTCCTCTTCGGCCGCCCACAGCCCACCTGACCTCGACCCATCCGACCTCGGCCCGGCCGGCCATCGCCGGCCGCACCCTTCGCAGAGAAAGGCAACCGCCGGCCATGTACGACCAGCCGCGACCGAACCCGTCCCAGACGTTCATGACGTTCGACCGGATGCTGGAACGTGTGCGCTACGAAGGTGCCTACCCGACCCGCGAACGCGCCGCGGAAGCCGTCCACCACGTCCTGGCCGCCCTCGGCCGCCAGCTCACCGGCGACGAGTGCGCCGACCTCGCCCAATGCCTGCCCCCCGAAGCGGCCCTCACCCTGACCGCCCAGATCCCCGACACCGAGCCCCTCACCGGCTGGGGCTTCGTCAAAGACCTCGCCGCCCGCACCGGCGCGAGCCCGGCGATCGCCCGCTGGGACACCGGCGCCGTACTCGCCGTCATCCGCCGCCTCGCCGGACCCGACCTCCTCGCCCGCGTCATCGAGGGGCTTCCCAACGGCTACGCCCTCCTGTTCGGCCAGGTCGAACTGCGCCGGCCCCGGCTGTTGGCCGCGGCCGCCTGAGCCGTTGGCGAGGGCCCGCGGATGCCGTGCGGGGGGCCGGGGCGTGCGGCCGGGCCCCCCGCCCGAAGGGCCCGGGCAGCGGGCGCGAATCGGTTCAGGCGTCCGCGGAGGTCGGGTGGGGATGGAGGCCGGGGCCTGTGGGCGGGCCGGCCAGCGGCGTGGGGGAGAGGACGGAGGCGGCTTCCTCCCCTGTTTCCAAGAGGGTGTCGGCGGAGCCGACGATGAGGGGGTCGGGCTCGCCCACGGCCGATTCGTCCTTGCGGTCGTAGTCGATGCGCCACAGCAGACTTCGCATCGCCTCAAGACGCCCGCGCCGCTTGTCGTTGCTCTTGACCACCGTCCACGGCGCGGGCCCGGTGTCGGTCGCGCGGAACATGGCGACCTTCGCATCGGTGTACGCGTCCCACAGATCGAGAGAGGCGAGGTCGGTGGGAGACAGCTTCCACTGCCGGACGGGGTCGACCTGGCGAATCGCGAAACGGGTTCGCTGCTCGGCGCGCGAGACGGAGAACCAGAACTTGATGAGGATCAGACCCTCGTCCACCAGCATCTTCTCGAAGGCCGGACATTGGTCGAGGAACAGCTCGTACTGCCCCTCGGTGCAGAAGTTCATGACCTTCTCGACGCCGGCCCTGTTGTACCAGGACCGGTCGAAGAAGACGATCTCACCCGCCGCCGGCAGGTGCGCGACGTAGCGCTGGAAGTACCACTGCCCGCTCTCCCGTTCGGTGGGCTTGTCCAGGGCGACGATCCGCGCTCCGCGTGGATTGAGGCGTTCGGTGAAACGCTGAATCGTCCCGCCCTTGCCGGCCGCGTCCCGCCCCTCGCAGATCACCACCACCCGGGCGCCGGTCTCCCTCACCCACCGCTGCAGTTTCAGGAGCTCGATCTGCAGAAACCGTTTGTCCCGCTCGTACTCGGCGCGCCGGATCCTACGGTTGTAGGGGTAGTTCTCCTGCCAGGTCCGTATCGGGGCGCCGGAGGAGTCCAGCAGCACGGGTTGCTCCGGCCGGGAGTCGTCCACGTGCAGCCCGACCAGCAGGTTCTCGGCCTCGGGCCGCTTGATCTCCTCGCTGTTCACACCGTCCCTTTACCCTGCCTTGACCCTTGAATGCGGTCCGTACGCCACGGGTCGAGACAGGCCGACCGCCGGGTCGAACTGGGCTGGCCCGAGCCGGCCGCCGCCCGACCCGGATCGAGAGCGAGCCGGACATGCGTCGGGGCCGGGACCGCTCCTGCGGTCCCGGCCCCGACGCCTGCGAGCGGTCATTGCTTGAAGACGTCCTTGACCTTCTCCTTGGCCTCGCGGGCATCGCCCGTGGCCTGCTCCGTGCGGCCCTCGGCGGTCAGTCGCTCGTTGCCCGTCAGGCGGCCGGCAGTCTCCTTGAGCTTGCCCTTGGCCTGCTCCACCTTCGCCTCGGTCTTCTGCTCACCGGACACAGCTGATCACTCCCTCTTGGGCGGAAACGCCTTGCACAACCCCGTGTGGCCGCTGGAAGCGCTCGTAAACAGGCCGGCCGCAACAGGCCCTGCCGCCGCCTGGTGGGCCCCCGGGGTGAGGAGGAGGGCGTGTACGGTCTTACCGGCTTCGGGCCCGGGCGTCACGACGGGGTGGTGGGCGACGTCCTCGACCAGGCGCCGGGTCGAATCCGCCCAGCCTCTCGACCAGGTCGCCGCGGCTGGAATTCCAGACGGTGATTCTCGACGCCGCCCGCCGGGGCGGGCGGCGAGGCGCAGGGCGTAGGAGCCGCCACCGTGGCCCAGGGTGTTCGTCGCGAGCTCGGAGACGACCAGGACAACGGCGTCGGCCCCTCCCCGCCGATCACCGGGCGCAGGGTTCCTAGGAACGCTCGGGCGGCCCGGCGCGCCTCGGCGACGGCGGACAGGCGCGAGGGGCTGTGCGCTCGGGGTTCATCGTGGCATCACGGGCTCCGGGTTCTGCCGGCGGTATCCGGCTCCGCCGGCCCGGTCGTTGTGCCCCCGGCCCGCGACTGTTCAACCCGGCAGCACCCGATACCTCAGAAACACACACACAGAAATCTATGACGGCCGGAGTAGACATTGGGGGATCGCGTGGTTATGGTTTCTCTCGTAGCCCGGAGAGACCGAAGGGCCTGGCAGAGACGAACTGCCGGGCAGGCAGTACCAGCAGTACAGGCAAAACCCGTATGACGGTGCGGTGATGGAGTGTCGAAGCCAGAGCAGTTGCGGGTCGGCGACGGGACTGATCACCGGACCGGGTGGCCCGCAGTCATCAGGGGCGACCACAGGCAGTACGCAGTTAACGCGGTGGTGTAGTACCAGCAGTGAAATCAGTGAGCGGTACCTCGGTGAAGGCGTCGGGCTGCGGGCGCGCGCACCGGGAGGTCCGGCAGTGGGGTTCCAAGCCAGAGCAGACGCAGGATGGGCGACGGGGCTGGCTGCCGGAAGCGTGGCGCTTGGTCAGGCCGCGAGCAGTACGAACAGTTCGCAACATCCGCAGTACCGGCAGTTCCGAGTGGAGCAGTATCCGCAGTTCGCAGTATCAGCAGTTCCCGCAGGAATGCAGTTGATCATCCGAGGGATGAACGGAGGGATTGGGCGCCATCAGGATCGCCCGGACGGAGTGTCGAGTCCGGGTACCGCAGGACATCGTCAGTGAGGTGGTCTCCGGTCAAGCAACCGCGATCCCCGCACCCCGACAGCATCACCGTCGGGTCGGCGGACACAAAAGGCCGGCGCAGTACCAGGGCCGGTAAGTAGATGGTGTAAAAGTTCCTTCGGGGCCCTGGTGCCATAGGCACCAGGGCCCCTCCACGCGTTCCCGAAAAGGCGGTGCAATGACAGCAGAGAACCCCGACCACACCGGCCCGCTCCGAGGCCACCTGGACGACGACGACTTCCCCGCCTACACGATGGGCCGGGCCGCCGAGATGCTCGGCACCACCCAAGGCTTCCTCCGCGCCATCGGCGAAGCCCGCCTCATCACCCCCCTCCGATCCGAGGGCGGACACCGCCGATACTCCCGCTACCAACTGCGCATCGCCGCCCGCGCCCGGGAACTCGTCGACCAGGGCACACCGATCGAGGCGGCCTGCCGCATCGTCATCCTCGAAGACCAACTTGAAGAAGCCCAACGCATCAACGCCGAATATCGCCGCGCCACCGCATCGACGGGCACGACCACCGCAACCTGAGACGACGAGGACCTACGCCCTCCCGTACCGGTTCCGTCCCCCCGGTGGTCCGTGCCCTCACCCGGACCGTCGAGCCGACTCGAACCAACGCGGCCAAAAGCTCACGTCCGATGTTCTGGTTGCATATCCCCCGCGCCGATCGGCGCCGACCGCGGCGGAGTCTCGGATCACTTCTTGGCGCTGGGCACGGCCAAGGGTTCGCCCGGGGCCTTCTTCTTCGCCCGCTCCATCTGTTCGCCGAGTTCGGTGAGGCGGTTGCGGCCCATGGCCTTGCGCACGTCGGGGAACCACTCCTTCTCCTCCTCCTCGACGTGGTGGCGGACGTTCTCCATCAGCACGCTCATCTTGGCGTCGAATCGTTCGTCGGCCGCATCGAGGTCCTTGAGCTCGGAAAGCATCCACAGCACGACATGGTGCTCCTCGATGCTCTCCAGGACATGGTCCTTGGTGTCGGGCGCGGCCTCCCGGGCGGCCGGGTAGAAGATCTTCTCCTCGATCCAGGTATGCGTGGTCAGCTCGTCGATCACCTGGTCCGCGATCTTCCGTTTCTCCGCGTGAGCGCCATCACCGGCCTTCTCGAACTGCTTGAACAGCTTCTCGACCGTCTTGTGGTCTTCCTTGAGCAGCACGATCCCGTCCATCAAAACCTCCACGCCGTTCGCGGACCGGGGGCCGGATGGCCGCCCCGGCGCCATGTACCCGGACGTGGGGCCCCGGACGCGGCAGGGAAGGGAGCTTGGCCCGGACGGGGCATCTCCCTGCGCCGTACGCCGAAACCCGACGAAAGACGTCCCGTTCCGCTGATGCCCAAGCCCGGCATGGTGAACGGATTCGCCGGCCGCCCGGCGAAGTCTGTTCGCTTTCGCAGCGCGGCCCCCCCGTCGACATGGTCGCGTCGGCCGCCCGCGGTGACACGGCATGGCGGCATCACCTGGCACCCGCAACGGGCGGTACCCCCTGTACAGCGCCCACGTGGACGCCATTTGCCCACAGCGAAGTCGAAGCCGACCGCCGCGCAGTGCCCCGACCCATCATCGGAGCCGAGCGATCCATCCGGGGACTCGGTGCGATCGAGACGCCGTGCTTGCCCCATGCCGCAGGCCTTACGAAGGTGGTCGCATCCTCGACCGGGCCCGAGTCGTTGTTTTTCAGACCTTTGCCGCGATCGAAACGAGACACCTGAACACTCCGATCGAACTGCCACCTGCAGGCGTTGAGGCCCTCACTCACCTCAGGGGCCGGCGCGAGGTCAACACCCTTTCGCTGCCCTGATGGGGAAAGCCCCTTGACGCTCGTGCTGGAGGGCAATCTGACGCATGACGAGCTGCTGCAGACCCTGCCGCCGGACGCGACGCGCCTGATCGTGCACGAGCTGGCCTTCGCGAGTAGGGAAGGCGCGCGAAGGCACGAAACGCTGCTGATCCTGTGGGCCCCCTCGGAAGTCGCAGAGCGGCACGAGGGCTGCGCCGCCGGATACGCGGCCCTGAAGGAATTCCTGCCGGACGTCCGTGTTCATCTCATCGTTCGGCGCGGGCACGATCTGGAGTACGAACGCCTGGTAGAGCTCGCCGGCTGAGGAAGGGGGTCGGCATGGAGGTCCTGCCCGCGCGGTGCCGCAGAGAAGGAGCCGCATCCCACCCGCCGTCTGGGCTCGGGACGGTGATGGACAACCAGAGCCAACTCAAAGCGATCGCCGCGCTCACCGCCTTGCGGTCAGGAGCCGGCACCGCCTTCGTCTCGGACCTGCTGGCGGGGCTGCGGTGCCGGTCTCGTGGACGAGGCCCAGGGTGGGCTGGTCGAACCGGATTCGGTGGCTGGGTTCACGCTCTACCAAGGCGCGTGGGCGTGGATGGTTTTGCCGCCGGCGGGGGTGGGTTCGGTGTGCGTGTGGGTGGTGAGCCGATGGATGAGGTGCCATCCGTAGCCGCCGGTTCCGTCGGTTCGGGGGGTGTGGGGTTTCGGTGGGTGGGGGCTGGTGTCGGTGACTTGGATTTCGATGTGATCGTCGTGTAGTTCGAGGTGGAGGGTGGCCGGTCCGTTGGTGTGGCGGATGGCGTTGGTGACGAGTTCGGCGACGATCAGCAGGACCGCGTCCGGGTAGTCGGGTCGTGCGGGCGGTCGGGCCAGGGTGGCGTGGCGAAGGAAGTCGCGGGTGGCGTCACACGTCGTGCTGGTGGGCTGACCGGTGCGGGGGACTCTCTGGTCGAGGAGGGGCACGGGTGGGGCCACCGGGGCTCTCCTTCCGCGTCGCAGGTATGTACGGTCCCTGCCCTCTCTCCGTACGGATAGCCCCGTTCACCTCATCCGTCTTGGTCCTGCCCGCGCTCCTGGTGGGGTGTCCCTGCGGCGTCAGACGTTCCGGGGTCCACGCCAGTCGATGCACAGGACGGTCGCGTCGTCCCTTGGTGGCTGTCCGTCGTAGGCGTCGGTCACGGCGCCGACCAGGGTCCGGACGACTTCGCGCGGATGCTCGGCGGCTGTTTTGCGCAGGAGGCTGGGCAGATCGACGGTTTCGGCGTCGCGTTCCTGCATGCCGTCGGTGTGGAGCAGGAGGCGGTCGCCCGGTCGCAGGTCGAGGTCCTGAACCGTGTAGGGGCCTTTGAAGCCGGCGTAGCCGAAGGGCAGGTTCACGGTCAGGGGCAGCTCGGTGACCATTCCCTCACGCAGCAGGAGTGGCCAGGGGTGGCCGGCGTTGACGAGTTGGGCACCGCCGCCGTCCAGGGCGATGCGCAGGAGCTGGCCGGTGGCCGTGGTGTGCCGACCGTGGTCGATGAGGGCCTGGTGGACCTGGCGGGCCTGTTCGGCGAGGTCCGTCCCGGCGCGACGGGCGCCGCGGGAGGCGTTGACGAGGAGGGTGGCCATGAGCGCGGCGTCAACGTCGTGGCCCATGGCGTCGGTGATCGACAGGTGCAGGGTGTGGGTGTCGAGGCTGTAGTCGTAGGTGTCGCCGGCGATGGTGGAGGCCGGGACCAACGCTCCGGCGAGGGTGAACTGGGGGGCGTCGCAGGAGGGGGCGGTGGGCAGGAGCTGGCGCTGGATCTCCGCGGACAGACTGACCGGGGTGGTGCGGTTGCCCCAGTGGTAGAGGTCGGTGAACCGACGGTCGGTGACGATGATGTACGCCAGCGCGTGCGCGGCCTCCTCCACCTCGGCCAGCACCTGCGGCGTGACCTCGGGCAGGAACAGCTCCAGGACCCCGATCGGGTCACCGCGGTTGGTCACCGGCGCCAGGACCCGCTGCCCCTGCCCACCATCCGCGGCCAGCACCAGCCGCTGACCCCGCAGCACCTCGTCGTACACACTCCGACCGGACAGCCGGGCCTCCTCGGCACGGTCCTCGTGCCGCTCCGCCGCCGTGTCGTGAACGCGCAGCAGCCGCCGGCCGACGACATCGACGAACAGGAACGACACGGACCCTGCATCGAACCGGTCCCGCAGACTCCGCGCCACGACGTCGAGGGAGTCCACCGGCGCGGCCGCCTCCGCGGCCGCCAGCACCTCCGCCAGACCGATCCGATCACGCCCCACATCAGCCTCCACAGATCACGACCCGAACCCGGCCCGCCGGCACGGCACCCTTCATGCTGCGCCAAGGTCGACGTGAGTCGGCTTCACCAGGGGCTTCCCACTCGGGCCGCCCTCCGGATGCGCTAATGAGCTGTCTGCTCGAACGGCGTGCCCGAGCTGTCGAGGAGGGCGAGGAAGCCTCTCAGTGTCGCGGGTCCTGCTTGCACCATCGCGTGTCGACTGGCGGGCAACGCGTCGCGGAATTGCTCTCTGAGATTCCCGCCCGTCGCTGCGGTGGTGCTCGAAGCCTGCAGGGGCCCGCCCTGGCGCACATAGACGAGGTCGCGGCGTCTGTCTGCGCCTGCGTCCGCGGGGACCGCCTCGACACGCTGCATGCCGTGCGAGTTCGAGGATCCGGCTGTTGGTTGAGGTCGGGCATGCTCTCCAAGGAGCCGGTGATCGCCCGGTTGCTCTTCGCGGGTCTTCAATCGCAGAGGCTACTCCCGGGCGCGGGAACGCCCGTGGTAGGCAGCGCGGTGCCATCGCCGAAGTCGGCGAACAATCCGTCAGGGCTCGATCAGATCCGCCAGCCGGCCTTGTGCACGGCCTTGACCCGCCGGAAGCAACGCGGTCGAATCGCGGGTACATCTCCCCGTCCTACCCCGCGCACTTCGCGGCCGGGTCCGGTGCGGGAGTGTCGGCGGCGACGCATCGGCCTGCTTGGGCAGTCGTGCCGCCGCCCCTTTGCCGAGCGGACGGGCCTTGCGTGCGAACCGGGGGTGCGCTCTCCCGGCCTTGCCGACCGGCACACGCTGGCCCTGACCGTCACCGAGTGGTCGGAGGCCGGGATCCCATCGTTCGGTTCGCCGCGACGAAGCGCAATTCCTCAAGCGCGGTGCTCTGCTGCTCGGCTCGCTCCAGTAGTGCGTCCAGGTCCTCGGCGGGGAGCCGTTCGTCGGTCTCGGCGAGGACGCGGAGGGTGCGCCAGCAGGCGGCCTTGCCCTGGACCCCCATCAGCATGGACTCGGCTTCCAGGACGTCGCTGAGAGGGGATCGGGAGAGAAGGCGCCCGTTGGTCTTCAGACGTCCGGCCTTTTCCGCGATCCAGCCCATTGCCGCCTTGGACTGGCTGGTGGAGACGCCCAGGTCCGTCATGATTCGGGCCAGCGCGTCACGGTCCTTTTCGACCTGGTGGGCGAGGTCGGACAGAACGCGACCGGCCTGTTCGTGCTTGCGGGCATCCGAGGCGCGCCGGAAGAGCTCCAGACCTCCGGTGGCGGCGGCGTAGTGGTCGTTGAGGTAGATGGCCAAGAGCTTGTCGCTCTCGGACGTACCGTCTCGGGCTTCGTTCGCCGTGTCGGCCTCGGCGTGCATTTCGCGGGCTACCGACTCGCCGAGTTCGGTCCAGCTGCCCTCGAACTTCGTGAGCCCTTCGCGCTCCAGTGTGTCGGTGACGTCCGTGAAGTCGAGGCCGACCTGTTCCAGCGCGGCGAAATGGGCCTTGGCGGCAGTGAAGTCGTCCGAGGTCGGGGGGTGGTCGGGGACCGTGCCATGGTCGGCGAACGCGGTCAGAGTGGCGCCGGGCATGGTGTTGACAGTCCCCCCGATCGTGAGTTCGCTGACGTACATCGTGTCGGGGTAGGCCGGGTCCTTCACCCCGGTGGAGGCCCACAGGGGGCGCTGCGTACGGGCTCCCGCCGCGGCGAGGCGCTGCCACCGCGGGTCGAGGAGCATCTGCTCGTAGGCCTGGAACGCAAGCCGCGCGTTGGCGACCGCGGCCTTTCCCTTGAGCGCCAGGGCCTGAGGGGTGCCGATCGCGTCGAGACGGCTGTTGACCTCGGTGTCGACGCGGGAGACGAAGAACGAGGCCACCGAGTGAATGGTCGCCAGATCGCGGCCGGAGGCCCGAGCCTGCTCCAAGCCTCGAAGGTAGGCGTGCATCACGTCGCGGTAGCGGTCCAGGGAGAAGATCAGCGTGACGTTGACGCTGATGCCCTCGGCGGTGACATCGGTGATGGCCTGAAGCCCCTCGCGGGTGGCCGGGATTTTGATCAACAAGTTCGTCCGGTCGACCGTTTCCCAGAGCCTTCGCGCCATCGCGACGGTGGCATCGGCGTCTTGCGCCAACCGCGGGTCCACCTCGATCGAGACCCGCCCATCGATACCCGCGGTTCGCTCATGGACGGGGCCCAGGACATCGCAGGCGCTGCGCACGTCGTCGGTGGTCAGAGCGAAGACTGCGTCGTCGACGCTGCCTCCCTCCTCACTCAGGCTGCGCAGCTGCTCGTTGTAGCGCTCACCCTTGGAGAGAGCGGAGGCGAAGATTGTGGGGTTCGTCGTGACCCCGACGACGTGCTGGTCCGCGATCAGCTTCCTCAGCTCTCCGCCGGCGAGGAGTTCACGGGACAGGTCATCGAGCCAGATCGATACACCGGCTGCCGACAGGTCGGCGAGCGGGCCGGATTCAGCGGAGAGGGGCATGCGAAACCTCCAAAACGGTGCGGCACCGCGCACACTGAGGATGTTGTCGCCCGAAGGGCGCATTGTCGGCGGCGCTCGACACGGCGGTTCTTCCCGCCCCTGCCCGGATCGCCCGACGGCAAGCGCATTCCATCCGATGTCGAATTCGGGACGCATGCCGCAGAACCGCCCGGCGATGCAGGACGGACCCCATATCCCCCTCGCGGTAGGGGCAGCAGCGGTCGGGCCCGTGGACGGCGCCGCTCCATCAGGAGCGCGTGGGTCGAGCGCACCCACGGGTCTCTACCCGGCGCAGGGTTGTGTTCGCACCATTCCGGGATGCTGGGCACGGATAACCACCAGCTCCTCAAGTTCCTCCGCCTTCCCCGCCAGGCCCCGTTGTTCCAACCAGGTCCGGCGGGAGCGCAGAACAGGCCCCCAGGGCACGAGCTTGTGGGCCGTGATCTGCGCGGTCAGCCCCACCGTGGTCAACCGGTCGAGGGTGTCCTGCGCTCCGCACATGCCGGAATGGACCATGAGCAGGACACCTCCCGGACGCAGCAGCGTGGGGGCTCGTGCGCAGATCCGGTCGATGATCGCCCGACCGTCGTGGCCGGCATCCCACGCACGTTCAGCCCCCCGAACAGGAGGCTCGTTCTCAGGAGCGGGAACGTAGGGCGGATTGGAGACGATGAGATCGAACCCGCCGTGCCGGAGCACGGAGGCGAAGTCGCCGTGGATCAGGCGCAGGGGCAGTCGCTGCCGGATCGCGTTGAGGCGGGCGGTGACCACGGCACCCCAGGAGACGTCCACAGCGGTGACCCTGGCTCCTCGGCGGGCGGCCTGGAGCGCCAACGCGCCGGTGCCTGTCCCGATTTCCAGAACAGCCGCTCCGGGGGCCAGAGGTTCCCGGGCGAGCGCTTCTCCTATGAGGCGGGTGTCACCCTGCGGCTGGTAAACGCCCGGCAGGGCGATCAGCCCGGCGGGCAACGTCCTGGTCAAAGCCGTACTGGCCATGTCTACCTCCGGGCCGGGGAAACCCGCTCGCGGGTCGGCGACCATCAGCCGCTTCGCGCCACTGCCCCCTACCGCTCGGTTCATCCACGATCGGACGATCCTCTCGCACACCGGCCCTGGCGATGACTCCACGCCACTGCCACAGCGGTGGACGTGATCACGGGCGGGCGGTGCCGCCATCCGGCTTCTCCTCCGGGGTCTTCCACGATTGGGCGCGCTGCTGCGCCGCGGGGGGCTGCTGGCCGGGCTCGGCAGGAGGGCGGCGTCGGGCATTGCGTCGGCTGCCGTACCAGAAGGCGCCGATCAGGAGAACGGCCACCACGATGCCTACGATGATGAGGAGGAAAGAGGCCTGGCCTTCGGCCGCAAGACTTTCGAAAGTGTTCACGGCAGGCGCCTACCCACAGCGAGCTCGTTTACGGCCGCAACAGGGGGGTCCGCCCCGGAGTCGGGCAAGGGGCAGGGTCGTCAATCGTGGCGAGCCCCGGACCGCGGGGGGTCCGGGGCCCGTATCCGCCAGCGCGCTCCGTGGCGGGGCGCGTGGTCGGGTCAGGCTGAGGCGGGGAAGCGTTCCCAGACTCGGTGGGCCGCGAGCAGTTCCATGAGACTGCGGATTCCCTGGGCGCCGTCGCTGACGATGACTCCGGGTTCGCCGGCGGTGATTCCGGCGGCCTCGAAGAGATCTCCGGCGTCGCCGAGGCCGATCAGTGCCTTGCCGTGCTGGTAGGCCTCGGTGAGCAGTGCGAGGACGCGGGGGTCGCTGACGGGCTGTCTGGGGGCCCCTGCCTTGGCGTCGCGGGCGCCGTAGGCGTCGGCGCCCGCCGCGGGCACGCCCGCGAAGACCAGCGCGTCGAATTCGACGGAGCGTGCGGTGGCGAATGTGCGTTGCACGGTGACGGGTTCGGCGCCGCCGAGGACTCCGCCAGCCGCGGCGATGACCAGTGGGACCATTCCGGCGTCGAGGATGGCCTGGCGTACCGCCCGTACCCCGATCATGTCGATGTCCTGGCCGGCGACGATGCCAACGACCCGCCCGTCGAGCGGCCAGGTGCCGCCGATCTGTGACAGGCGGGGGCTCGGGCCGACTTCGGCAAGGGGCTCGGTGGCGGCCGGGACCGGCAGCCCGAGGCCGGTGGCGACCTGCGCGCACAGTTCGCCGTCGATGTTGGCGAGCACGGCCAGGGCGCGTTCCTTGATGGTCTGTTCGTAGCACTTGGCGAGTTCGAAGGTGTACGCGGCGATGATGTGCTCGCGCTCGACCGGGCTCATGCTCAGCCAGAACAGCCGCGGCTGGGAGAAGTGATCGGAGAACGAGGCCGGTGCCTCGCGGACCTTGCGTCCCGCCGGAATCTCGACCGGGACCTCGATGAACGCACCGGTGTCGGCGCCCGCGAAGAACGGGCAGCCGCCATCGAGACTGTTCGGCTTGTACGGGGCCACACCCCGGTGCACGGCCGTCTGGTGCATGCCGTCGCGGAGCATGTCGTTGACGGGCGCGTGCGTGCGGTTGATCGGGATCTGCGGAAAGTTGGGGCCCCCGAGCCGGGTGATCTGGGTATCCAGGTAGGAGAACATCCGCCCCGCCAGCAACGGATCGTCCGTCGCGTCGATACCCGGCACGAGATGGCCGGTGTGGAAGGCCACCTGCTCGACCTCGGCGAAGAAGTTCGACGGATTCGCGTTCAGGGTCAGCAGCCCGAGCGGCTTCACCGGCGCGAGCTCCTCCGGCACGATCTTCGTCGGGTCCAGGAGATCGATCCCCTCGAACATCTGGTCATCCGTGTCCGGGAACGACTGAATCCCCAGCTCCCACTGCGGATACGCCCCGGATTCGATGGCGTCGAAGAGGTCCCGGCGGTGGAAGTCGGGATCCATCCCCGCCAGCAGCTGCGCCTCCTCCCACACCAGGGAGTGCACGCCCAGCTTCGGCTTCCAGTGGAACTTCACCAGCGTCGTGGCGCCCTGCGCGTTGACCAGGCGGAAGGTGTGGACGCCGAAGCCCTCCATCATCCGGTACGAGCGCGGGATGCCGCGGTCGGACATGTTCCAGATGGTGTGGTGGGTGGCCTCGGTGTGCAGGGACACGAAGTCCCAGAACGTGTCGTGCGCGGACTGTGCCTGCGGAATCTCCCGGTCGGGGTGCGGCTTTCCGGCGTGGATGACGTCGGGGAACTTGATCGCGTCCTGGATGAAGAACACCGGAATGTTGTTCCCGACCAGGTCGAAGACACCTTCCTCGGTGTAGAACTTCGTCGCGAACCCCCGCGTGTCACGGACCGTGTCGGCCGAGCCGCGCGAACCCAGCACGGTCGAGAACCGTACGAAGACCGGAGTCTCGACGTCCCGGGCCAGGAAGGCGGCCTTGCTGACCGTCTGGCCGGTGCCGTAGGACTGGAAGACGCCGTGGGCGGCCGAGCCGCGGGCGTGGACCACGCGCTCCGGGATCCGCTCGTGGTCGAAGTGCATGAGCTTCTCGCGCAGGTGATGGTCCTGCAGCAGCACCGGCCCCCGCGAGCCCACCGTCAATGAGTGATCCGTATCCGCCAGGCGGACACCCTGCGCGGTGGTCAGGTAGGCGCCGCTCTGCGCCATCCTGGCCTGCTCCGCGCCGGTGGGCTGCCCGGTCGGGCTGACCGTCTCGGGGCCGCTTTGATCCGCCTTCGGCGGCAGCGGCTCGATGGGGGTCGTCGGCTCGACGAGCTGCGGGGAGACGGGAGCCGGCTTGCCCGGGACTCCCTCCTCCGGGCCCTCGGCCGGGCCGGTGTGCATGACGTCGGCGATCTTGTCGGCGACGGCCCTCACCGGGTTCTTCTCGGACATCTCATCTCCAGACGCAGGGGGCGTGCCCTCAGGCCCTTCACGTGTGACCCGAAGGGGTACATCCCGAAACCCGGACTAGCCTGTCCGGCCCGGTAAGGCGCTCAGATAGTCAGGTCTTCGGTGTTCTACGTGACAGCGCAGAGTCCGGGTGAAACGTGCGGCTGCCGCGGCGGCCGCGGTGGAGGGCAGCGGGACTGAGCCACCCCCTGCGGACAGGGCATCGGCACCGGCCCTGGAAACGCGTGAACGGAGTTGGTGCGGGTCATCGATAAGGCCCTTGTGGGCCGGGTTCGGGGCGAAGTTCCCACGCCGGCGCATTCTCCGCTCCCGGGACCCTGGCTATCGAGCCGTATGCCCGCAGACGCTATTGGGGGTGGGCGCGGAGCGATGCCGACGAAGCAGGAGAATGCGGGGGCTGTGGTGGCTGCTCATGCTGTACCAGGTGAGGCCGGGGTGGCGGAACCGCAGGTGAGCGAGAACGCGGGTGTGCAGGGGGCGGTCATTGGAAACATTGGGCTCGTGGATGTCGATGGCGGTGATCAGGCCTTCTCCGCATGAGGTGCATGCGCGGTAGCTGATCTGCCCGACTACCGTGCGTACGCGAACCAGGAGTAGGTACTTCCCGGTGACGACCTCGCCTTCGTTGCCCGGGATGTAGGGGGCCAGGATGTCGATGTCGCAGTGGGGTCGGATCCTGCGCCGTAGCCGTCTGCCGAAACCGGAGCGTCGTCCGCGCCCAGCACTGGCCCCAAGCCTCCCGGCCGCAGAGGCGGGGCGTGCGAAGAGGCTCCGGGGAAGTACGTCGACTTCGGACATGGCACTCCTGTGCCCACCCGACCGTTCCGAACGCGAGCCTTGACCGTTTCGACACCAGACCTGACGTACTTGCGAGCTTTTACACCGATATATTCCTGTCTTAGGGGTGGGTGTTGCGCGGGTGACCATGCCGTCGCGTGAGCCGTGACAGGGGTATTCCCAGATGCGTCTGGCGTTGTTGAAGGCGACGAGACATCACACGAGGTGGGTGCAGACGGCCGACACGGCGTGCAGCTCGCTCTGCGGGCCCTCCCCTCCATCCCTCGCAAGGCTCAGGGGCGCGAGGTGTGGTTGGGGTGGCCCGGGGTACGTCGTGCTTCCTTCATCTCGGCCTCGTACAGATGAGCCCGGCCTTCGGCGAGCTCTTGGCGTACCTGCCGCTCGACATCGGCGAACGGCGTGTAATAGGTGGCGTTGTATGCCTCGACGATCTGGAAGGTCCAGCAGCCGGGGATGACATTGCGGCCCACGATCTCCCGCTCCACCAGGTCCGCCTGCTCTTTGTGGCCTGCTGCCCGTAGTTGTTCGACTGCCTTGCCAAGGGTGAGGTCAGCGCCGCCGGTCAACTGGTGGAAGGCGTAGAGGTGCCCACGAGCCCGCTCGACCGTCTCCAGAGCCTCCGACAGCGTGCCCAGGGCCTCAATGGTTCCGTCATCGACGCCGTCCGGTCGGACATGACGGTCATCCGGACGATCCGTACCGTGCGTTTCGCTCATAACGACAATCCTGCCCACTCACCCGGAACCCATTGCGACCGGGCCGCAAAAGCGAATGTCGAGATTCAGGACGTGCGGATTACCTTACCCCCCGAGGCATGCGCCAGTAGTTTCAAGCAGGCTGATGGATGACCCCGCACCCGGCTCATACCGCAGCCGAAAGCGCCAGCTGGAGTTTCAAGTCGGTGCCTTGAGCTGTTTGAGGTGGCGGCCCAGGAGGCTTGCAGCCTTCACCAGCCACCACCGCGGCGGCGGACACCCTGCTGATTGCGTGTAAGGCTTCTTCTCGAAGCGATTGCGAAGCCCTCCCTCGGCGATCGGCGGACATAATGGACCGCACCCGCGCTATTGGCTCTGCCACTACCCGGTACAGCGCCGTCGTCATGAGCATGGGATACAAGGGTTGGATCCGATCCGATCCGACGACACGTGGCCGGAACCGCCGCCGGAGTACTGAAGGCGGCCTCCCTGCTGCGTCTGTCCGTGCGTGATGACCTGAATCTCGTTGGTCAGCTCGTTACGAATCCGGTAGACGGCATGCGGACCTGGGTCGCGCACTTCTTCGATGCGTCCGTGGTGTAGTTCGCCGCGGCCGTCGTGATAGCCGATACGGTCGTCCTTTTTGAAGTACATGGTGTTCCTGCTTTCGTTCACTCCGCGAGCACGCGCCGACGCCGACGACGCGAGGGCAGGCTCGCTTATTCAAGCGCCTTCCCGGACGCCGCGGCATCATTCGCGCAGCCCATCCCGGCGATGTGCACTGTTGCCGTCGCACGGATTTGGGCGCACGAGATAGGGGTAGGCGCGTTACCGATCAGCCTGGTCTGGTGGTGACCCCGCCCCACCTGTTGCCACGATCCGTGGCTTGATGTCGGGTGCGGATGATCTCGCTCGGCCGTGCGCGGCACCGGCCGCGCGCCTCACGGCCAGACGCCTCACAACGGGCGCGGCCGTGATGGGCTCTCCTGTGAACGGCGGGTGCGCCATGGGCCTTAAGGACTTTGTCGTCGGCGTCACGAACAGCCGGAGCGGGTCGTGGTATCCGTCTGCGGAGACCTCGATTACGACACCTGCTCCCAGCTGATCCGCGTCCTGGACATGCCCATCCTGCCCGAACGGACTCTGGTCCTCGACCTCGTACAGGTCACGTTCATGGGCACCTGCGCCCTCCACGTTCTGCTCGCGTTGCGCGCCCGCGCCATCGACGAAGAATGGACACTCGAACTCGCCGGCACCCCCAACCAGGCGCAATACGTCCTGGACCTCACCGCCACCCGCCGCCTGTTCACCCTCGTCCCCGCCCTCGCCCCAACCCCCGCCCTGCCATGAACGCCCCCAGCCCCCGGCACTGCGCCGGGTCGGGGCCGATAGGCCGCCGCATGCCGGATCTTCTCGGCGCGCGATCGTGCCGGTCGGACAGGTGCCCCACATGAGGACCTGCGGGCGGTTCCCGATCGGCGCCCGTGACGCCAACGCCTCCGCGACGGCCGCCGGGGAGATCCGGGACCACCTTGGGCACCCCGACGGTTGTCGTCGCGCCATCGGCGGAGGCCCTTCTGCAATGCGATCCGGAAGCCCTGGCGGTCGTGGCCGACATCAACATCCGTACGGGGGCAGAAGCTGCATCGTCCCCCACGTGGTCTCGCCCACACCTGCTGGGCTCTCCTGAGGGCACGCCGGTACAGAAAGGAAACAGACATGGGAGAAACGGATGGAGGCATGCCCCCCACCTTCGGCAGGCCGAAGCCGGCTCACCAGGGCGGCGTCGTCGACGAGCATGGGCGGGCCCCGGGCGCACCTTCCCGGGTTGGCACGGGTACGCCAGCGCCACCGGCCGACCCTGAGCGAGTTCGCGCGGCCAACACCGGACAACACGCTGATGGCGTCCTCGCCCCCGACCGCGCGAGCCGGCGTGTTGGGCGTTCAACGGGTGAGCCGGGAGACGGGCCGCAGGCACGGTATGAGCTGATCTTTTCCGGTGCGCCAGCCGATGGCCACGACCTGGTGGTGGTGACGGTCACCGGTCGGAAGGGCCCGGGAGGTCACCCCGTCTACGAGGACGCCACCGGCATCATCCAGGCTGAGATCAGCGACCACGCGGAAGTGCGCATCCTGGCCACCGGAGCCGGACAGCAAACAGCCCATGGGGTCACAGCACGCCCCCTGACCTGACTCCATAACCCGACATGGCCGTCCCACGGTCCTCCAGCATCACGCCCGCGTCACGCCGCGACGCTTCGGCCCACAACGGGCATGTCGCGCAGCAGCGCCATACGAGCGGTGATTTCGGTCGCACCGGGCAATGGGCAGCCAATCGCACCCTGCGTGAACGATCCGCTTGCCGCTCGGGGAAGCGAAGGGGCGGCGACAGCGTGGAAGCGCGCCGGTCGGGGCAGGCGCCTCCCCATAAGCACTCGCAACCCTCACCCTCGCCCAGGAGGACAAGCATGGCCGTGCGACACCATCTGATCCATGCCACACCGCACCGGGTGTGGGCCGTGCTCGCCGACCCTTCGCGTTATGCGGACTGGGTGGTGGGCACCAGCGACTCGCGGGCCGCTCGCGGCCTGTGGCCCGAGCTGGGATCCGCCCTTGAGTACACGGTCCGGATCGGTCCATGGACCGCGGAAGGGACCACCGTCGTACGCCACGTCGACACCCCGAGGGAACTGGAGTTGGAAGTCGACAGTGGCCCCATCGGTACCGCCCGGGTGGCCATCGAAGTCCGCCCCTGGGGAGACGAAGCTCTGGTCAAGGTCGATGAGCATCCCTTGCGGGGCATCGGCGGCACGTTTCACAACGCTGCGGTCGACACATTGATCCAGCTGCGTCACCGGAGCATGCTCGCCAGACTCGCGAAGGTTGTCGAGGAATCCGCCACGACCGAGGACCACGTCCGGGCCTGATGCGGGTCAAGGCGACCACGCGCGCCCGACCAGTCGCCCGCACCACCCGGATCGTCAGGGGGGGCAACGAATGACCGGGGTCGGGGACCTGTTGGACTGGCGGTGCGGGAAAGGTGACGATCGGCTGGGAGGCCTCCGTAGCCCTCTGGTGGTTCGGGGCGGCGCACATCCCGCTGAGCGCCGTGGCTGACCATCTGCCAACCATGTCGATCAGTTCGGTGAGCCGGTTCGGCGCAGGGGCGCCGGGCGGCCTGCTTCGCAGAGAGGCGGATTCCTACCGCTTTGGGGGAGGCCCAATACGGGCGGGGGGAGGCAGCGCCGATGGGGAGACGGTGGTGGAGTCGCCGAGGGTGGGGCGGTCCGAGGGGTGCGTGACCAAGGTGGTGTGCGCGGGGGAGTTCGACCGGGCTGCGGTGGGCCTGCTGGCGGATACCTGCGACTTGCGGGGCCGCCGACGCCGCGCTCGTGGATGTGAGGCTCCGCGAAGGAAAGAAGGATTCCGCCGGCGCGGCCGTTCAGCATGCGTGAGGCACTGGTTCAGTCACCGACCCGAGGTCACCACGGCGGGCGGCGTCGATCCGGCGCGGGGAGCTCACCGGTATTGCGGGGGTCGGACTGTTGGCCCCGGCCGTGAGGGAACCGCTGGTCCGCTCCGGCAGTGGTCTCCGGGATGTAGGAAGATGTCCGGGTGATCGGAGACGAATCGGTGGTGACGGCGACCACGCGCGAAGGCATAGCGGTCATCCATCTGCGTGGAGCCGTCGACGCGGACAGGGGGCCCGGTCTCGTCGAGGCGCTCGCCGAGGCTGCGGCGGGTGGGTCTTCGCGCACGGTGGTTGACCTCTCGGACACCAGCTTCGTGGACTCCCATACTCTGCATGCCCTGCTCGATGCCCAGAAGCTGCACCGGGCGGCGGGGAGGTCCCTGGTGCTGGCCGGACCGCTGCAGGTGGGCGTCCGCCGCCTGTTCGAGGTCACCGGCACCGGGTCCGCGTTCAGGATGACGGACAGCCTGGAGAGCGCGATGACATGCTGACCACAATGCCGTTCCTCCGAGCCGGCGCGCGCCGGCATGTCACTCATAAGCGGGGGCAGGCGATGACGGTATGAACCCGTCCACAGCCGACACCGCCGAAGGCCCGAGTGATGGCAGCTCTATGGCAGACCCCGCACCCCGATCCGCTGCCGCCGCCCGCGACAAGGTCGGCACTCTGCTGCAGCACATCGGCATCGACCTGGACAGCGTCACCGCTGCGGATGCCCTTCTGGTCACCTCGGAATTGGTCACCAACGCGATCCGCCACGGTGGCGGGATCACCGCCTTCCGCGCCGAGATCGCGGACAACGTCCTGTGTCTGTCCGTCAGCGATATGAGCCCGACCGTTCCGGCGGCGCGGACGCAGAGCCCGGAGCAGCCGGGTGGTTTCGGCTGGCCACTGATCCAGCACCTCACCACATCCCTTGACGTGCGGGAACATCCCGATGGGAAGACCATCACCGCCGTTCTGCGTCTCGCCTGAAACCCGACCAGGTCCACCTTCCCGGTAGCGGGGTTCAGCCCCAGCGGCCGCCGCGGCACGAACCCTCCTATGGAGCGTCAGGGCAACATCCGATCCAGCCGGCCCGGGGATGTCGAGGGCGTGAGCGTCCGCCGCTGGAGGCGGTCGAGCGTGTGACGAGGACCGGCGGAAGGCGAAGGGCCGTCCCGCGACCTGGGGACGGTTTAGTGTCGGGCGATGTGGTGCTGCCTGTCAGCAGGCGCGGGCGCCGGCGGTCATGGCTGTGGTGGTGTCGGGGTGGACGGTGAAGACACGGTCGAGGCCGATGATGCTCAGGATGCGCAGGGTGTTGGTGGGGACCGCGGCGAGGGCGATGTCGGCGCCTCGTTGGGTGGCGAGGTTGCGGGCGGCGAGCATGATGGTGATGCCGGTCGAGTCGCAGAAGGTCAGGCCGGCCAGGTCCAGGACCAGCAGTTGCCCCACGGCAAGTGTCAGGCTGTCGAGAGCGGTGCGGAGTTCGGGTGCGGTGGCGTAGTCGAGGTCGCCGGTGATCTCCAGAACGGGACCGGTGTGGGCGTCTCGGGTGGTGATCTTCAGTGGGCTCATGTCCGGTCTTCACTCACGGGGGCGGGGGCGGGGATGCCGAGGGCGAGGAGTGCGGTGTCGTCGTCGAGTCCGTCGCCGAAGCTGGCGAGGAGGCCGCTCAGCGCGGTGATCAGTGCTTGCGGGCCGGCGGACGGTTGTCGGGTGGTGAACGTGCGCAGGGCGTCGTCGCCGTAGAGGGCCCGGTCGGGTCCGACGCGGGCTTCGGTGAGGCCGTCGGTGTACAGGAGCATGGTGTCGCCGGGCAGCAGCCGGGTGTGGGCGGGCGTGAACTGTGCCCAGGGGAGGATGCCGATGAGCATCCCACCCGGGGTGGGGAGGTAGTCGGCGGTGCCGTCGGCACGTTGGATCAGCGCGGAGGGGTGCCCGCCGGAGGCGAGGTGGACGTCGACGTGCTCGCCGGTCGGTTCCAGGATGCCGAAGATGGCGGTGCAGTAGCGGGGGTCGCCGTTGGAGTACCGCTCGTGGAGCACGGTGTTCAGCGTGGTCAGCACGGTGACGGGGTCGGGATCGTGCAGGGCCGCGGCCCGCAGGGTGTAGCGCGCCAACGAGGTGACAGCAGCCGCTTGGGGGCCTTTGCCGCAGACGTCGCCGAGGAAGAACGCCCACCGGTCGCTACCCAGGGGGAACAGGTCGTAGAAGTCTCCGCCGAGGAGGTCCGGGGAGGCGGTGTGGTAGTACGAGCCGGCCTCCAGTCCCGGGACGGCGGGCAGCTCTGCGGGAAGCAGGTTCTGCTGGAGGACGGCGAGGGCCTCCTGCAGCCGTTCGCGGTCGGCCTCCGCCCGCCGGCGCGATTCCTCCGCCTGGCGGCGGGCTTCCTCGGCCGCTTGTCGGCCGCGCAGCAGCTCGTTCTCGTAGGCGCGGCGGTCGCGGGCGTCGAAGATCGTGGTGCGGATCAGCAGCGGCTCTCCGTCGTCGCTGGTCTTCACCTTGGAGGTGACCAGGACCGGCATCCGCTTCTTTTCGGCTGCCTTGATCTCCAGGGCGATTCCGCTGACCTCGCCCTTCATTTGCAGCATCGGGGCGAAGTGCGTTTCGTGGTAGAGCTTGCCGCCCACGGTGAGCAGGTCGGTGAACCGCATCCGCCCCACCACCCGATCCCGGGGCAGCCCCAGCCAGTTCAGCAGCGTGGTGTTGATCTTCGCGATGGTGCCGTCCATCAACGTCGACAGGTATCCGCACGGCGCCTGCTCGTACAGTTCCTCCGCGCTGTCCTCCAGGAGGGAGGTGAAGGCCGCCGCATCACCGCGGTCCCCCGCCGCCGCATCCTCCGCGTCGTCGATGGCGTGCGGGTCGGGCTTCTCGTCGGGTTCCCGGTCCTCCTCGGTTCGGCACATCACAGCGCGGCTCCGAGGAAGTCGCCGATCGCGCCCGCGGTGGCCTGTGGTGCGCTCAGCTGCGGGCAGTGGCCCGTCGCCTTCAGCGTGACCAGCCGGCTTCCGGGGATCGTCGCGTGCACGTAGGCGCCGACCTCACGGGGAGCGATCACGTCCTGCTCGCACTCCAGCACCAACGTCGGCACCGTCACCGTCTTGAGATCGCCGCGGCTGTCGGACAGGAACGTCGTGCGGGCGAAGACCCGCGCCATGTCGGGGTCGGTGGCGCAGAACGACGTCGTCAGCTCCTCGCCGAGTTCCGGACGATCAGGGTTGCCCATGATCACCGGGGCCATCGCCGCGGACCAGCCCAGGTAGTTCGACTCCAACGATTCCAGCAGCTCGTCGATGTCGTCGGCGTCGAACCCGCCGCGGTATCCGTCCTCGTCGATGTAGCGCGGCGAGGGAGCGACCATCACCAGCCGGCCGATCCGGTGCGGTGCCTTCGCCGCCGCGAGCACCCCGACCATGGCGCTGACCGAATGCCCCACGAAAGTCACATCCCGCAGATCCAGCGCCTCGCAGATCTCCAGCACATCCTGGGCGTACCCCTCCAAGGAGCTGTAGCGCCGCTCGTCCCAGGCCGAGGCGTCCGACTGTCCGGAACCCACGTAGTCGAAGAGCACCAGACGGTGATCCTGGGCGACGATCGGGACGATCAGCCGCCACATGTTCTGATCACAACCGAACCCATGCGCGAGCAACAGCACCGGCCCGTCCGTACGACCGGCGACGCTGACGTTGTTCCTGCGCAGGGTGTCCATGCACGGAAGTCTCCCATCACCCCGATCACCCCAGGCCAAGGGGCGGCCGTGCGAGCCCAGCGACCTGCTCCTGTTTATGGGGCTGCGTGGCCGAGGGCGGCGTCGAGGTCGTCGGCGAGGGTGAAGTGGTCGAGGAGGCCGGTGACGGTGAGGACCCGTCGGACGTGTTCGTGGAGGGGGCCGGCGAGGATGAGTCGGGTGCCGGCTTGCGCGTGGTCCCGGCGGGCCATGAGGAGCCAGTGGATGAAGCTGGTGTCGGCGAACGTCAGCGCGGACAGGTCGATGACCATCACGGGGAGGTCGGCCGCCGCGGTCTCCCGCATCGCGGACGTCAGCTTGTCCTCTTCGTCGTGGTCGGCGTGCCCGGCGACGGTGAGCACCCAACATCCGTGGCTCTGACGCACTTGCACGCTCACCCCGGGGCCGAAATCCATCGCAGCATCATGCCAAATCCCCGCAGGTCAGCAAAGGCCGGGGGTGGGCCCCTCCCAGCAGGGGGGAAGCCTGCGCGAGCCTGGTGCCTGGCACCTGGTCGTCATCGATGCCCCCAGACCGCACACGCGAGCTGTCCGGACGACCGTCACGATGGCGCATCGCGCGGACGGATGGATGTGAACTGCTGCTCAAAAGGATCGGACGGCCGCCGCCGAACAGTACGCCCGACATCGACGCCCGGCGAAGACCGCTTCATCGGGTGTGAGCAGGTCGGCGTGCTGGTCGCGGTCCAGGGCCGATCCGCGGCCTGCCCCCTACGCCGTGTCCGCCAGGTTCTTCGGCGAGGCAGGGTCCTGTCGGCGTCTCCGCATGTAGGCAGCAATCGAACTTGCGAAATTGGTTTCACGTATCGCTTGACGGGTGTGGGTGCTGGGCGCAATGCTCTGGGACAGCAGACAGCGACGCCCCGGATGACCGGGCGACGCAACCGAGTACTTGGGGAGATGAGATGGACACCCTCACCACGCAGACCGAGACCGCAGCGACCGAGGCGGTGATCGAGTCCACTCAACTCCCCATGCCACTGCCCCGGATCGCCGATCCCCGGGAAGTGGCTCCCGAAGATGCCAGGGCTTTGTCCAAGACGTTCTTCGAGCGGCTCCGCACCCTGGACGAGGGCACCCACGAGCGCCAGTACGTCCGCAACACGCTCATCGAGATGAACCTGTCCCTCGTCCAGTTCGCCGCGCGCCGCTTCCGCAACCGCACCGACGGCACGGACATCGAGGACATCATCCAGGTCGGCACCATCGGCCTCATCAAGGCCATCGACCGCTTCGACCCGTCCCTCGGCAACGAGTTCACGACCCTGGCCCTGCCCTACATCACCGGTGAGATCAAGCGGCACTTCCGCGACACCACCTGGGCCGTCCGCGTCCCGCGACGCCTCCAGGAACTGCGCATCGAACTGGCGCGCGGCAAGGAGGAACTGCACGCGGTCCTCGACCGCGCGCCGACCGTCCGTGAACTGGCCGAACACATGGACCTCACGGACGAAGAGGTGATCGAGGGCCTCGTCGCGTCCAACGGACACTCCAGCCAACCCCTGGAACAGGAGACGGACGAGTCCTCCGAGAAGGCCGCGCGCCCCCTGGCCGAAGTCCTCGGCCACGAGGACCCCGCGATGGAGCTCTTCGAGGACTTCCGCACCCTCGCCCCGCTGTTGGAGGACCTCGCGGGCCGTGACCGGCTCATCCTTCAGATGCGCTTCGGCCAGGAGATGACCCAGGCACAGATCGGCGAACGCCTCGGCATCTCCCAGATGCAGGTCTCCCGCCTCCTCACCCGCACCCTCAACCGACTCCGCGAAGGCATGCTCGCCGACTGACAACGCCCACTCCACACCGACGCCTCCGCAGCGACGAACCTCTCCAAACGACCGGGCGATCCCCTTGGCCGGGGACGTTTGGTCGGGGCGCCGTCGCTGGCGTGGAAGGCGATGAACGGGGCGTCCCCCATGTCCTCGTTGGTGACGGCACCCGTGGCGCCGTGGAAGCAGCACGGGGAATTGAGGACGAGTGGGCGGTCGATGTCGCCGCCGGAGGGTGCGGCTGCCGTCGAGGAACATGCGGGGCTTGATCGCCTTCCTCGTGAACTACCTTGTCGGAACGATCTACCTGAGGCAGGCCCGCGCGAGCCGCACCCGGGGTGCCGGCGCAAGTAGTGAATCCTGCGAGCCGTCCTCTTCATCGGTCGCTCGACACCGAAATCCCTGTTCCACACTTGACAGCACCCCTGTGGGGCCATGGTCGAGGGCTGGTTCAGGCGACCGCCGATTGCACGTTCGTTTCGATGGCGGGCGATGGTTGCAGGCCGGTCGTGCACACCCGTTCGCGGCTGGTCGGCTCGCGCCGGATTCAGTCGTCGGTCACGCAAACGAGTCGATGATTCGCTTTTCGGTGGGTTCACGCTGGACCCCCCGAAGGCGTGGGTGACGGCCATGCACACCGACCGCCTGGTCCCGGCCGGGCCCGTGCCCCCGCGGCTGGGCCGGCTCCTGGACCTCACCCGGGTCTTGCTCCTGCTCCTCACGATCGACGGCGTCCAGGCGGCACGCATCCTGTAGGCCGTGGCAGCGTGCCTCCCGCGGCAAGGTCCAGGATCTACTCGGCCCGGGATGCCGCGCCGTACCCCTTTTGGCCGACCACACAGGACCACAGTTCCCGGGGAGGCCGGAATCGGCGAAGGCGCGGTTGATACCGGCCAGCAGGTAGCTGCGCCGCCGGCCGGGACACGAACCCACCGAGCCTTTTCAAGGCGTGGTATGTGCCCCGACGGCCTGCCGGTAGGCCACGTGCCCGCCCAGCGCGCCGCTGACAGCAACGGCAGCCATCCCGCCCAGAGCCCACATCCGTCCCCTCGCCGGGCGGCCGCGAAGCCGAGTCGTCAGGGAAAGGGCATAGCAGGCCACCGCTGCCACGTTGGACGCGGCATGGGCCAGACCGACCCGGGCCTG
>NZ_JBHVPG010000066.1:0-40692 GCF_042887545.1 Streptomyces sp. NPDC057939
GTACCGCTGACCGACGCAGCCACGGACAGGGCGCCATAAATCATGCCCGCCCCGGCCGACCCCCCCACCCCACCCCACCCCCGGCCCCGACCCACCCGCAGCCACCACCGCCCACCGCCCGACCCCGACCCCGTCACAGGAGCCGCCCCATGACCGCGCCCCCCTCGGACGAGATCCGGCACCGGATCGAGAACAGCGTCTCCTGGATCACCCTCAATCGCCCCGAGGCCATGAACGCCCTCACCTGGGAGCAACGCGAACGCGTCATCGCGCTGCTCACCGACGCCTCCGCCGACCCCGCCGTCCGCGCGGTCGTCATCTCCGCCACCGGCAAGGGCTTCTGCGCCGGCGCCGACCTCCGCGGCAGCAGCACCGGCCCCACCGCCGGAGGCGACCGCATCGCCGGCGACGTGTCCCGCATGATCCGCCTCGGCGCCCAACGCCTGATCACCGCGGTCCTGGACTGCGAGAAACCCGTCATCGCAGCGGTCAACGGCACGGCCGCCGGCATCGGCGCCCACCTCGCCCTCGCCTGCGACCTCGTCATCGCCGCCGAACAGGCCCGTTTCATCGAGGTGTTCGTCCGCCGCGGCCTCGTCCCCGACGGTGGCGGCGCGTACCTCCTGCCCCGCCTCCTCGGCCCGCAGAAGGCGAAGGAGCTGATGTTCTTCGGCGACGCCGTCCCCGCCGAGGACGCCGCCCGCCTCGGCCTGGTCAACAAGGTGGTGCCGGCCGACGAACTGCAGGAGACGGCCCGCGCCTGGGCCGAGCGCCTCGCCCAGGGCCCGACCCGCGCCCTCGCCCTCACGAAACAGCTGGTCAACGCCTCCCTCGACGGTGACCGGGCGACCGCTCTCGCCGCCGAGGCCACCGCCCAGGAGCTCAACATGACGACGGCCGACGCGAACGAGGGCGTGGCGAGCTTCGTGGAACGCCGCACCCCCAAGTACCTGGGCCGCTGAAGCACAGGCCGGCCCCCGCAGGCCTGACCCCGGCCCCGCAGGCCCGGCCCCGCCCCCACAGGCCCACGCCCCCGCCCCGCAGGCCCGCCGCCCCCAGCACCTCGGGCCCGCCCCCGGCCCCCGCAGGGCGGGCACCGCGCCTCAGCCCCGCGGGTCGGGCTTCAGCAGCGCGAACACGGCCCCGGCCGGGTCGGCGAGCCAGCCGATGCGCCCGACCTCCGGGAGGTCCGCGGCCGGCATGAGCACCGCTCCGCCCGCCCGGACGGCCGCCGCCTCGGTGGCGTCGACGTCCGCAACGTGGAAGTACGGCACCCACCGCGGGACCCTGCCGGCCGCGTCGCCGAGCTCCTCGGCCAGCGGAGCGACCCCGCCGAAGGAGCCGTCCTGCTGCTCCCCGTCGGCGATGGACAGCACCCGGTACGTCATCCCGGGCATTCCCATCTCGGAGTGCCGCCAGCCGAACACGCCGCCGTAGAAGCCGAGGGCCCCGACCGGGTCCGGGACGTGCAGCTCCGCCCACACCAAGCTCTTCTCGGCGGAGGTGAGGTCGAGCCCGCCCGTCCGCCCCGGCTGCCAGCAGGCGAACTCGGCGCCCTGCGGGTCGGTGAACTGCGCGAGCCATCCCTCGCCCATGACGTCGCCGGGTTCCATCCGCACCACGCCTCCCCCGGCCCGCACGGCCTCGGCGGTGGCTGCGATGTCGGAGGTCATGAAGTGGACCATCCACGCGGACGTCGCCCCCTCCTCGGTGAGCGGGCCGAGCGCGGCGACGGTCTTCCCGTCGACCTGGAAGAAGCCGTACCCGCCCGCCTCGGGCCCCGCGGAGGCGAAGTCCCACCCGAGCACCGCCCCGTAGAACGCGGCGGCCGCAGCGGTGTCGGGGCTGCCGAGGTCGAGCCAGTTGGGCGAGCCGGTACGGAAGTCGGTGCCGAGCATGGGGGTTCCTCCCTGAGGGCGTACGGCGTTGGACGGTCCCGGGCCACGATGCCCCCGCCCGCCGGGGCGACCCGGCACGAGCAGCCCCGTACGCCCCCGGTTCACCCGGACGCCCGAGCCCCGCCCGCGTCCAGCCGCAGGACCTTCGGAGAGCCGTCCCGCGGGTCGTCGAACCGCGTGAACAGTTCGGGCCGCTCCGTCGTGCCCGAGATCCGCCACGCGGTCACGGATCCCGTGCAGGACCGGATGTCGAGCCAGACACCGTCCCGGTGCGCCGGCACGGACTCGGGGTCGAAGCTCCACGTCCCGGCGCCCGTGCACCGGTCGATCCCGCCGTCGCGGCCCACCACGGGCAGCGCGTCGGCGCTCATCGTGCCGTCCCGGTGGAGCACGAGGCGGGCGCCCGCGTCGCCGGTCCACGTCCCGGCGTACTGGGATTCCGCGAGGCGGGGCGGTCGGTACTCCGGCAGGAGTCCGGCCCGGTCCACGGCGAGACCGGCTCCGAGGAGCAGCAGGCCCGCGCCCGTGACGCCCGCGGCCCGGCGGATCATGCCCCACGGGCGGACGTCGTGCTTGCGGGCGTGGTGGGCGGCGGCCACCGGGAGCAGCCCGATCCCCGCCACCCACGCCCAGGTCGGCCCGAAGGGGAGGTCGAACCGCCACCGGCCGGCGGCGGCGTAGAGCGCGGCGAGCGCGCCGGTCAGCAGGACGGCCCAGACGCCGGCCGGTACGCGGCCGCGCCGGCCCAGGACGCGCGCGGGGCCTGCGACGGGCAGGGCGAACAGGGCGGCGTGCAGGAGCCCGAGCACGGGGAGCAGCAGGGGGGCGATGGTGAGGAGCCACATCAGGACGGCCGTTCCGAAGGCCCCCTCGCTCCGGTCGTGGTCGTACGGTCCCTCCAGGCCGGTGAGGACGAAGGCCGCGGCGAGGAGCAGGAGGGGCTGTCCGGCGGACATGGCCGCCGCCGCGGGGAGTTCCCTGCCCAGTACCGTCGCCGGACGGACCGTTCCGTCGTGCGTCATGGCGCCGCCCCCCCGAATCGATTTTTGAACAAGTTCAGTAACTTGTTGCCCGCACGATACCCCCTCCCGCACCCCGACCCACCGAGGCCCCCGCGCGCCCCCGCGCACCCTCGGCACGACCCTTCCCATCTGACGGACCGTCAGGTTCAATCGGGGGTGTGATGGGACACGCAGGGATGGCGGCCACCGTCGTCCGATACCTCAGGTCAGCCGGCGCCCCCGCATCCGCGGCCCCGGAGTCCGTCGACGCTCTGCCCCGGCCCGCCCTGCGGGCCGTCGGCCGGGACGAGCGCGCGCCCGTCGGCCCCGCCGAGTTCCGGGCCGTGCTCGGGCGCTTCGCCAGCGGGGTCACGGTCATCACCGCACCGCCCGGCGAGGGCGAGGACGGCCCGGCGGGCTTCGCCTGCCAGTCCTTCGCCTCGCTCTCCCTCGACCCGCCGCTGGTCACCTTCATGGTGGCCCGCACATCGACCACCTGGCCCCGGATCGCCCGCGCCGGGGTGTTCTGCGTCAACATCCTGGGCGCCGAACAGGGCGCGCTGTGCCGGGCGTTCGCCGTCAGCGGCGCCGACAAGTTCGCCGGGGTCGGTCACCGGCCGGCGCCCGTCACCGGCTCGCCGCAGCTGGACGACGTGCCCGCCTGGATCGACTGCCGGATCCAGGCCGTCCACACCGGCGGGGACCACCTCATCGTCGTCGGCCGCGTCACGGCCATGGGCGCCGACGGCGAGGGCGACCCGCTCCTCTTCCACCAGGGCCGCTTCGGCCGCTTCACCACCTGACCGACACCGCGCCCCGACCGAGCCGCGCCCCGCCATGACCCCGCCCACGGCCCGGCCCCGCACCCCCACCGGGGTCCGGGGCCGGGCCGTGGGCGTGCTCAGAAGGTGAGCACCCCGCGCGCCACCCGCCCGTGGTGGGCGTCGTCGGCGGCCTTGGCGAAGTCCTCGACCGGGTAGACCTCCGTCACCAGCTCGTCCAACAGCAGCCGGCCCTGCCGGTACAGCTCGGCGTACAGGGCGATGTCGCGCTGGGGGCGGGAGGACCCGTACCGACAGCCCATGATCGTCTTGTCGAGGTACATGGACGAGACGAGGAACGACGCCTCCTCCTTGAAGCCCGGCACCCCGAGCAGGACGGCCTGCCCGTGCCGGTCCAGCAGGTCCACGGCCTGCCGGATCAGCTTCACGTTGCCCACGCACTCGAAGGCGTGGTCCGCGCCCGTCGGCAGGATCTCGCGGACGGCGGCCGAGGAGTCCCGGGCGGTCGAGGCGTCGATGAAGTGGGTGGCCCCGAACTGCCGGGCCACCGCCTCCTTCGCCGGGTTCGCGTCCACGGCGACGATCGTCGTCGCCCCGGCTATCCGGGCGCCCTGGAGGACGTTCAGCCCGATCCCGCCGGTGCCGATGACGACGACGCTCTCGCCCCGGTCCACCCTCGCCCGGTTCAGCACCGCCCCGACGCCCGTGAGCACCCCGCAGCCGATCAGCGCGGCCGAGGTCAGCGGCACGTCCCGGGGGATCTTCACGGCCTGCACGGCCTTGACGATCGTCCGCTCCGCGAACGCCGAGTTGGAGGCGAACTGGAACAGCGGCTTCCCGCCCCGGCTGAAGGGTTGGCCGGGCATCCCGATCGCTTTGCGGCACATCGTCGGACGCCCCCGGTCGCAGTCGGCGCAGGCCCCGCAGTTGGCGAGCGTGGACAACGAGACGTGGTCGCCCGGGCCCACGTGCGTGACACCCGCGCCGACCGCCTCGACCACCCCGGCGCCCTCGTGCCCGAGCACCACCGGCGGCGGGAACGGGATCGTCCCGTCGATCACCGACAGGTCGCTGTGACACAGCCCGGCCGCCTTGACCGCGACGAGCACCTCCCCCGGGCCCGGATCGCGGATCTCCAGATCGTCGACCACCTGGGCCTGCTTGCCGTCGAACACGACGCCTCTCACCTGGGCTCCTTAGGCAGGCCGAGCACCCGCTCGGCGATGATGTTCCGCTGGATCTCGTCCGAGCCGCCGTAGATCGTGTCGGCCCGGGTGAAAAGGAAGAGCCGCTGCCCCTCGTCGAGTCCCCGCTCGTACGGGACCTCCCGCGACCAGGGACCCGACCCGGCCGTCGCCGCCGCCCCCCGGACCTCGACGGCCAGCTCCCCGAGCCGCCGGTGCCAACCGCCCCACAGCAGCTTCGCGACGCTCGGCGCCCCCGGGTCACCGGCGGAGCCGAGCGTGCGCAACGCGTTCCACCGCATGGTGCGCAGCTCGGCCCACTGCCGTACGAGGCGTTCACGCAGGACCGGGTCGGGGGCGCCGGCGGCGAGGTGGTCGGCCAGGACGCGTTCCAGTTCGGCGGCGAAGCCGATCTGTTGGACGAGGGTGGAGACGCCGCGTTCCAGGGCGAGCAGGCCCATGGCGACGGCCCAGCCGTTGCCCTCCCCGCCGACGGTCTCGGCCGCCACCGCCCCGTCGAAGAACACCTCGTTGAACTCGGCGGTGCCCGACATCTGCCGGATCGGGCGGACCTCGATCCGGCCCGGCTGGTCCATGGGCACCAGCAGGAACGACAGGCCCCGGTGCCGGCGGGAGCCGCTCTCGGTGCGGGCGAGGACGAAGCACCAGTCGGCGTCCTGGGCGAGGGAGGTCCAGATCTTCTGCCCGGTGACGCGCGGCAGCCCGTCCGCGGGGTCGCGCACGGCGACGGTGCGCACGCCCGCCAGGTCCGATCCGGCGTCCGGTTCGCTGTAGCCCTGGCACCACAGCTCCTCGCCGCGGGCGATGCCCGGCAGGAACCGGGCCTGCTGCTCGGGCGTGCCGTAGGCGATCAGGGTCGGCGCGAGGAGGTTCTCCCCGATGTGGCCGACCCGGCCGGGGGCGCGGAGCGCCGCGTACTCCTCCGCCCAGACGACCTGGCCGGTGAGGGAGAGCCGCTGCTGTCCGTACGCGCCGGCGGGGACGTCCCAGCCCTGCCCGATCCAGCCGCCGTGACCCAACTCCCTCTCCCAGCCGCGCCGCTGCTCCGTCCCCTCGTGCTCGCTGCCCGGACCGCCGAGGCCGCGGAGGTCCGCGTACGGTCCGGCGAGGCGGGCGGTGAGCCAGGTGCGGGCGCGGGCGCGCAGCTCCTCGTCCCCCGCTCCGAAGCTGAAGTCCATGCGGTCTCCCTGTCAGGCGTCGGCGGGGCGGCGTCAGGCGTCGAACGGACGGGGCACGGGACGCCGCCGCGCGGACGGACGGGAGGTCGGCGCACGGAACCCCGGCCCGCACGATCCGACCCCGGCGGGAACGGGCCCACCGGCGGGCGGCCCACCGGCGACCGGACCGCCGCGCCGGGCCCGTCCGACCCCGGCGGCCGGGTCAGGCATTGGGGCGGTCCTTGGCGGCGGCCGCCCTGGCCATGGCCTCCAGTTGCGCGAGCATCGGCATCGGGTCGGTGCCGACGGTCCCCGGGAGGAAGTCGGCGATCTTCTCGGGGGTCCAGGCGCCTTCGGCGTACCCGGCGCGCAGTTCGCGCGGCTGGGCCCAGACGGCGATCTTCGGGCCGGCGATCGTGTACACCTGCCCGGTGATGTTCTCGGCCCGGGCCCGGTCGCTGAGCAGGTAGGTGACGAGGGCCGCGACGTCCTCGGGCTCGCCGATCTCCTTCAGCTCCATGGGGACGTTGGCGGACATCCTGGTCCGGGCGACGGGCGCGACGGCGTTGGCGGTGACCCCGTACTTGTTGAGGCCGAGGGCGGCGCTGCGGACGAGGGAGATGATCCCGCCCTTGGCCGCGCTGTAGTTGGCCTGGGCGACGGAACCCTGGTGGTTGCCGCTGGTGAAGCCGATGAGCGTGCCCGTGCCCTGCTTGCGCATGACGGCGGAGGCCGCCCGGAACACGGTGAAGGTGCCCTTGAGGTGGGTGGCGACGACCGGGTCCCATTCCTCCTCGGACATGTTGAAGAGCATCCGCTCGCGCAGGATGCCGGCGACGCAGACGACCCCGTCGACGCGCCCGTAGTGGGCGAGCGCCGTGTCGATGATGCGCTGCCCGCCCGCCATCGTGGAGATGTCGTCGGCCACCGCGACGGCCTCCCCTCCCGCCGCGGTGATCTCCTTCACCACCGATGCGGCGACCTCGCTGGTCGGCTCCCCGCCCTCGATGCCGACGCCGTAGTCGTTGACGACGACCCGGGCGCCCTCGGCGGCCGCGGCGAGCGCCACGGCCCGTCCGATGCCCCGGCCCGCACCGGTGACGGCGACGACCTTGCCTGCCAAGAAGTTCCCCATGCCGGCCCCTTCCCGCGTTTTCTGACGGACCGTTAGATTCTAGGGGCAGCCCGACGCACCAGCACAAGACCCGGTTGTCCCTCGCCTTCGCAAGGAGCTGATGAGGCCCATGTCCCTGCCCCCCGAGTTCCACGACATCGCCAAGCGCATCAACAACTGGGGCCGTTGGGGCGCCGAGGACGAGATCGGCACCTTGAACCTGATCACCGACCCGGTCGTCCGGTCGGCGGCCGCCGGTGTCCGCAGGGGCCGCCGGGTCCCGCTCGCGCTCCCGCTGAAGGAGGACGGCGTACAGGTCGGCATGATCCCGGGCCGGATCAACCCGCTGCACACGATGGTGCAGATCAACCAGGAGATCTTCGGCCCGGGCACGGTGGCCTGCAGCGACGACGCCGTGACGATGGGCCTCCAGGCGGCCACCCACTGGGACGCGCTGACGCACGTGTCGCACTCGGGGAAGATCTACAACGGCCGTCCGGCCTCCTCCATCACCGCGCACTCCCGCGCCGAGTTCAGCGGCATCGACAAGGCCCGGCACATCGTCTCGCGCGGCGTCCTGCTGGACGTGGCCCGGGCGAAGGGCGTGGACCGACTGGAGGGCGGCCACGCGGTGACCCCCGAGGACCTGGCGGAGGCGGAGGAGTTCGGTGGGGTCACGGTCCGCGCCGGCGACGTCGTCCTCGTGCGCACCGGGCAGATCCAGGTCTACCTGGCGGGCGACAAGCACGGCTACGGCTTCCCGTCCCCCGGCCTGTCCGTCCGCACCCCGCAGTGGTTCCACGCCCGGGACGTGGCGGCCGTCGCCAACGACACCCTGACCTTCGAGATCTTCCCGCCGGAGATCGAGAACCTGTGGCTGCCGGTGCACGCCCTGGACCTGGTCGAGATGGGCATGCACCAGGGCCAGAACTGGAACCTGGAGGAGTTGTCCACAGCCTGTGCGGAAGAGGCCCGCTACTCCTTCCTGCTCTCGGCGATGCCCGAACCGTTCGTCGGCGGCACCGGCACCCCGGTCTCCCCGATCGCCGTCTTCTGACCACCCCGGGTCCGCTCCGGTTCCGGTTCCACGACGCCGCGCCGGCGGTGGCGCGCACCCGGTCCGCCGCCTTCGCGCCACCTCCGCGCCGGCCGCCCCGCGGGGTCGGCGACCGCGGCGGGGATCCCGGGCCGGGCAAGGGGGACGGGCGGGCGCGGCCCCCGGACGGCGGCCCCGCACGGGTTGCGGCGGCGGCAACGGCCGGGGCTGTTGGGGCGCAGGACCCCCTGCGTTATGCCCACAAGAGCCTCACAGAGTCCGATTCCGCCCTTCTGGACCCATGGCGACCTTCGAAAGGATGGTCAGGCGTCTCCAGGCCACCGCCACGAGCGCGTGGCTTCCCCGACGCCGAACCAGAGGGGTTCCACCATGTCACCGCGCAAGATCCTGGCGATGATGACCGCGACCGCGGCCCTGATCGCAGGACCCGTCCTCACCGCCCACGCCTCCGCCGCCACCACCACCGACTCGACGTCCGCACGGTCCGTCCATGCCGGGCAGGCCCGCGACGCGGGGTTGAGCGCCCCGCAGGCGGCCCGCCTCCAGCAGCGGGTCGACGCCGTCCTCGCGAAGGACCCGACGGCCCGCCAGGTCTCCGCGAACCGGATGACCACCGCCGGCGGCTCCGTGACCCTCGCCGTCCCCGGCCGGGGCGAGGCCCGCGACCTGGCCTCCCCGGACACCGCGCTCGCCTGCGGACACGGCCACCTGTGCATCACGGACGGCCAGGGCAACAACTACGACTTCTACCGGTGCGGCTACTACGACTTCTGGGGCATCGGCGACGGCACGTTCAACAACAACCAGACCTCGGGCACGCGGGCCCGGTTCTACAACGACAACGGCAGCGAACGCTGGTCGAACGTCGCCAAGTCCACCGGCACCGCCTCCTGGACCCCCGTCTACCACATCCGCCCCTGCTGACCCGATCGACGCCGGACGGGCCGAGGGTGGGGTCGGGGGTCGGGCGAATCCATCGCCCGACCCCCGGCACCCGTCCCGCACTGCCCGGTCCCGTCCCGGGACCGGCGGGTGGCGGCGTGCGTCCGTGCACACCCCGAGCGCGACACGGCAGCCGCCACCCCACGACCCGCACTCGTCAAGGTAGGACCCTTGGCGTCCCCTCGCGACGAATCGCTCACCACAAGGGTGATCACCAGGTGACAATCCGTCAACACCTCGTTAGAGGTACACGCGCGGTTCCCGGCGGCAGGCAAAGTTTTCGTCGGGTGCGGTCTTCTTCGGCTCGGCCCGGTCGATCTCGCACCAGATGCGCTTGCCCGCGCCCTCGCGCTGCCAGCCCCATCGGTCCGCCAGGCCGTCGACGAGTTCCAGGCCGCGCCCGCCCGTGTCGTCCCCGGCGGCCTGCCGGGGGGCCGGCGCCCGGTCGCTCGCGTCGGCGACCTCGACCCGCACCCCCGGCCCCCCGAACAGCATCCGCAGCACGGCCGGACAGCCCGTGTGCACGACCGCGTTCGTGACCAGCTCGGAGATCAGCAGGATCAGCGTCTCGGCGAGCGGCTCGTCGTCCCCTATCCCGGACCCGGCCAACCGGGACCGCGCCCACCGGCGTGCCCGACCGACCTCGGCGGGGTCCGGTCCTACCTCCAGCTGCACCTGAAGCACCTGCACCGCTCACACCATCCGAACCGGCGGACACTTCGCCTCGCGACAGGATGGGATCACCGACTGTGATCCCCGTGCTGTGCAGCATGGTTGACATACAGTCACCACAACAAGCGCTTCGGGCATATTCCAGCGCGAAGGAGTAGGCGTGGTGCATACTGTGCGACGCTCGCGCCGCTCAACCGCTCGCATTCGTGGGAGCGTACCGGAGCCCACCCCTGCCTCCGGGCCGGATCGGGCCCTCCCCAGGACACAAACCGATATCAACTCTCCGTAATCGGACATGCGTCCCGGCCCGTCCTTCCCGTGCCTTGCCGTCACCGTGAGCAACCGGCGGGCGCGACCTCCGCGCCCGCCGTGCCTTACGACACCGCCGCGTCCAGCAGTTCCCCGGCCAGCAGTTCCTCCGCCTCCCCCGCCGTGCGCCACTGCTCCGCGCGCACCCAGGCCCGCTTCAGGTGGAGGTGGACGTCCGCCTCCCAGGTGAAGCCCATGCCGCCGTGCACCTGGAGGCAGTCCCGGGCGTTGGCCACCGCCGCCCCGTCCGCGAGGAGCTTGGCGGCGGCGATCTCCCCCGGGCCCCCGGCGTACGTCGCCGTCACCGCCGCCGCGTACACGGCGGTACGGGCCAGCTCGGCCCGGACCAGCATGCCCGCGCACAGGTGCTTGACGGCCTGGAAGGCGCCGATCGGGCTGCCGAACTGCTCCCGCTCGCCCGCGTACCGCACGGCCAGCTCCAGGGTCCGCAGGGCGCTGCCGAGCTGGAGGGCGGCCGTGAGCAGGGCTCCCGCGTCCCGGTACGGGGCGAGGTCGTCGCCCGGGGTCCCCGCGCCGGGCCGGGCCCGGTGCAGGGGGGTCAGCGGGTCCGCCGAGCGGACCGGTTCGGCTTCGGGGCGGTGCGGGGAGCCGAGGACGGCGTCGGCCTCCGCCAGGTGCGTGACCAGGTCCCCGCCCAGGTCGAAAGCGGTGACGACGGTGGTGCCGGCGGCGGCTCCGGGGACGGCGCCGGCGGCCAGGTGGGTGGCGACCAGCGGGCCGGGCAGCAGCGCCCGGCCGGCCTCCTCGAACAGGAGCACGGCCTCGGGGAGGCCGAGGCCGACCCCTCCGTCCGCCTCGGGGAGTCGCAGCGCGAAGAACCCGGCCCCGCCGAGCTCCCGCCACAGGTCCCGGTCGACGGTGGTCCCGGTGTCCAGCGCGGTCCGCAGCGCCTCGCGTCCGTGGCGTCGGGCGAGGAGGTCGCGCAGGGCCGCCTTGAGGTCCCGCTGTTCCCGGGTCGGTTGGAAGTCCACGGCCGCTCACCGGCCCTTCGGGAGGCCGAGGATCCGCTCGGCGACGATGTTGCGCTGGATCTGGGAGGTGCCCGCCGCGATCGTGTAGGAGAGGGACGAGAGCCGGTCCAGGACCCATTCCTCGTCGAGGACGAGGGATTCGGGGCCGAGGACCTGCGCGGCGGCCTCGTAGAGCTCCTGGCGGGCGTGGGAGTAGGCCAGCTTGAAGACGCTGCCGCCGACGCCCGGGACGCCGCCGGAGCGCTCCGCCTCGCCGACGTTCCACTGGGTGAGTCGCCACAGGGCGCCGAACTCGCCGTGGAGCCGGCCGAGGGTGCGGCGCAGGACGGGGTCGTCCCAGCGGCCGTTGGCCTTGGCGGCGCGGGCGAGGTGGGTCAGGGTGCGGCGGCAGGCGACGACCTCGCCGACGAAGGCCGTGCCGCGTTCGAAGGACAGGGTGACCATGGTGACGCGCCAGCCGTCGTTCTCGGCGCCGACCCGGTTGCCGACGGGGACGCGGACCTCGTCGAGGAAGACCTCCGCGAACTCCGTGGAGCCGGCGAGGGTGCGCAGGGGTCGGACGGTGACGCCGGGTGCGTCCATCGGCATGGCGAGCCAGCTGATCCCCCGGTGCTTGGGGGCCTGCGGGTCGGTGCGGACGAGGAGCTCGCACCAGTCGGCGACCTCGGCGTGGGAGGTCCAGATCTTGGAGCCGGTGACGACGTACTCGTCGCCGTCGCGGACGGCCCGGGTGCGCAGGGCGGCGAGGTCGGAGCCGGCGTCGGGTTCGCTGAAGCCCTGGCACCACACCTCGTCGCCGCGCAGGACGGGCGGGAGCCAGCGGGCGCGTTGTTCGGGCGTGCCCTCGGCGGCGATGGTGGGGCCGGCGTGGAGGAGTCCGACGAAGTTCGCGCCGACGTACGGGGCTCCCGCGCGTTCGGTCTCCTCCAGGAAGATCAGGTGCTGGGTGGGGGTGGCGCCGCGCCCGCCGGCGTCGACGGGCCAGTGCAGGCCGGCCCAGCCGGCGTCGTACAGGCGCCGCTGCCAGCCCAGGTCGTAGGCGCGGCGGGCGGGCCAGTCGTCCGGGGAGGGTTTGGCGGGGAGCTCGGGCAGCGTCTTGCCGAGCCATTCGCGCAGGCGGGCCCGGAAGTCCTGTTCCTCTTCGGTGTGGGTCAGGTCCATCAGCGGCCCTGGCCGGTCCGGTCGAGGTCCAGGGGGAGGCCGAGCATGCGGATGGCGTTGCCGCGCATCAGCTTGTAGACGGTCTCCTCGTCGAGGCCGCCGACGTGGTCCAGGGCGACCTCCTTGGTGTGCGGGAAGGTCGAGTCGACGTGCGGGTAGTCGGTCTCGAAGGTGGCGTTGTCGCGGCCGACGACGTCCAGCGAGGCGATGCCGTGCTTGTCGCGGAAGAAGCAGCAGAAGATCTGCCGGTAGTAGTACGTGGACGGCGGCTCGGGGATGAGGTCCTTGACGCCGCCCCAGGCGCGGTGTTCGCGCCAGACGTCGTCGGCGCGTTCCAGGGCGTAGGGGATCCAGCCCATCTGGCCTTCGCTGTAGGCGAGCTTCAGGGTGGGGAACTTGACGAGGACGCCGCTGAAGAGGAAGTCCATCATCGAGGCCATGGCGTTGTTGAAGCTGAGGGAGGCCTGGACGGCGGGCGGTGCGTCGGGGGAGGCGGCGGGCATCTGGGACGAGGACCCGATGTGCATGTTGACGACGGTGCCGGTCTCCTGGCAGACGGCGAAGAACGGGTCCCAGTGTCCGGAGTGGATGGACGGCAGCCCGAGGTGGGTGGGGATCTCGGAGAAGGTGACGGCGCGCACGCCGCGGGCCGCGTTGCGGCGGATCTCGGCGACGGCGAGGTCGATGTCCCAGAGCGGGATGATGCACAGCGGGATGAGCCGGCCGCCGCTGTCGCCGCACCATTCCTCGACCATCCAGTCGTTGTAGGCGCGCACGCAGGCGAGGGCGACCTCCTTGTCGTGGGCCTCGGCGAAGGTCTGGCCGCAGAAGCGCGGGAAGGTGGGGAAGCAGAGGGAGGCCTCGACGTGGTTGAGGTCCATGTCGGCGAGGCGGGCCTTGGGGTCCCAGCAGCCGCGGCGCATCTCCTCGCGGGTGATGCCCTCCAGCGTCATGTCGTCGCGGTCGAAGCCGACGGCGGCGATGTTGCGCTTGTACGGGAACTTGAGGTCCTCGTAGATCCACCAGTCGGTCGGGGGGCCGTCGGGGTCCATGGTGATGACGTACTTGCCGCCGGTGTACTGGAGCTCGCCGATGCCGGCGGTGAGGGGCCGGGGTCCGCGGTCGCGGTACTTGGCGGGCAGCCAGACGTCGAAGAGGTGGGCGGGTTCGATCACGTGGTCGTCGACGCTGATGATCCTAGGCAGTTCCAGTTCCATGGCCATCTCCCCAATCGCCCAATCTGATGGATCGTCAGAAACAAGCTAGCCCCGCCGGCTCTGGACCGGCAAGCGCCGGCGCCCTACGCTCTGCGCCAGATCTGACCATCCGTCAGGAAATTACCGAGGGAGGTCCGGGATGACGGACACCGCGACGGAACTGAGCCGGTCCCGGACCCTGTGGGAGCTGGTCGCCCGCCGGGCCGCGCTCACCCCCGACGGCCCGGTGCTCATCGAGGCCGCCGACCGACCCGCCGACGACCGCACGCTGACCTTCGGCGCCCTGCGCGAGCGCTGCGAACGCGTCGCCGCGGGCCTGTACGCCATGGGCGTGCGCCCCGGCACGGTCGTCGCCTGGCAACTGCCCACCCGCATCGAAACGGTGCTGCTCTCGCTCGCCCTGGCCCGCCTCGGCGCCGTCCAGTCGCCCGTCATCCCCTTCTACCGGGACCGCGAGGTCGGCTTCGCCCTGCGCGAGTCCAAGGCCGAGTTCTTCGCCGTCCCCGGCACCTGGCGCGGCTTCGACCACGCCGCGATGGCGACCCGCCTGGGCGCCCGCGGGGTCTTCGACGCCTACGACGCCCTCCCGGACGGCGACCCCGCCGTCCTGCCGCCGCCGCCCGGCGACGGCACCTCCGTGCGCTGGATCTACTGGACCTCGGGCACCACCTCCGACCCCAAGGGCGTCCTGCACACCGACCGCTCCCTGATCGCCGGCGGCTCCTGCCTCGCGGACGCCCTGCGCCTGACCCCGGCCGACGTCGGCTCGATGGCCTTCCCCTTCGCGCACATAGCCGGACCGGACTACACGGTGATGCTGCTGCTGTACGGGTTCCCGGCGGTGCTGTTCGAGAAGTTCGCGATGCCGGACGCCCTGGACGGCTACCGCCGCCACCGGGTCACCGTCGCCGGCGGGTCCACCGCCTTCTACTCCATGTTCCTCACCGAACAGCGCAAGGACCCCGGGACGAGGCTCGTCCCGAGCCTGCGGCTGCTCGCGGGCGGCGGCGCGCCCAAACCCCCCGAGATCTACCACGCGGTGGTCCGCGAACTGGGCTGTCAGCTCACCCACGGCTACGGCATGACCGAAGTCCCCATGATCACCATGGGGGCGCCCGACGACACCCCGGAGAACCTCGCCACCACCGAGGGCCGCCCCCCGGCGGGCATGTCCATCCGCATCACCACCCCGGCCGGCGACCCGCTGCCCACCGGCACGGACGGCGAGGTACGACTGCGCGGCGAGGCCGTCTGCCAGGGCTACCTGGGCCGTGAGGACACCGACGGGGTCTTCGACGCCGACGGCTACCTGATCACCGGCGACCTCGGCCACCTGACCGCCGAGGGGCACCTCGTCCTCACCGGCCGCAGCAAGGACGTGATCATCCGCAAGGGCGAGAACATCTCGGCGAAGGAGATCGAGGACCTCCTCCACGCCCTCCCCGCCGTCGGCGACGTCGCCGTCATCGGCCTGCCCGACCCCGAACGCGGCGAACGCGTCTGCGCCGTCGTCGAACAGCCCCCGGGCGCGGCCCCGCTGACCCTGCCCCAGCTGACCGCGTACCTGCGCGCGCAGGGCCTGGCCCCACACAAACTGCCCGAGCAGCTGGAACTGACCGACGCGCTCCCCCGCAACGACGCGCTGCGCAAGGTCCTGAAGTACAAACTGCGCGAGCGCTACGCCTGACCCTCCGGGCCCTCACGCCGGTCCCCGCCGCCCGGACGCGGCGGGGCGCGGCGCGGCAAGGTGCCTCGCCGGGTGGGGCGAGGTGCCGCGCCGGGTGGGGCGAGGTGCCTCGCCGGGTGGGGCGGGCCGGACTACGCGTCCGGGTCCACCCCGCAGTAGCCCGCGAAGGCCGCCAGGATCTCGTCCTCGGAGATCCTGCCGTCGCCGTCCGCGTCCAGCGCCGCCGCGACCTGGTCGGCGAGTTCGGCCGGGGTGCCGAGGACGCCCAGGACGCGGGCCGCCGCCCGTGGGGTCGCGCCGGCGCCGTCCTCGTCGGCGACGGCGATCACCGCCGCCAGGAACGGCCTGGCGATCTCCGCGAACCGGTCCGGGCTGTCCCGCAGTCGCTTCGCCGCGCCGGTGACGAACTCCTCGCGGGACACCCGCTGGTCCCCGTCGACGTCGGCGATCCCGGCCATGCCCTGCCAGAACGCCTCGGCTCCGTTGAACACGGCCTGGCCCTTGTACGACCGCGCGGTGGTGCCGAATTCGGCCAGCACCGCCCTCGCGGCCGTGCTGAAGTCCTCCCGGTCGATATAGCCGGACCCGTCCTGGTCGAACGTGGCGAATCGGGCGGCGATCTTGCGCTCGTATTCTGCGCTGTCCATTGTCGGCGTTCCGCCTTCACGTGTGCGATGGGGTGCAGTTCAAGACAAGGCAGGAGCGTAAGCCCTCAGTGGCCCGAGCGTTAAGCGAAGTGGTCAAGCAGGTGGCCGCATCGAACCCGCGCACGGGGAGCGCGACGGGGCGCGTATGCGTGTGCCATCCCGGGGTAGGTGTCACGCCGTCAACGCGACGGGCGTAGCACGGGAGCCATCCTTCCAGGGCGGGCTTCCGCCAAAACAGGCGCGTTCCGTCAGGTGCGGACTACATTCGACGGGTCGACACACGGCAGGGGGCACCATGGCGAAGGACGTTCCACCGCGCTGGGACCGACGCATGCAGCAACGCCTCGCCCGCGGTGAGGCGGCGGCGCTCGGAGAGTTGTACGACCGGTTCGCCTCGCTCGTGCACAGCCTGGCGCACCGGGTGCTGGGCGACGAGAAGGCGGCCGACCGGATCACCCGCGAGGTCTTCGGGTACATCTGGGAGAACCCGGACGCCTACGACCCGAAGCAGGGGTCCATGCGCTCCTGGGTCGCCCGGATCACCCAGGGCCAGGCCGTGGCCCGGCTGCGCCAGGCCGAACTGGGCCGCGGCTCGCGGGAGGAGCTGGAGCAGAAGGTCCGCAGCGCCAACGCGGCGGCCCGCGCCGACTACATCGTGACCTCCATGCCCGCCCCGCTGCGGGCCGCCCTCGAACTGGCCTACTTCAAGCGCCGCGACTACCGGCAGGCCGCCGCCGACCTGCAGATCAGCGAGGACGAGGCGCGGCGCCGGCTGCGCCTGGGCCTCCAGCTGCTGTCGACCGCCAACGTCCTCCCCCGCGAGGACCCCGCCCCGCCCGGATACGGCTCACGCGAATACGGAACGCCCCGATGACCGGCCCCTCCGAAGAGATCCCCGACGACGCGTACGAGCGCCCGGCGGGCGGTTCCGCGCGGATACCCGGTCCGCGGGCGGCGGGCGACGACCTGCGTCCGCCGCACCCGCTGCCGGCGCCCGCGGACGGCCCGTCGCCGACGGCCGCGCCGGAGCCGCGCTCGCACGGCGTGCTGAAGTCCCTGCTCGGGGCGTGGGCGCTCGCCGCCTGTTCCGCCGAGGAGACGCAGGCCGTGGAGGACCACCTCACGGAGTGCGCGCCCTGCGCCGAGGAGGCGCTGCGGCTGCGCGACGCGGTCGGGCTGCTGCACCCCGAGGAGAGCCTGGACCTCAAGCCGCTGCTGCGCTCGCGGGTACTGGAGGACTGCCTGGGCAAGCGCCCGGCGCGGATCCCGGTGCCGGTGTGGGCGAGCCCGTACGACACCGAGACGGCCCGGCTCGACGCGCTGCTGAGGGACTTCGGCGACTCGGAGTGGCACACCCCGGTCCGGCTGAAGTGGTTCGAGGAGGAGCAGCGGCGCTCCCGCCGGACGACGGTGGCGGGAGTGATCGGACACCTGATGACGGTGGACGGGATCGTCGCGACCGCGCTCGGTCTGGACGATCCGCTGGGCCCGGAGGCGCCTCCGGGCGGCGGGCCCACGGGCCGTACCGAGCACTTCTGGAACTCCTCCCCGTACCCGACCACCCGCCAGGTCCGCGAACCGTGGCGCGAGCAGGGGCACACGCTGGTCCGCACGGTGTCGTTCGCGGGTCGGGGCGTGGCCGAACTGGGCGTGGACTACGGCGGGTTCGCGCTGCCGCTGGGCGACGCCTTCCTGGAGCGGGCCTTCGAGTGCTGGGTGCACGCCTGGGACATCGCGGAGGCGGTGGACTACCCGTACGAGCCCCCTTCGGGCCCGGACCTGCACCGGATGATCGACCTGGCGGCACGGCTGCTGCCGGACGCGCTCGCGGGCCGGCGCCGATCGGGGCTGGCGGCCCCGGCGCGCGGGCTGGTCGCGGCGGGCGCGCCGGGTCGGACCCTGCACCTGGAGATCGAGGGTTCGGGCGGCGGGGGCTGGGACATCGCCCTGGACTCGCCGGCAGCGAAGCCCTCGCGGGAGCACACGGTGGCCGAGGTGGCGTTGGACGGCGTCGAATTCTGCCGGCTCGCCGCCGGTCACATCTCCCCGGAGGAGGCCGCGATGGGCCAGACCGGCGACCGCGAGGCGATCCGCGACGTACTGTTCGCCGCCGCGTCGCTCAGCCGCCTGTAGGCGCGACGGCCCCCCGGGGCAGGGGGCGTCGCGCCCGGGTCCTCGCGCCCGGGGGCGTGCTCAGGCGAAGACGACCGTGCGGGAGCCGTTCAGCAGGACGCGGTGCTCGCTGTGCCACTTCACGGCGCGGGCCAGTGCCTGGCACTCGACGTCGCGGCCGATGGCGACGAGCTGGTCGGGGGTCACCTCGTGCCCGACGCGCTCGACCTCCTGCTCGATGATCGGGCCCTCGTCGAGGTCGGCCGTCACGTAGTGGGCGGTCGCGCCGATCAGCTTCACGCCGCGCGCGTGCGCCTGGTGGTACGGCTTGGCGCCCTTGAAGCTCGGCAGGAACGAGTGGTGGATGTTGATGATCCGCCCGCTCAGCTCCTTGCAGAGGGTGTCCGACAGCACCTGCATGTAGCGGGCGAGGACGACCAGCTCGACGTCCTTCTCCCGTACGAGCTCCAGCAGCCGCGCCTCGGCGGCCGCCTTCGTGTCCTTGGTCACCGGGATGTGGACGAACGGCACGTCGTACGAGCCGACGAGCTCCGCGAAGTCGGTGTGGTTCGAGACGACCGCGGCGATCTCCACCGGCAGGGCGCCGATGCTCGACCGGAACAGCAGGTCGTTCAGGCAGTGGCCGAACTTCGAGACCATCAGCACGATCTTCATCCGCTCGTCGGAGCGGTGGATCTGCCAGTCCATCCGGAAGGACTCGCCGATCGCGGCGAAGCTCGCGCGCAGCTTGTCGACCGTCAGCCCCGGCTCGGACTCGAAGTGGACCCGCATGAAGAACAGGCCGGTCTCCCGGTCCCCGAACTGCTGACTGTCCACGATGTTGCAACCGGTCATGAAGAGGTAACTCGACACGGCGTGGACGATGCCCTGCTTGTCGGGGCAGGACACGGTCAGGACGTACTGGGGCTGCGCCTCGGGCTGCGGATCGCTCATGACCGCATAGCCTTTCACACCGCGCGGGTGAGGCTCCTCAAAACTTCCACGGAGCTGGGCCCGGCGTCCGGGTCCTCCCCGTCCGCCGCCGACATCCGCACGTGGGCCTGCCGGGCGGCCCGTACGGCGTCGGGCCACGCGGGGTGCTCCAGGTAGACGGAGACGGGCGCGTCCGGGCCGACCTGGTGCAGGATGCGCAGCACCCGCAGCACGGCGAGGTCGACGGCGGCCGCCTCCTGCGCGTCGCGGAAGATCGTGCCGACGTACTTCTCGGCGGACCAGCTGTCGAGCCAGGTGTCCTCGACGAGCCGGTACACGGCGTCGGTGACGTCCCCGTACCCTTCGGCACCGGCCAGCCAGACCTCTTCCTGGAACAGCGGGTCGGAGAGCATGTGCAGCGCCGAGCGCACGTTGCTGCGCCAGCGCCACCACGGCATGTCGTTGAGGGGCATGCCGCCCATGGTGGAGGAGCGGCCGCCGCGGCGGGAAGAGTTCTTCGAACCTTGGGCGAATGTCACGCTTTCGATCGTACGTTCACCGCGAGCGCGATCTTGAGGCGCCCGCACCCGGCAATTCACCCCCGCGTCACCGGATGTTATGTACACCTCAGCATTCAGTTCCCCGTGGAGCGGAATGGTCGGTGGACATGACCAGTCGGCGAAGCTCAACCCCCTTCTCCCGCACCCTCCTTGCGGCGACGATGGGCGCGTGTCTCACCACCGCGTGCGGGGTGGTCCCCGGCGGCTCGGGGGGTTCCGGGGACACCATCACGGTCATGACGTTCGCCCCGATCGACACCAAAGCCACCAACATGCCAGGAATGCCCGGCATGGCCAAGGCGTACGAGAGCTGGGCCAACGCCAACGGCGGCATCAACGGCCGCAAACTCCGCGTATTGACCTGCAACGAGAAGAACACCCCGACGGGCGCCGCCGACTGCGCCCGCAAGGCCATCGCCGAGAAGGCGGTCGCCGTCGTCGGCTCCTACAGCCAGCACGGACGCGCCTTCATGGCCCCGCTGGAAGCCGAGGGCATCCCCTTCATCGGCGGCTACGGCGTCTCCGCCGAGGAGTTCCAGAGCACCCTGTCCTACCCCGTCAACGGCGGTCAGCCCGTCCTGCTGGCCGGCGCCGGACACCAGCTGGGCAAGGCCTGCGCGCAGGTGTCCCTGGTCCGCCCCGACACCCTCGCCGGCGACACCATGCCGGTGCTGCTCAACGCCGGACTGAAGGCCAACAGGATGGCGGAGGCCTCCGACATCCGGGCCGCCGAGGACTCCGCCGACCTCACGCCGCAGGCGCGCGAGGCCCTGAACGGCTCCGCCGCGCCCGCCGCAGGCGCCCCGGCGGGGGCTCCCTCCGGCGCCCCCGCCGCGAAGGACACCAAGGAGAAGGACCCCAAGGACGGGAAGGACCCCAAGGACAACAAGCAGTGCGTGACGGCGGTCCTGGGCGAGCGCACCGAGACCTTCTTCGACGCCTTCCGCCGCATCGACGGCCAGCACCGCAACCCGCAGATCTCCTCCGTCCTGGGCAGCGTCAGCCAGGCCCTGGTGGACCGCACCGGCGGCAAGGAGAGCCCCTTCGAAGGCGCGTACCTCACCAGCTGGTACCCGGTGTCCACCGACCCGCTGTGGGCGCCGATGCGCAAGGTGATCTCCGAGCAGGCCTTCGGCGACGACAGCGTGGACCCCGACGACAGCGGGGCGCAGACCACCTGGATCGCGTACACCGTCCTGAACGAGGTCGTGAAGCGCTTCGAGGACGACGAGGAGATCACGGCCCGCAAGGTGGCCCGTGCCCTCAACCAGTCCGAGAGCGTCGCGACCGGCGGCCTGACCCCCGACCTGAGCTGGCGCTACCAGGACATGCGGGCCGTCGCCGGCTTCCCCCGCCTGGTCAACGGCCGGGTCACCTTCCAGATCGTCCAGTCGGGCCGCCTCGTCGCCCAGCCCGGCGAGCAGTCCCAGGACATGACGCCGACCCTCGAAGGAGCACCCCGCTCCACCTGAGGCGGAGGGGCGGCCGAGCCGGTCGGTTCCCGTACCCGCCCGCGGGACGCCGGTGCGCGGGCGGCACCTCGGCGGCGTCGGGGAACGTGACGCCGGCGAAGCGGGCCGCCGCGCGGCGGGTCACAACTGGGACTTGTCGCGCTGGGTGAGGCCGTACTTGGCCGCGACCCTGTTCCACAGGACGGCCGCCGACTCCTTGGCCTTCGTCGCCTCGCCGCTGGAGCGGTTGCCGTCGGAGGCGTTGTCGGTGACGTCGGCCTTGCCGTCCTTGCAGCCCTTCCCGTCCCTGGCGCCCTTGTCGTCCTTGTTGTCCTTCTCGTCCTTGTCGTCGCGGCCGCCCGAATCGCCGGCGACGTCGTCGGCCCAGTCCGCGTAACTGTTGTCGGCGTCCGCCGAGGCCTTCCAGGCCTTGTTGAGGGAGGCCCTGAGCTTCACGTGGTCCGGGAGCTTGTCCACCTTGAGCTCCTGGAGCCGGGTGACCAGGCCGTCGCGCTGCCGGGCCGCGTCGCGCAGGTCCTGGGACGCCTGGGAGAGGTTCTTGCAGACCTTGATGTCCTCGACGGCCTTGATCACCGCGGCGCGGCTGTCGTTGCTGTCGGCGAGGAGCTTGTCGAGCTGGACGGCCTGCGGACGGGCCGGGTCGGCCTGCGCCTCGCCGGCCGCGGACGCGGACGGGCCGCTCGACGCGGGCGCCTCGACCGCGACCGGGTCGTTGTTCTGGGCCTTCCCGTCGCCCAGCAGCGCCCCGACACCGAGCCCGGCCACGGCCAGCCCGACGACCGCCGCGGCGATGACCGCCGGAGGGATCCGGTTGGGGGCCGGCGGTGGCGGCGGGGCCGCGTACTGCTGTTGCTGCGGCGGCTGCCCGGGGCCGGGTCGGCCCGGGGCGAACTGCTGCGCGGCGGCGGGCGGCGGGGCGGCCGCCCGGCGCGGGGCGGGGCGGGCCACCGGCTCCCGTACGGGCGGCAGCTGCTGGGTGTGCCCGGCGGTCTCGGCACTGCCGCGGAACAGCCCGTCGAAGCCCTCGGCCGCGTTGGGCGCGGGGCCCGGCGGGACGGGCGGGATCATCTGCGTCGCGTCGTCGGCGCCCTGCGCGGGCACCGGCGGGATGAACTGCGTCGCGTCCTCGCCCGGGTGGGCCGGGACCGGCGGGATCATCTGCGTCGCGTCGTCGGCGCCCTGCGCGGGCACCGGCGGTATGTACTGCGTGGCGTCCTCGCCCGGGTGGGCCGGGACCGGCGGGATGTACTGGGTGGCCGCTTCCGGCAGCGGCGGGTAGCCGTAACCGTGCGGCTGCCCCGGCCCCTCGAAGCCCGGGCCGAGGACGTGCCCCGGCGGCGGGTTGCCGTACGGGGGCTGCTCGGACTGCGGCGGCTGCGGCTCGTACGCCGGCTGCCCGTACGGCGGGGACGGGTACTCCTGCGGCGCGTGCGGCCCCGGCTGCCCGTACCCGGCGCCGTCCGGGCCGTAGCCCTCGGGCTGCGGGTAGGCGTACGCGGGCGGCCCCCACGGCTCCCCGGGCTGCGGCGCCTGCTCGGCGTACGGCGGCTGCCCGGGCTGCGGCGGCTGCCCGCCCGGATACGGCTGGTCCGGGTGGGACTGCTGAGCCTGGTACGGGTCGCCCGGGTACGCCTGCTCCGGGTACGGCTGGTCCGCGTACCGCTGCTCCGGGTACGGCTGCTCCGGGTACGGCTGGTCCGGGTACGGCTGGTCCGGGTAGCCCGGAGCGGGCTCCGGGCCTGCCGGATGTGGCGTCCCGGGCTGGGGGACGCCCCCTTGTCCGTTCTGCGTCACCGGGACTCCTTCTGCCTTCTCCGACGTCTCCCGAAACTACGGCAGCCGTCGGGTCACGCTACCCGGTCCCTCCGCGGACATGTCAGGCCGGCTGAACCTCCAGCCGCGCCGCGAACTCACGAACGGCCGCTTCCTCCCGGTACGGCTCCAACCGCACCCGGAAGTCGTCCAGGTACTCGGCGCCCCGGCGCGAGCGCAGCGACTCCAGCAGCTCGGCGGCCTTCGTCGCCGTCTGGCAGGCCTGCTCGACCTCCCGCTGCTGGACCTGCGCCGCCGCCAGCAGGAGCAGTCCGATCGCCCGCCGGCGGGCCTTCGTCGCGGGCAGCGACCGCAGCGCCTCCTCCGCGCGCCGGGCGGCCGCGTCGGCCTGGCCGAGGTCCCGGTGGCAATGGGCCAGCTCGTCCGCCAGGTAGGCGTGCTCGAAGTGCCGGATCCACACCGGATCGTCCCCCGATTCCGGCTCGGCCCGCTCCAGCGCCGTGACCGCCCGCCCCGACAGCACCGCCGTCGACCGGGCGTCGCCCATCAGCGCGTGCCCGCGCGCCTCGGCGGCGTAGAACATGGCCTCCACCCTCGGGGTGACCTGCCCGCGCGTCCCCTCCTGCGCGGCCCGCGCCAACTGGGCGATCTCCCGCGGGTTGCCCAACTCGGCGGCGAGGTGGCTCATGGAAGCGGCGAGGACGTAGCCCCCGTACGCCCGGTCGCCCGCCGCCTGGGCCAGCCGCAGGGCCTGGATGTAGTAGCGCTGCGCCAGACCCGGCTGCCCGGTGTCCACGGCCATGTACCCGGCGAGTTCGGTGAGCCGGGCCACGGCCGCGAACAACGCCCGCCCGACCGGCTCCCGGTAGGAACCGCCGATCAGCCCCGACACCACGGAGTTCAGGTAGTGCACCACCACGGGCCGGACGTGACCGCTGCCGAAGCGGTGGTCGAGCTCGGTCAGGGCCTGCGTCGTCGCCCGGACGGCCTCCACGTCGGACATGCCGACGCGGGCCCCGCCACTGCGGGCCACCTGCGGATCGGCTCCGGTGATCAGCCAGTCACGACTCGGCTCCACCAGCGCGGACGCCGCCACGCTCGACCCCGACAGGAAGTCCCGGCGGCCCACGTCGCTGCGCCACAGCTCACAGACCTGCTCGATCGCGCCGATGACCGTCGGGGAGAACTGCAGGCCGACACCGGAGGCGAGGTTCTTGCCGTTGGCCATGCCGATCTCGTCGATGGTGACGGTCCGGCCGAGTTTGCGGCCCAACGCCTCCGCGATGATTCCGGGAGCCCGACCGCGCGGCTGCTGACCGCGCAGCCAACGGGCCACGGACGTCTTGTCGTAGCGCAGGTCGAGGCCGTGTTCGGCCCCGCACATGTTGACCCGCCGGGCGAGCCCGGCGTTCGAGCACCCGGCTTCCTGGATGAGCGCCTGCAGCCGTTCGTTCGGCTGGCGGGCCACGAGAGGCCTGGCTGCCATGAAAACCCCCTGAAGCCGCGGGTGATCGATGGAATGATCACTTCCCGCCTGATGTGCGGAGAATCTTCCCCTCCGCGGCTCGTGGCTACCCAGCGACCGCGCCCCAGCCTCCTACGCGCCCCCGCCCGTGCACCGATGCGCCCCGTATGCAGGATCGATGCACCGTCCACCGGCCCGTTTACGCCCGTAACCACCCGTGACCCCGGCAGTTGTGATGGGCGTGGAAGAGACCATCGGAGTCACGGAGACCGCGCCCATCCCCCAGCAGCGTGGCGATCAGCTGCTCGACCATGCCGTGCGGTACGTGGAGGAACGGCACTGGGACGTCTTCGCCGGTACCTGGCTGGAGCACGGGGACGGCCGGGAACTGTGCTCCTGCGGAGCGGCGGACTGCCCCGCACCCGGCGCGCACCCCGCGGTGAAGGACTGGGCGGCCCTCGCGTCGGGCAGCGCGGTGGGGGTCCGCCGGATCTGGGCGAAGCACCCCGCGGCCTCGATCCTGCTGCCGACAGGGCGGACCTTCGACGTACTCGACGTCCCGGACTCCGCCGGCTTCCTCGCCCTGGCCCGGCTGGAGCGGATGCAGCGCACCCTCGGACCGGTCACGCTGACCCCCGACCACCGCATGCTGTTCTTCGTACTCCCGGGCGCCGGGGTGAAGATGGCGGACCTGGTCCGCAAGCTGGGCTGGCTGCCGCACGCCACCGACCTCGCGGCGCGCGGCGAGGGCGACTGGGTGGCCGCGCCGCCCACCCGGCTCGGCGGCAGGGGGCCGGTGCAGTGGGCCCGCAAGCCCACCCCGGCGAACCGGTGGCTGCCCGACACCGAGGAGCTGATCGACGCCCTCGCGTACGCCTGCGGCAGCGAGGCCGCCGCGGCCCGCAACCGTCGGGGCGCCTGACCGGCCGCGCGTCCTCGCGCGGGACGGCCCCAAGTTCATGACATAAGTAACTGCTCGCGCCCGCGACCCGCTCCTATGGTGAGAAAAGTACGACCACGGGGAACGGACGAGAGGCAGGCGCATGCCGGACCAGGGTTATGCGGCAGGCGGTACGGGCGGAGCGGGCGGTGCGCGAACCGCGCCGGCCGCCGCAGTACGCGTAGAGGGACTGTGGAAGCGGTTCGGCGAGCAGGTGGCCGTCTCGGGGATCGACCTGGAGCTGCCCGCGGGCCGGTTCATCGGGCTCGTCGGCCCGAACGGCGCCGGCAAGACGACCACGTTGTCGATGGTGACGGGGCTGCTGCGCCCGGACGCGGGCACGGTGACGGTCGTCGGGCACGACGTGTGGGCCGACCCCGTCGCGGTGAAGTCCCGCATCGGGGTCCTGCCCGAGGGCCTGCGCCTCTTCGAACGGCTCTCCGGGCGCGAACTCCTCGGCTACATGGGCCGCTTGCGAGGACTCCCCGGCGAGGAGACCGACAAGCGGGCGACGCAGCTGCTGGACGTCCTGGACCTCGCGGGCGCGCAGCACAAGCTCGTCGTGGACTACTCGACGGGCATGCGCAAGAAGATCGGCCTCGCGGCCGCACTGCTCCACAACCCCGAGATCCTGTTCCTGGACGAGCCGTTCGAGGGCGTCGACCCGGTGTCGGCGCAGACGATCCGCGGGGTGCTGGAGCGCTACACCGCCTCCGGCGCCACCGTCGTGTTCTCCTCGCACGTGATGGAGCTCGTCGAGTCCCTCTGCGACTGGGTGGCCGTCATGGCCGCCGGACAGATCCGCGCGGCCGGCCCGCTGGCCGACGTACGGGGCACCGCGCCCTCGCTGCAGAGCGCCTTCCTCGAACTCGTCGGGGCCCAGGACCGTGCCGCGGGCGACTCCCTCGACTGGCTCGGCGGCGCCCGATGAGCACCGCCCCGGCCACCCCGAACGCCCAGGCGGCCCCGGCCGCCCGGGTCGCCTCGACCGTCGCGGACGTGTCGCTGACCCCCCTGTTCGTCCGCCTCAAGCTCTCCCTGCTGCGCAACGGGCTGAAGGGCTCCTCGAAGCGCAAGGCCGTCTGGATCGGCAGCCTGGTCCTGTCCCTCGTCGTCGCGGCGTTCGTGACGCTGGGGCTGGCCATGCTGCGCGGCCACGCCCACGCGGGGACCGTCGTGGTGCTGCTGACCGCGATCCTGGCGCTCGGCTGGGCCTTCATGCCGCTGTTCTTCCCCACCGGCGACGAGACCCTGGACCCGAGCCGGCTCGTGATGCTGCCGCTGCGCCCGCGGCCCCTCGTGCGGGCCCTCCTGGCGTCCTCGCTGGTCGGCATCGGGCCGGTGTTCACGCTGTGCCTGGCCGTCGGCTCGGTCGTTGCGGTGGCCCGCGGCGCGGCGGGCGCGCTGGCCGGCGTCGTGGCCGTCCCCCTGCTCGTCCTGGGCTGCGTGGCCCTCGCCCGGGCCGTGGCGACGGCGAACGTACGGCTGCTGACCAGCCGCAAGGGACGTGACCTCGCGCTGCTGAGCGGCCTGCTGATCGCGGTCGGCGCTCAGGTCGCCAACTTCGCGAGCCAGCGCCTGTTCGAGGCGGGCGGCCTGACCCGGCTGGAGCCCGTCGAGGCGGTCGTGCGGTGGCTGCCGCCCGCGTCGGCCGTCGGCATGGTCGACTCGGCGGGCCGGGGCGCCTACCTGGAGGCCGCCGCGCAGTTCCTGATCACCGTCGGCGCGCTGGTCGGGCTGCTGTGGTTCTGGGAGCGGACCCTGACCGGACTCATGGTCACCCCGGACGGCTCGACCATCGCGGCCTCCAAGCCCCGCAAGGAGCCCGGCTCGGGCGGTTCCTGGGCGGCGCTCCCCGACAGCCGTACGGGCGCCTCCATGCAGCGGACGCTGCGGTACGCCGTGCGGGACCCGAAGACGAAGTCGGCCTGGGTGACGGCCCTGGCGATCGGGTTGATCGTCCCGGTGTTCAACGCCCTCCAGGGCGCCGGTTCCGTGTACCTGGCCTGCTTCGGCGCGGGCATGCTCGGCGTCCAGATGTACAACCAGTTCGGGCAGGACACCTCCGCCTTCTGGATGGTCGCCCAGACCATCTCGACGCCGCGCGACGCCTACCTCGAACTCCGGGCCCGCGCCGCGGCGCTGGCGCTGGTCATCGTCCCGTACACGCTCCTCGTCACGGCCGTCACGGCCTGCCTCATCGGCGACTGGGGTGCCTTCCCCGCCGGAGCGGGCGTGTCCCTGGCGCTCGTCGGGTCGATGCTGTGCACGGGCGCGCTCGCCTCGGCGCACTTCCCGTACTCGATCCCCTCCGACGGCGCCTTCAAGAACGTCGCCCCGGGTCAGGCCGGGCTCGCCTGGGCGGGCATCGGGCTCGGCATGCTCGCCTCGGCGGTGATCTGCGCACCGGTGATCGCGCTGACGGTGTTCCTGCACGTGGCCGACCACCACGACCTGACGTGGATCCTGCTGCCGTTGGGCACCGCCTGGGCCGCCCTGGCCACCTGGGCGGGGCTGCGGCTGGCCGCCCCGGCGGTGTCGCGCAAGCTGCCCGAGATCCTGACGGCGGTCAGCAAGGGCTGAACCCGGACCGCACGCCACGAGGGCCGGCCCCGCTCCCGGGAGGGAAGGGGCCGGCCCTTCGCGTGCGGTCCCGGGTGTTACGGGGCGGTCGGCAGGACCGAGGCGGCAAGGGGGGCGGTGATCGAGCCCGTCATGCGGGTGGACGGCTGCCCCGCAGGAACAGCTGCCGGCCGGCGGACGGAACGCGGTGGGTGGCGCGGGGACGGGTGTGGCAGGGGGCGCGTGCGGTGCGGGGACGCGTGTCGCGCGGGAACGCGTGTCGCGCGGGAACGCGTGTCGCGCGGGGCGGTGGTGACCCCGGGGAGGGCCGGGTGGGCGCGAGTCGTGCCGACGGCCCGGTGGGGGCCGCGGTGCGGGCGGCTACTCCCAGGCGGTGGTGTTCTTGCCGACCGGGGCCGTCTCCCAGGCGGTGGTGTTCTTGCCCACCGGGGCCGTCTCCCAGGCCGTCGTGTCCTTGCCGACCGGGGCCGTCTCCCAGGCCGTGGTGGCGGTGGTGACGCGGGTGTCCTCGGCGCCGGACGGGGTGGCCACGGCCAGGGAGAGGGCGAGGGCGGCGGCCGCCAGGGCGGAGAAGGAGGCGGTGCGGACGGCGGAGGTCTGGAATCGGGACATGACGAAGCTCCTGGGGGCGGGTCGGGAAGTCATGGGGGCGCCGCGGGATGCCGCGGGCGGGCCCTGCGTCGGGCCGGTGGGGATCGGGCGCATCGTGGCCGGGGCGACGGCTGTCCTGCGGGACCAGCGGTCGGGGCGGCGTACGGGAAGCCCTGAGGTGGTGCGTGGGTCGTGCGGTGACGCGTGCCTCTGCGGGGCGGCTCAGCCCCGGGGGCGGCTACTCCCAGGCGGTCGTGGCGGTGACGTGGGTCGTCCCGGCGTCGGGGGCCTGGCCGACGAGGGCGGGGGCGAGGGCGGCGAGGGCGAGGGAGGTGACCGCGGCGGCCTTGACGATCGTGGTGCGCAGCATGGCGTGTCCTTTTCCTGGAACGAGTGGGTGTTCCGGGCTGGCGTCCCGCGGTGACGCTTCCTCCGGTCTTGCCTGCCGGGTGGTGTTCCCTGCTGGCAATCACTACTTTCGTCGCAGGTCAGGAGGGGTGGAAGAGGTTTCAGGTGGACGGAAACGGTCCTGTCCCAATCCGTCCAGGGCGCCCGGAGGGGCACTGGAGGAGCCGCTCGTAGTAGGGCGCCACGAAGGGCACGCCCACCCGGGTCACCCGCCAGCCCCGCAGGGCCCGTACCTCGTCGAGGGCGCGCCGGCAGAGGTCCTCCGTGCGGCGCTCCGCCTCGGCGAGACCGTCCGCGAGTACGTACACGCCGACGACCGGGTCCGGCAGGGCGCCGGGATGCGCCGAGACGTGCTCGACCAGTCCTGCGGCACCCGGCAGCGCACGAATGAACTCGGCGGTGCCCGACGGAAGTTGGACACCGGGCGTAGGGGCGCGCAGGGCCGCGTGGATCAGAAACATGAGGTCGACCCTTCCGGAAGTGGAGGCCCGAACAAAGCATTGAACGCGGACAGTTCGGTCCTTGGCCGGAAGTGTCCACGGGCTGGTTTCGCCCGATCACTGCGTGCGATGATCTGCGGAACTTGATCAATAAGGCACACACGGGGGGAACCGCTGTGCTAGCCACGCTTGGCCTCGATTCGACGGCCGAAGCCGTCTACCGCACCATGCTTGCCTTTCCGCGCGAGGGGGTGAAGGCCCTCGGCGACCGCCTCGGCGTGCCCGAGGACGACGTCCGGCGCAGCCTCGACACGCTCAGCGAACTGGCCCTGATCCGGCCGTCCTACGAACGTGCCGGCGAGCTGCGCGCCGTCACGCCCGAAGTCGGGATGGAAATCCTGATGGCCCGCCAACAGGCCGAGCTGGCCGCGCAGCAGCTGCGCATCGAGGCCTCGCGGGCCGCGGCGGCCCAGCTCATCGCCGAGTACGCGGACCTCAGCCCGACCGCGGCGACGAGCCCGGGCGTGGAGCAGCTGGTGGGGCTGGACGAGATCCGGTCCAGGATCAGCGGCCTGGCACACGGGCTGAGGACGGAGCTGATGAGCTTCGCGCCGGGCGGGGGCCACCAGCCGCAGACCCTGGAGGCGTCGAAGCCGAACGACCGGGCGCTGCTGGGGCGGGGGGTGCGGATGCGGTCGCTGTTCCAGGACAGCGTGCGCAACAGCCAGCCGACGGTGGCGTACGCGACGTGGCTGAGCGAGCTCGGCGGTGAGGTGCGGACCGCTCCCGACCTGCCGACCAGGCTCATGATCTTCGACCGGACGTCGGCGGTCATCCCGATCAGCAGCGAGGACAGCGGGGCGGGCGCGGTGATCCTCACCGGGCAGGGCACGCTGACCGCGCTCTGCGCGCTCTTCGAGAACGTGTGGGCCGGCGCGCAGCCCCTGGGCGTTCCGCAGGAACGGGACGAGGGCGCGCTCAGCGCCCAGGAGAGCACCGTGATCCGGCTGCTGGCGCAGGGGTTGACCGACGAGGCCATCGCGAAGCGGCTCGCGGTCTCCCCGCGGACGGCCCGGCGGCTGGCCAACGGCCTGATGGAGCGCCTGGGGGCGGCCAGCCGCTTCGAGTTCGGTGTTCGCGCGGTCCAACGGGGCTGGCTCCCGAGCACGTAGGGGCGGACCGCGGTGGCGGATCCCGATGGCGGACCGGCGCTCGGGTCCGCGCGCGCCGGGTTGGTTCGGGAGTCCGGCCGCCGCCCTGCGCACGGTCAGGGGCGCGCGGGCACCGGCCGGAGTCGTCCCAGTCAACCCGGGCCCGCTCGCGCGCCGCTGGAGCGGCCCCGACGGGGGCCGGCCGTCGGGGCGTCGGGGCGGCGATGCGGGTGTCAGGGGGCGTCGGCGGTGACTCCCTCCAGGAAGGGTTCGACGGCCTCGCGCCAGGCGGCCGGCTGGTCGTAGTGGAGGTAGTGGCCGGCGTCCGGGATCTCGGCGTACCGGCCTTCCGGGAGGACCCGGACCATCTCCTGGGCCTCGGCGCGGCCCAGCTCGCCGTCCAGGCCGCGGACGACGAGGGTGGGGCAGCGGACCTGGGCGAGTTCCTCCCAGTGCGCGTCGTGCACCCAGGTCTCACGGGCGGTCAGCATCTGGCTGCGGGAGAAGAGCGGGCGCCAGCCGTCCGGGGCGCGGTGCATGACCTCGGCGAAGAACGCGCCGCGACCGGGGTCGGGCCGCTCCACGCGGGGATCGTCCTCGCCGAACCAGCGGCGGGCGGCGTCCTGCGTGGGGAAGGGCAGTGGCCAGCGGCGGAACCATTCCTCCCATTCCTGCTGGGAGGCCTCGCCGAGGGCCGAGGCCCGCATGTCGCAGATGACGAGGGCCCGGACGAGTTCGGGACGGCGCGCCGCGAGCTGCCAGGCCGTGAGGGCGCCCATGGAGTGGCCGACGAGGATCACGGGGGCGAGGCCGAGCTGGTCGACGACCGCTTCGGCATCGGCGACGAAGGCCTCACGGCCCAGGGGGGTGGAGAAACCCGGTGCGGCCGAGGGACGGGTGCTGTGGCCGTGTCCGCGCTGGTCGAGGGCCACGACCCGGTGGCGCTCGCCGAGCCAGCGGGCGGTACCGGCCCAGTGCAGGGCGCGGCCCATCAGGCCGTGGAGTAACAGGACTGCGGGACGCAGGGGCTCCGCGGGCGGTTCGCGGAATTCCCAGGCGGCCAGGCGGACTCCGTCGGCCCCCGTCACATCGATGCGCTGTACCACCGCAGATGCACCCCCTTCGATCCTCGCCAGAGTATCGAACCTGCATTCGAGAACGGGCGTCTCGCCGACAACACCGCTCTTTCGAGTGACCTTGCTCAAGGATTGGCCGCCGCTGCCGATGGAGATCCTTTCAGCAGGGAGGCGGGCCGCTCGGGGAAGACGGTCCGAAGGGGATGACCTTGAGAGCTCGGGGCTCCAGGTCAGCAAGGGGAGGACCGGTCCCGGCGCCGCGAGGCGCCGGGACCGCCCATTTCCTCCCGCTCCGCGGGAACCGTCAGCGCTTCGCCACGAACACGTGCGAGGCGGTCTCCTCGTCCAGCTCGGCGGCCTCGCCGCCACTGCCGACGAGCACCCCGCCCGGGGATTCCGTCACGCTCACCACGGAGCCGGGCTGCACGCCCGCGCGCCGCAGCGTGTACATCAGCTGGGCGTCCGTCTGGATCGGCTCACCGATCCGGCGGACGACCACCGTCTTGCCCTCGCTGCCCGGGTCCAGCTCGGACAGGCTGACCATGCCGTCCTCCAGGAACGGATCGGCCTCGGCCTTCTCCCCCAGCTCCTCCAGGCCCGGGATCGGGTTCCCGTAGGGGGATTCGGTCGGGTGGCGCAGCAGCTCCAGTACGCGCCGCTCCACCGCCTCGCTCATGACGTGCTCCCAGCGGCAGGCCTCGGCGTGCACCTGCTCCCACTCCAGGCCGATGACGTCGACGAGGAGACACTCCGCGAGGCGGTGCTTGCGCATCACGCGGGTGGCGAGCTTGCGGCCCTCGTCGGTCAGTTCCAGGTGACGGTCGCTGGCCACCGACACCAGGCCGTCCCGCTCCATGCGTGCCACCGTCTGGCTGACCGTCGGGCCGCTCTGGTCGAGCCTCTCGGCGATCCGGGCGCGCATGGGGACCACGCCTTCCTCTTCCAGCTCGAGGATGGTGCGGAGATACATCTCCGTGGTATCGATCAGTCCGGACATTCGTGCCCCTCGGATTGCGTGCGCTGGCCCTGCCCCCAATTCTGACGCATCGCGCCGACAACCGTCCCGCGCCGAGCGTCAAGGCATGTACGGGACATCTCAGGAGTCCTGCGGAGGGCCGTTCGTCCCGGGGATTGACGCTCGTATTGACACGCGGTTGGTCCAGACCGCACGGTGAGCGACGGACACCGACGTACCCCATCGCACCCCACCTCGGAAGGGCCTTCGGCGTATGAGCGAGAGCAAGCTGGCCGGGCAGTTCTTCGACGCGGCCATCGGCCTGCTGGAGCGGGTGCGGGACGAGGAGGCCTCGCGCGTCAACGAGGCCGGAATCGTCATCGCCGAGGCCGTCGCCTCGGGGAACCGCCTCTTCGCCTTCGGCGCCGGGCACTCCTCGCTGCCCGCCCAGGACGTGGTCTACCGGGCCGGCGGACTGGCCCTGATGAACTTCCTCGCCGTCCCCGGCACCGCCGGCATCGACGTCATGCCCGCCACGCTGGGCAGCGCGCTGGAGCGGGTCGACGGGCTCGCCGGGGCGGTCCTCGACAGCAGCCCGGCCTCCGACGGGGACGTCCTGGTGATCATTTCGCTGTCCGGGCGCAACGCGCTGCCGGTCGAGATGGCGATGAACGCCCGGGCGATCGGGCTCAAGGTCATCGGCGTGACCTCCGTGGCGTACGCGACGGGGACGCGCTCGCGGCACGTCTCGGGCACCTTCCTCAAGGACCACTGCGACATCGTGCTCGACAGCAAGATCGCCGTCGGTGACGCCGAGCTGAGCCTCGACGGCATCGACGCCCCCTTCGCCCCCGCCTCCACCGTCGTGACCAGCGCGATCATGCAGGCGGTGATGGCGGCCGCGGCCGGTGAGCTGGTCGCGCGCGGCATCGAGCCGCCGCTGCTGCGTTCGGGCAACGTGGACGGCGGCCACGAGTGGAACGGCCGCGTGATGCAGGAGTACGGCGACCGGATCTTCTTCCGCCACTGACGGCGGACGCCGCGCGACCCCCGCCGGCCGGGCGGGACGCGGGTCCCGCGGCCTAGCATGGGAAGGACGTGGCTCGGGGTCTCGGGGAGCTGAGGTGGCCGGGCATGTCCTCCACACGTACGACGTTCGCCGGGCGGCGGGCCCTGCCCGCCTGCGCGGCCGCTCTGTTGCTGCTCCTGGCCGGCGCCGGGACGGCCCCCGCCGCACCGCCGCACACGCCCTTGACCGTCACCGCGGCGGCCGTCCCCGGCCGCGCCGACCTGGACCCCGCGACGGTGGCCCGTCTCGACGCGGCGATCGCCGCCGTCATGGACGACGCCGACATCCCGGGCGTGAGCGTCGGCCTGTGGATCCCGGGGCGCGGCGAGTACGTCAAGTCCTTCGGGGTCGCCGACCGGAGCAGTGGCGAGGCCCTGAAGACCGGCATGTACTCGCGGATCGGCAGCGTGACCAAGACGTTCACCGTCACCGGGGTGCTGCAGCTCGTGGACCGGGGCCTGGTCGCTCTGGACGATCCGATCTCGAAGTACGTCGACGGGGTGCCCGGCGGCGAGCGCGTCACCGTGCGGCAGCTCGCGGCCATGCGCAGCGGGCTGTACGACTACACGTCGGACCCGAAGTTCCTCGACGCGCTGCGCGCCGACCCGCACCGCGCGTTCACGCCGCGGCAGCTGCTCGGGTACGCCTTCGCCCATCCGCCGCAGTTCGCCCCGGACGCGAAGTGGGAGTACAGCAACACCAACACGGTGCTGCTGGGGCTGTTGGTGGAGAAGGTGTCGGGGAAGTCGCTGGCCGGGTACCTGCGGGAGCGGGTCTTCGCACCGCTGGGGCTGGACTCCACCTCGCTGCCGGCCGGCAGCGCCTTCCCCGACCCGCATCCGCAGGGCTACACGACGTTCAGCCCCGACGGGGCCGTGGTGGAGGCCACCGACTGGAACCCGTCCTGGGCGTGGGCGGCCGGAGCCGTCATCTCCGACCTGGAGGACCTGCACGCCTGGGTCCCGGCGCTGGTCGACGGGCGACTGCTGAAGCCGGCCACGCAGGCCGAGCGGCTGCGGACGGGGCCGGTGGGCTATCCGGGCGTCGAGTACGGACTGGGGATCGCCCGGGTCGACGGCTGGCTCGGCCACAACGGCGAGCTGCCCGGCTACGAGACGATCGCCGCCGGGCTGCCGGGCAGCGGCGTCACGCTGGTGGTCCTGGTCAACTCCGACGTCGACCGCGGCGGCTCGCTCAGCACGCGGATCGGCCAGGCCGTGACGGAGATCGTCACCCCCGAGCACGTGTGGACCCTGCCCTCCCCGTCCCAGGTCGGCGAGGGTCGGCACTAGGGCCTGTCGTCAAAGTCCCGTTGTCGGGGCGGGCCCGCCGTCGCCAGGTCCAGGTCGGCGGCGACGCGGGCCGCGACCTCCTCCGCGTAGAGGGCGTCCGCACGCTCGAAGGCCGGGCGGGAGGAGCCGCGCAGGAAGGTCAGCGCGCCCAGGGTCCGGCCGCGGCTGCGCAGCACCACGCACAGGGCGTGCGTCGACCCGGCCGGCCAGTGCCGGGTCCGGGCCCATCCCTCGTCCTCGGTACCGCCGGGGGTACTGGCCCGGACGGGCCCGATCCGATCCAGGGCCTGGAGCGCCGGGTGAGCGCTGTCGTAGCGGACGGGGATGGTGCCCGGTCCCGGGAGCAGCAGGGCGAGGCCGGAGGGGGACACGGCCGAGCGGACGAGCCTCCTGCCCCGGTCGGGGGCGTCGGGTCCCGGCGCCCCTTCCAGGACGTCGACCAGGGCGTGGTCGGCGAAGCCCGCCAGGGCGAAGTCCAGCCGGATCGCGGCGGACTCGGCGGGGTCGGCGCATTCGGCGGCGGCCCGGCCGGCGCGGTGGAGCTGGTTGGACCGGAACCGGAGCTGCCCGGTGTCCAGTTCGGCCCGCCGGGCCTCGGTGACGTCCTGGAACAGCCAGCCGACGCCGAGCGGTACGGGTTCCTCCGCGAGGGGTGAGGCCAGTCGCAGGAAGCCGGAGCGCCAGCACCGGCGCCGGACGCCCTCGGCGGTCCGTACGGAGACCCACAGTTCCAGCGGCGACGGCGGCGCCCCTTCGGCCAGTACGTGCTGGAGCGCGCCCTCCAGCTCCTCGACGCCCTGGACGAGGAGGTCCCCGAGGGGGCGGCCGAGGAGCGCGCCCCGGCCCGCCCCGAAGGCGCGTGCGGCGTGCGTGTTGACCACGGCCGGGCGCAGGTCGACGTCGACGAGGACGACGCCCCACGAGGCGTCGTCCATGAGGGCCTCGCTGAGCGCGATGGAGCGTTCGAGGTCGATCTGGGCGTGGACCTCGCTGAAGGCGCAGTACACGCCGGCGGGTTTGCCGTCGGCGCCGGGGACCCCGGCGGACTGGGTGCGGACGAGGATCCGACCGCCGTCCTTGGTGAGCAGGGCGAACTCGTGGACCTGGCGTCCGGGCAGGTCCTGGGCGGACATGAGTCGGTCCTGCACGTCGTCGGCGTCGGCGGCGCGCACGGCCCAGCCCGCGAAGCCCTTGCGGCCCACGGCCTCGGCGGCGGACCAGCCGAGGATCCGCTCCGCCTCCCGGTTCCAGTGGGTGATGACGCCGTCGGAGTCGAACGCGCACAGGGCGGCGTCCATCCCGTCCAGCAGCGCTGCGAGCAGATCGTCGGCGGTCTCACCACGACCGGAAGCACTCACCTGGCACCCCCTGCAGGTGTTCGCGTGTGCGGCACGTCAGATCATTGAACTGGAACGTGACGCAGGCCACACCCGCTTCCCGCATTCCTCCCGGAATGTCCTTCAGTCGGCGAGGGCGAGGAAGACCATGCCGACCGCGAGGAGCAGCCCGGCCGTCCCCCAGCCCCGCAGCGCGGCCGCCTCCCCGCGCCCCTCGCGCAGGGCCTGCCGCTCGATCCTGCGCCGGACCTCCGGGTCGGGCGCCCAGTCGGGGCCGCGCAGCTCCCGCCAGGCGGCCCGCATCAGGGCGATCTCCCGGGTGACGTCGACGTGGTCGTCGTCGACGTACACGAGCTGGATCCGGCGCCCGGTGCGGTCGTGGGCGTACGAGACGACCAGCGGCTGGTTCCGCGCCATGGCCGCGCCGGGATTGGGCGCGGCCCGGATGTCCTGGACGTCCGCCCAGGCCAGCCGGCGGCTCCCGGTGAGTCGGCGGACCCGGATGCCCTCCGCGTCGATGGCGGTCGAGCGGCGTCGGGCGGCCCGCACGAGCCAGCCGAACAGGGCGACGACCAGGGTGGCGATCAGCAGCTTCACGCCGGTGACCACGTGCTCCATCGTCGCCACGGTCAGCAGCACGCAGGGCGCGCCGATCCCGACCGCGACGTGGACACCCACCATCCGCGCGGACCGGATCCGGTATTCGCGCGGCAGCAACCCTGCGCCCATGACACCCCTCCCCGCTGCGGGACGGCCAGTGTAGGAAGGAACTCCGGTGCCGGATAGGGAAGTTGCGGCCGTTCCGGCGGGGGCCCGATAAATGGGTTGAGGGTCCGGCGCGGCGGATCTAGGCTCTGGATCACACGAGAAGGGAGGTGGTTCCCGCAATGTACGGAAACCGGACGCGTGAGGTGGCTGCGGGCTGACGGCCCGTTGTCGCAACGCACCCAGTGCGGTGCCCGGCGTGGCCGCCAGGCGCCAATCCCAAGCAGTCACCCGACCCGCGGGCTCGCCGGTACGTCCGGCCGGCTCCTCTCACTGCAGGAGAGGAACCAGAGCCCGCGGGTCGCCTGCGTTCCCGGGCCCTTCGGGCCGCCGGCGCCCCGCGCGCGGCCGGCCTACGGGCAGAGCCGCTCGATCCGCCACTTCTCGCCGTCCAGGACGTAGCGCAGCCGGTCGTGCAGGCGGTTCTCGTGGCCGTTCCAGAACTCCACCGCGTCGGGCACCACCCGCACCCCGCCCCACTCCGGCGGCACCGGAACCTGCTCGCCCTCCGGGTAACGCTCCGCGAGCTCCGCGTAACGTCGGTCCAGCTCCTCCCGGGAGCCGATCACCCGGGACTGTTCGCTCGCCCAGGCTCCCAGCTGGGAGCCGTGCGGCCGGGAGCGGAAGTACGCGGCGGTCTCGTCGCGGCCGATGCGGGAGGCGGTGCCGGTGACGACGACCTGGCGGGCGATCGGGTGCCAGGGGAAGAGCAGCGACACGAACGGGTTCGCGGCGAGCTCGACGCCCTTGCGGGAGCCGTAGTTCGTGAAGAAGACGAAGCCCCGTTCGTCGAACCGCTTCAGCAGCACCGTGCGGCTGCTGGGCCGCCCGTCGGGGGTCGCGGTGGCCACGACCATGGCGTTGGGTTCGAAGACGTGCGCGTCGGCCGCCTGCTGGAACCAGCGGCCGAACTGCTCCATCGGCCCGTCCGCGAGGCTCTCCTCCCGGACGATCTCGGAACGGTACTGCTTGCGCATGACGGCGGGGTCAAGGTCCTGATCGCTCACGCGGCCATCCTGCCGCAGGACGTCGACCGGCGGTGTGCCGTATGTCACGCTTCCGCAGGACATCCGGAGCGGACAAAATCTTGGGGCCGGTCCGAGGGCCCCCGTACGGATGACCTTCGGCCGTGCCGGGCATCAACGGGGATGACCGCGCCGGACCGCGAATCACGCCGGGAGCCGCGCGTGTTCGCACTATCTGAGGAGCCGCCTGATGTCCGATTTCGTACCCGGACTCGAAGGGGTCGTCGCGTTCGAGACCGAGATCGCCGAGCCCGACAAGGAGGGCGGGTCGCTCCGCTACCGGGGGGTGGACATCGAAGACCTGGTCGGACACGTCTCCTTCGGGAACGTCTGGGGCCTGCTGGTCGACGGTGCGTTCAACCCGGGGCTGCCGGCCGCCGAGCCCTTCCCGATCCCGGTGCACTCGGGTGACATCCGCGTCGACGTCCAGTCCGCGCTCGCCATGCTCGCCCCGGTGTGGGGCCTGAAACCGCTGCTGGACATCGACGAGCGCACCGCGCGCGACGACCTGGCGCGGGCCGCGGTCATGGCGCTGTCGTACGTCGCCCAGTCCGCCCGCGGCCAGGGCCTGCCGATGGTGCCGCAGCGCGAGATCGACAAGGCCGAGTCCGTCGTCGAGCGGTTCATGATCCGCTGGCGGGGCGAGCCGGACCCCAAGCACGTCAAGGCCGTCGACGCCTACTGGACGTCCGCGGCGGAGCACGGCATGAACGCCTCCACCTTCACCGCCCGCGTCATCGCCTCCACCGGCGCCGACGTCGCGGCGGCGCTGTCCGGGGCGGTCGGCGCCATGTCGGGCCCGCTGCACGGCGGCGCCCCGTCCCGCGTGCTCGGCATGATCGAGGAGATCGAGCGCACCGGCGACGCCGTCGCCTACGTGAAGAAGGCCCTCGACAAGGGCGAGCGCCTGATGGGCTTCGGACACCGCGTCTACCGCGCCGAGGACCCCCGTGCGCGCGTGCTGCGCCGCACCGCCAAGGAGCTCGACGCCCCGCGCTACGAGGTGGCGGCCGCGCTGGAGAAGGCCGCCCTGGAGGAGCTGCACGCCCGCCGCCCCGACCGGGTCCTCGCCACCAACGTGGAGTTCTGGGCCGCGATCATGCTGGACTTCGCGGAGGTCCCGGCGCACATGTTCACGTCCATGTTCAGCTGCGCCCGTACCGCCGGCTGGTCGGCGCACATCCTGGAGCAGAAGCGGACGGGCCGCCTGGTGCGCCCGTCGGCCCGCTACACCGGTCCGGGCCGTCGCGACCCCCGCGACATCGAGGGCTGGGCCGACATCGCCGAGACGGCCTGATCCGTCCCGCACCCCTCTTCGCACGGCGGGCGCCGCACCCCTTCACCGGGGTGCGGCGCCCGCGCCGCGTACGGAGCCGTCCTGTCCAGGATCCGCCGACGGCACCACGACCCGTACGCCCTGGGCGTGTCCCTCGGCGTCGCGGGGGCGGCGGGTCGGCGGGGATCAGGGCAGGGTCGCGTCCAGGATGCGGGACCACTGGGCCACCACGCGGGCCCGGCGGGCCGTGTCGTCGGTGAGGACGTTGGCCAGACCGAGGCCGCGGGCCATGTCGAGGAGACCCTGCACGGTCTCCCGTACGCCGGGCACCGACTCGTCGGCGCCCAGCAGCTCCACCGCGATGCGGTGGGTCTCCCGGCCGACGCGCGCTTCGAGGTCCGTGACCTGCGGGCGCAGCTGCTCCTCGTTGGAGGCGGCGACCCACAGCTGGAGCGCGGCCCGGAACAGCGCGCCCGTGAACAGGTCGACGATGGCCTCGACCACGGCCGGGCGGGGCGCCGGGGCGGTGTGGAACAGCTCGCGCAGGGCGGTGGAGCGTTCCTCGGCGACGAACGCGACGGCGGCGGTGAACAGGGCCTCGCGGGTCGGGAAGTGGTGCTGGGCGGCGCCCCGCGAGACCCCGGCCCGTTCGGCGACGACGGCGACGGTGGAGCCCGCCCAGCCGTGCTCCGCGAGGCAGGCGACGGCGGCTTCCAGGAGGTGGCGTCGGGTGACGCGGCTGCGGGCCTGCTTGGGGCCGGTCACCGTACCCATGCCGCGTCCCGGCGCTCGAAGCGGGCGGTGATGCCCTCGCGGGCCTCGGCGGAGGCGAAGACGGCGGCGGACAGGTCGGTCAGCCGGGCGCCGTCCCGGTCCAGGGACTCCCGTACCGCGGCGGTGACCAGGGCCTTGGTGGTGGCGAGGGCCTGCGGGGCGGCGCGGCGCAGGCCGTCGAGCACCGGGGCGAGGGCCGTGTCCACGTCGTCCTCGGCGTGCAGGGTGAGCAGGCCGATGCGGGTGGCCTCGGCCGGGCCGAAGGGTTCGGCGGTGAGGAAGTAGCGGGAAGCGGCGCGCGGGTCGAGGCGGGGCAGCAGGGTCGCGGAGATCACCGCGGGGGCCAGGCCGAGGTGGGTCTCGGTGAACGCGTACGAGGACCGCGGGCCGGCGGCGGCGATGTCGCACGCGCCGAGCAGGCCGAGGCCGCCGGCGCGGACGTGGCCGGTGACGCGGGCCACGACCGGCTTGGGCAGTTCGGTCGTCTCGCGCAGGAGCGCGAGGAAGTCGGCGGGGGCGCAGGGGGACTTGAGGTCGGCGCCGGCGCAGAAGGTGTTGCCGGTGTGGGTGAGGAGCACCGCGCGGGTGTCGGGGTCGGTGGCGGCCTCGGCGAGGGCCTTGCGGAGGTCTGCGACCAGCTGCGTGGAGAGGGCGTTGCGGTTGGTCGGGGAGTTGAGGGTGAGGGTGGTGACGCCGTTCGCCTGGCCGGCGTGTACGAGTGGGGGCATGGGTCCTCCGGGGCGGACTGCGGCGGTGTCGGTGTGTGTGTGTGGGGGGGGGACGGGCGGTCGGGCGGTCGGGCGGGGTGGTCGGGCGGGGACGGGGTGGGGTGCCGTCCGGGATGGGCATGATCC
>NZ_JBHVPG010000067.1:0-765 GCF_042887545.1 Streptomyces sp. NPDC057939
GACTCCCCGGCGCCCGGCCCCTCCCCGCGGGACGGGGCGCCGACGTTCTCCCCCGCCGTCCCGGCGGCCACCGGGACGGCCCGAACCGGCCGTACGGGGCGACCCGCACGTGAGCCCGACCCCGACGCCCCAACCCCGGGCACAGCCCCTGCGGCCCGGCCCCGACAGCGCCCCGACGGCCCGGCGCCGGCTCCGCGGCCCCGACGGCGAGCCCCGAACGCAGACCCGGCAACGCAGGTCCGAGGGCGCCCGACCCGGTCCGGGAACCCCGACGGGGTTCCCGGACCCAGTGGCTCCGGCCCGGCAGCCGGACCCCGCGGCTCGAACCCGGGCGCAGGCCCGGGTCGCGGGACCCGATGGCCGTGGAGCCCCCGGCCGCGGGCGCGGACCCCGCAGCCCGGGTCCGGGAAGTCGGTCCCGGCGGCGCCCCGAGGGCCGGCGGTCGTACCTCGGCAGTTGCTCGCCCGGGCGCGTCCGCCGGTGCGGCGCGCCGGAACCCCCTCGACGGCCCCGGCGGGCATCAGGGCCGGATCCGCCCGACGGGCCCGGCCGGGACCTCGGGAACCGAGACCCCCGGGGACCCGGACCCCGCGCCCGCAGACCCACCACCGCACGGGCACGGGCACGGGCACGGGCACCCCTCCCTCCCCCGCGCGGACGCGCAAACGCGCGGTGGCGGGCCCGCGTGGGCGTCGGGGCGGCCCCCCGCGAGGGGGGCGGCGGGGGGGGAGGGCGGGCGCCCCGCGGGTCTCAGCCGCCGGGGCG
>NZ_JBHVPG010000067.1:775-39381 GCF_042887545.1 Streptomyces sp. NPDC057939
TTGTGGGGTGGTCTCTTTTTGTTTTCTCCCCCCGGGGGCCGGGCCCGCCGGGGCCCGCGCCCCGCCACCGCTCTCGGGGGACGCCGGGGAGGGAAGGCGTGCGCCCCGAGGTTCTCAGCGGCAGGTGCGCCCGCCGTTGATGCAGCGCACCGCGTTGGCCATCAGGTTGTCCGACATCACGTTGATGAAGTCGCCGTGGTCGGTCACCGGCTTGTGCAGCTGCTCGGGGAAGCTGTCCACGGCGAACTTCGCGCCCGGCTGGACCCCGTAGACGATCCGCTGCACCAGTTGCGGGATCGCCTTGAAGCCGTTCGGGCAGTTGCCGTTCTTGTCCGCGAACGCCACGTGCGTACGGTGGTTGGCGCTGTCGGTGTTGCGTCCGTCCCAGCAACTCTGGAAGTTGAAGGTGCGCACGACGTCGCTGCCCTTGGGGCAGATCGGGTACTTGTCCTTCAGCTGCCGGTTCTCGAACCCGGTGCAGCTCCACGAGGCGTTGGCGTTGGCCGTCCCGTTGGTGAACGCCTTGGCGTCACCGGTGATGATGCGCAGGAACCGCGGCATGGCCGCGACCTTGCTCGCGGGGCTGCCCTTGAAGTCGATCGACACCTGCTTCGGCTGCAGGATCGTTCCGACGTTCCCGTCCTGGCCGCCGCCGGGCGCGGCAGCGTCCCGTTCCTTCTGTCCGTTGCGCAGCCGCAGCACCGGCCAGTAGTAGGTGGACTGGTCGCCGTTGGTGCAGGTCGTTCCGGACGCGGCGAGGCTGTTGTTGGTGGAGAACGCGTCGGTGGTCTTGTTGCCGACGTAGTCGTGCATGTGGTGCGCGCCGTTGCTGACGCCGGGCGCGACGATGACGTTGTCCGGGTTGAAGTGGCGGTTCTCGTTGCGCCCGCACTGCACGGAGAAGGTTCCGGTGGACGCGCCCCCGCGGGCGGCGGGCTTCTTCACGTTGGGGCGTACGGTGCCGATGGCGACGAAGTCGCTGCGCGCGGGACCGCCGGCGCCCTTGGCCGCGGCCGGCGCCGCACCGGCGGCCTGGGCGTTCTTCACGTCCGCGGCGTCGGCGGCCGGGGCCTCCTGCATCGAGCAGGCGCTCAGCGGGTCCAGGCCCTGGGGGCGGGAGCCCGCCTTGGCCATCGCGTCGGAGAGGCGGCCGATGGTCCCGCCGCGCTGGTTCTTCAGGTCGCCCAGGAGGGCGTTGCCCTTGGCCCGGCCGGAGGAGAGCTTGGCGTAGGCGTCGGCGACCTGGGTGTCGAGTTGGGCGAGGTTCTCGTCGACCTCCTTGCGCGCCTGCTCCGGGACGTCGCGGAGCTTGTCGCCGACGTCGGGGCAGTCGATGGTGGCGGTGACCGCCGCCTTGCCGTCCTGCCCGGCGGAAGCGCCCTGGGCGAGGAGACCGACCCCGGCGCCGCCCATGACTAGGGCGGCCGCCACGGCGAGGGCCTTGTGGGCAGGTCGGAGACGGCGTTTGTGGCCCTTTTGACTCATGCGATCACTTCACTTCGTCGATCGGGAAACGGTGGAGGGAGCCGGTGAGGCGTCCGCGAGGCCGTCGAAATCGACCAGCCCGGTGTCCTCCAGGACCGAGATGTGGTCCAGGACGGTGGCGTTGGCGTCGGTGGCCAGGGCGCGGACCATGGAATTGCGGGTCTGGGACCGGATCTGCGCCACGAGGGCGAACACCTTGCCGTGCGCCCGACGCAGCAGTTGGGCGAACAGTCGCTCGTACTGGGCGCCCTGGGCGCGGTCGAGCTGGTCGAGCCAGTCCTGCTGCTGGGGGCTGGGTTGGTCCGGCAGTTCGACGCCGAGGGCCTGACCCACCTCCAGTACCCGGCGGTCCAGTTCGGTGTGGCCCTCCACGAGGTGCTCACCGGCGGTCTTCACCGTGGGGCGAGTGGGACGTTGCTGGGCCTGCCGGCCGGCGGGGAGTTCCCACAGACCGGCGAGCCGGACCTTGCGGACGAAATCCCGGTCCGCGGGGGTCAGCGGCCCGAAGGCCGTGCTCAGGGTTCCGGCGCCGTCGTCGTCCGCTGTGGCCGTGGCGGCGGAGGCGGACGTACCGCCGAACTTGTCCACGGGGATCAGCAGGGCGATCAGGGTGAAGGCGAGGGCACCGATGACGATGCCCGTCCCGATCACGTGCCTCGAAGCGAGCGACATGCTGCCGACGGACGACCGACGCAGTGACGGCACAGTACCTCCTTGCTCTGGGGGCCAGGAGGGCTGCGGGCCGTACCGGCGGCCGCGACGGGCCGCCCGGACGCATCCGCACTCCCGGGTGCCAAGGGACGCTAGTGCCGCCCGTGGTGACCGGACATCAAGGCAATCACCATCGGATAGACATCCGGGGAACCCCCCGAAAGGCTGGTACCGTGCCCCGGCCGCACCCCGGTCGTCGCCGGCTCCGCCCGTGGGTGCCCTCCCCTGCCCTCCCCCTGCCCGCGTGCCGCCCGCGCCCGTGGGGAAGGCGCGTTGCGCCGCGCGGCCGCCGGGCGCACCGTCGGTCGTAGGGTGGAGCGGGACGGGCCCAGGCGGGTGCGAGGCGAGGCGAGGAGACCCGGTGCGTGACGCAGACTTCTTCCGACGCTGGATGGACGCCACCGCCGAGGCGGTGGAACGCGAGGCGGACCGACTGACCGAGCTCGACTCCCCCATCGGGGACGCCGATCACGGGAGCAACCTGCTGCGCGGGTTCGTGGCCGTACGGAGCGCCCTGGCCGGCGCCGATCCGGCGACCCCGCCGGGCGCACTGCTCCAGCTCGCCGGGCGGACCCTGATCTCCACGGTGGGCGGCGCGTCCGGGCCGCTGTACGGGACGCTGCTGCGCCGCACCGGCAAGGAACTCGGCGAGGCCGCCGGGGTCTCCGACGACGAGCTGCGCGAGGCCCTGTCGGCGGGCGTGGGCGCGGTGGCCGGGCTGGGCGGCGCGGCGCCGGGCGACAAGACGATGCTGGACGCGCTGGTGCCGGGGGTGGCGGCGCTGGGCACCTCCTACCGGGCCGCGGCGGACGCCGCGGAGAACGGCGCCCGTGCGACGGTGCCGTTGGTCGCCCGCAAGGGCCGGGCCAGCTACCTGGGCGAGCGCAGCGCCGGGCACCAGGATCCGGGGGCCACCTCGTCCGCCCTGTTGCTGGACGCGCTGGCCGACACCGCGGAGGGCGCCGCGTGAGCGCCGGACCGCTGGTCGGGATCGTGCTGGTGTCGCACAGCGCCGGCGTGGCGGAGTCCGTGGCCGAGTTGGCCCGCGGGCTGGCCGGTCGCGGGGCGGTGGCCCCGGTGGCCCCGGCGGGCGGCACCGCCGACGGCGGGCTGGGCACGAGCGCCGACCTCATCGTGGCGGCCGCGTCGGCGGTGGACGCGGGCGCCGGGGTCGCGCTGCTGGTGGACCTGGGCAGCTCGGTACTGACGGTGAAGTCGCTGCTGGAGGAGGGCGACCTGCCGGCCGGGTGCCGGCTGGTGGACGCGCCGTTCGTGGAGGGGGCGGTGGCGGCGGTCGTGGCCGCCTCGGCCGGTGCGGACCTGGACGCGGTCGTGGCCGTCGCCGCGGAGGCGTACGCGTACCGCAAGGCCTGACCGACCCGCGCCGAGCGCCTCCGGCCCTTGCCGACGCCTCGGGCGCGGACCGGCCCGGGAGGGTTCGGTCCGCGCCGGGGGCGGTGCGTCCGTCAGCGGCCGCGCAGGTTCACGATCTCCCGGCGGTCGCGCTTCGTCGGCCGACCCGTCCCCCGGTCGCGGATGCCGACGACGGCGGCCTCGACGGGGGTGGGCGGCGGCGGGCTGTTGTCGATGAAGCACTCGGCGGCGACCGGTGCGCCCACCCGCTTCGTCACGGGCCGTCGGACGACCACGATCCGCTCGCGACCGGCGTGGAAGAGCCGTACCTCGTCGCCCGCGCGCACCGTCTGCGCCGGCTTCGCGCGTTCCCCGTTGACCTTCACGTGCCCCGCCCGGCAGGCGGTCGCCGCGACGGAGCGGGTCTTCGTCAGACGCACCGACCAGATCCAGGCGTCCACCCGGGCGCTCCCCGTCTCCACCGGCCCGGTCGGGGGCGTTGCGGTCGTCGACGGCTCCTGCGTCTTTTCGTCAGCCATGCCCCGACTTTACCGAGCGCGGAAGCCGAAAACGGAATGACTTTTGGCGGATAACACAATGCGTATGGCATCTGCGATGGAGATCATCCCAAACGAATTGCAAATGCCCGAGTGATGCCCCTACCTTGTCGCACATGCAGTCCTACACGATCGGACAGGCGGCGCGCCTGCTGGGCGTCAGCCCGGACACGGCACGCCGTTGGGCCGACGCCGGCCGGGTCGCGACCCATCGCGACGAGGGCGGCCGTCGCCTGATCGACGGCCGCGATCTGGCCGCCTTCTCCGTGGAGGTCGGCCAGGGCGCGCACGTCGAGGACGGAGAGCCCTACACCTCGGTGCGCAACTCCTTCCCCGGCATCGTCACGGCGGTGAAGCTCGGCGACGTGTCCGCCCAGGTCGAGATCCAGGCGGGTCCCCACCGCCTGGTCTCCCTGCTGACGCGCGAGGCCGTGGAGGAATTGGGGCTGGAGGTCGGAATGCGGGCCACCGCCCGCGTGAAGTCCACCAGCGTGCACGTCGACCGAGCCTGACCCGGCACGGCCCGTCCCGCGTTCCGTCCCCTCGCCCCGTCCACCCCGCCGATCCCGTCCCGCGCCCACGTCCGCCGCTCGCGCCTTCCGCTCTCCCCAGACCTCCCCGCCCGCTCCGCCCGTCACCGGCGCGGGTCACCACCACGCGGTCCCGGCACCAGGCCGGCCGCCGACCCGACCGAGGAGCACCCAGCCATGTCCCCGATCCTGAACCGTCGTACCGCGACCGCCGTCCTCACCGCGGCCCTTCTCGTACCGCTTTCCGCCTGTGGCGGCGGCGACAAGAAGTCCGACACCGGCGCGTCCGCCTCCGCCTCCGCTTCGGCCTCCGCGCCCGCCGCCAAGACCGCGAACCTGACGGTCCTCGCCGCGTCCTCGCTCACCGACGTCTTCAAGACCGCGGGCGCCGCCTACGAGAAGGCCAACCCCGGCACGAAGGTCACGTTCTCCTTCGCCGGCTCGCAGGAACTCGCCGCCCAGGTCAAGCAGGGCGCCCCCGCCGACGCGCTCGTCACGGCCGACACCAAGACGATGGACGGCCTCAAGGCCGAGACGAACGACCCCTCGGTGATCGCGAAGAACCGTCTCGTCATCGCCACGGGCAAGGGCAACCCCTTCAAGGTCGACGACCTGAAGGACCTGGCCGACACCAAGCTGAAGGTCGTCCTCGCGGCGCCCGAGGTTCCCGTCGGCCGCTACAGCAAGCAGATCCTCGACGCCCAGAAGGTCGAGGTGAAGCCGGTCTCCCAGGAGCCCAACGTCCGCGCCGTGCTGAGCAAGGTCGAGCTCGGTGAGGCCGACGCCGGTCTCGTGTACAAGACCGACTCCGCCAAGTCCGGCGACAAGGTCGTCACCGTGGACATCCCGGACGACCAGAACGCCGTCGCCTCCTACCCGGCCGCGACCCTCAAGCAGTCCAAGAACGCCGAGGCCGCCGCCGCGTTCGTGACCTGGCTGAACGGCCCCGAGGCGCAGAAGATCCTCCAGGACGCCGGTTTCCAGAAGCCGTAACGACAACGCCGAACGACGGCGTACGGCGCACGCCGCCGTAGCCGTACGCCGTCGAAGGGGGGACTGCCCGGTCCGGGGGGACGGGCAGTCCCCCTCGGCGCTCCCGGCCCCGGCGGCGCACCGCCCTCCGTAGGCTTCGTCCCCGGCACCTCCCGGTACCGGTCCCAGCAGCTCCAGCCAGGAACCCCCATGAGCAGACTCCGCACCCGCAACCGGCCGCCCCTGACGCTGGCGCTCCCCGCGCTGCTCGCCGTCGCGTTCCTGTTGCTGCCCCTGATCGGCATCCTCACCCGGACCCAGTGGGGCGAACTCGGCACCCACCTCACCAGTCCCGGCGTCGTGGAGGCCCTCAAGCTGTCGCTGGTGGTGTCCCTCTGGGCGCTCGGACTGTCGCTGGTCCTCGGCGTACCCCTCGCCTGGCTGTTGGCCCGCGTCGAGTTCAGGGGCAAGGCCCTGGTCCGCTCGCTGGTCCTGCTGCCGATGGTGCTGCCGCCGACCGTCGGCGGTGTGGCGCTGTTGCTGGGCTTCGGGCGGCGCGGACTGCTCGGGCCGTGGCTGGAGGAGACCTTCGGCATCACGCTGCCCTTCCACACCTCCGGCGCCGTCGTCGCGGCCACCTTCGTCGCGATGCCCTTCCTCGTCATCAGCCTGGAGGGCGCGCTCGGCGGCCTCAAGCAGAGTTACGAGGAGACCGCCGCCTCCCTGGGCGCCTCGCCGGTACGGGTCTTCTTCACCGTGACGCTGCCCATGGTGGCCCCCGGGCTGATCGCGGGCGCGGCCCTCACCTGGGCCCGCGCCCTCGGCGAGTTCGGGGCGACGATCACCTTCGCCGGCAACCTTCCGGGCACCACGCAGACCCTGCCCCTCCAGGTCTACCTGCTGCTCCAGGACCAGCCCGAGGCCGCCACCTCCGTCTCGCTGCTGCTGCTCGCCATCGCCATGGGCGTGCTGATCGCCCTGCGCGGCCGCTGGACCGGCACCCCCGCCGCCCGCCCCGCGGTCGAGGTCCCGCCCGTGGCGGAGGAACCCGCCGCGCCCGGCCCCGAACTCGCGGGAACTCCGGCGGTGACCGACGGGGCGAAGGCCGCGGAGGGCGCCGACGGGGGGCGCTGGCCGCTGCACGCCGAGGTGACCGGCTTCAACGAACTCACCCTGGACGCCGCGCCCGGCACCACCATCGCCGTCGTCGGGGAGAACGGCGCGGGCAAGACCACCCTGCTGCGCGCCCTGTTGGGCCTGACGCCGCGCGCCCACGCCACGCTCAGCCTCGGCGACACGGACGTGACCGCGCTCCCCCCGCACCGGCGGCAGGTGGCGTGGGTCCCGCAGGACGGGGCCCTGTTCCCGCACCTGAGCGCCCTCGCGAACACGGCGTACGGGCTCCGCGCGCGCGGCACCGATCGGGTGGCCGCCCGCAGCGAGGCACAGGCCTGGCTGGACCGGCTCGGTGTCGGTCACCTCGCCCGGCGCAGGCCCGCGCAGCTGTCCGGCGGGCAGGCTCAACGCGTCGCCCTGGCACGGGCGCTGGCCGCCCGACCCCGGCTGCTGCTGCTCGACGAGCCGCTCGCGGCCCTCGACCAGACGACCCGGGCCCGCGTGCGCCACACCCTGCGCACCCACCTGGCCGGCTTCGGCGGCGTCTGCCTCATCGTCACCCACGACCCGGTCGAGGCGGTGTCGCTGGCCGACCGGGTCCTCGTGCTCGCCGACGGCCGGACCCTCCAGGACGCCGCGCCCGCCGAGGTCACCCGGCACCCCCGCTCGCCCTGGGTCGCGCGGATGCTCGGCCGCAACGCCTGGCCCGGGACCGCGTCCGCCGAGGGCCTCGCGCTCGCCGGCGGCGGCCGGTTGGTGGTCGCGGAGACGTTGCCCGAGGGGGCGCAGGCCCTCGCGATCATCGCCCCGGAAGCGGTGTCCGTGCACCGGGACCGCCCGGGCGGCAGCCCCCGCAACGTCTGGCCCGGCACCGTCCGGGAGATCACCGCCGTGGGCAGCCGGCTGCGCGTGCTGATCGCCTCGGCCGAGGCTCCCGACCTGGTCGCGGAGATCACCCCGGAGGCGGCCGCCGAACTCGGCGTGATCGACGGCGCGGCCGTCTGGACGAGCGTGAAGGCCACCGAGGTCACCCTGGTACGTCTGTAGGCCGCCCCGGCCCCGCCCGAAGGCCGTCGCAGTCGCAGTCGCACGAGGGGACCGGGGCTTCACCGCCCCGCCGGTCCCGTGGACCCGCGGCGGCCTCCGCGTCCGCGGTCTACGGGCGTTCCTGACGCACCGACAGCCACTCGCGGCCCGGGGCCGGGAAGACGTCCACGCCGAACAGGGTCCGGGCCGTGCGGGTCGTGGCGACGGTCGGCACGCCCTCGCTGCGGGCGGCGACGAAGCGGGGCGCCCCGGGGGTGATGAGCACCGCGTTCTTCCCGGTGCCGCGCCGGAACTCCGCGAGGCGCCGGATCAGCAGGGCCGCCTCCTTGCGGTCGATGGTGTGGGGGGCGTACGGGGTCACGACGGCCAGCGCGCCCGTCCAGGGCTCGCGGGCGGCGGCCGTGAGCGCCTCGGTCAGGGCCCTCATCCGGGCGAGGCCGCCGCCGTCGAGGGTCCGGCGGGTGGTGTCGAGGGGCAGGAACCGGACGCCGCGGTGGACGAACGGCCGGGGTTCGGTGCCGGTCAGCACGAGGTCCGCGGTCCCGGCCGGTACGGCCGTCCCCGGGGCGGGGGCCGGCGCGACGGCGAACCTCCAGGCCCGTGCCCGTACCTGCTCCGCGGAGGCCACGACGGGGTCCGGGCGGACGGGGCCGGGCACGGCGGGACCGGTGGGCGGGGTCCGGGCGGCGAGGGTGTCCAGGACCAGCCGGCCGGGGCGGGTTCCGGTGGCGGAGATCCCGGTGAGGGTCAGGGGCCGCTCGGCGGTGGCGGGCAGGGCGAGGTTCAGCTCCCGCCGGCCGGTCCAGTCCACGGCGGGCCCCCGCAGGGTCACCACCGCCCCGTCCGCGTCGAGGAGTTCGAGGGTGGGGCGGGCCCCCGAGGCGTCGCCGTGGACCCACAGCGACAGCGACCGGGCGAGCTCCGGTACGGGCAACGGGCGGGGCGGGACCGCCGCGGCCGGCAGGCCGGGGGCGGGTTCCAGGGCGAGGCCCCGGGCCGGGCCGCCCCCGGCCGGTGCCGTGCCCGTACCGGTCCAGGAGCCGGCGTCCTCCAGGCCGGTGACGGGCCGGGTCACCGAGCCGACCCCGAGGGCCACTTCGGTGGTGATTCCGGTGGCGGGGCCGCGGGCGGGCGCCGGGGCGGAGGCGCGGACGGTGGCGCGCAGGCGGCCGGTGGCCTGCGGGACGAGGGCGGTGACGGTGTATCCGCCACGGCCGTCCTCGGTGACGCTCCACCGGCTGCGGTCGTAGTGCAGGGTCACGTCGCGGGGTTCGACGGGGGCTGCGGCGCCCTGGGCGTCGTATCCCGTCAGGGTGAGCGTGGCGCTCTCGTCGCGCGACAGGAGGCCGATCCGGGCCGTGCCGGGTCGGAGCCGGTCCAACGGACCGAGCACGTCGAGGCGGAGCCTGCCGTGCGCGCCGCCCCGCCGGGCCTCGACCGTGACCGGGCCGGGCTTTCCGGCCCGGAACACGGCGTCCGGTCCGACCCGGCCGGCGGTGGCGGTCCATCGCGGGGTTCCCTCCGCGGGGCCGGACGAGGCGTCGTGGCCGGTGGCGGTGAGGGTGCGGGTCAGTCCGGGAAACAGCCTGGTCGCGCCGCCGCGCGCTTCGACGCGGTACCCGGCGAGCCGCCCGGATCCGGCCGGGGCGGTGAGGACGAGCCCGTTGGGGACGGGGCGGGGGCTTCCGTCGGAGGGGGAGTTCTCCGTGGTCGGGGCCGACGCTCCGGGCGCCGACGCGAGCAGGGTCGAGGAGCCGCCGCCGTCGAGGTTGAGGGCCTGGTGCGCGCCGAGGCGGTGCAGGAGTCGGCCGAGTCCGGTGAGGGTGAGGCCGGCGCTGTCGCGTTGCCGCCCGTCCACCGTGAGGAGCCGCAGCCGGCGGCCGTCCGCGGAGAGGGCGGCGGCGGTGCGCGGGGCGGCGGTGTCGTTGGGCCGACCCGAGTGGTCCTGCGGCCTCCCGTCGACGACCAGGGGCTCACGGCCCCCGACGGCGGCCACGGGGACCGGCCCGGACGCGGGCAGGGGACGCGGGGTGACGGTCACCCGGTCCCCGGGGCGCAGGGCCGCGAGGGCGGCCGTCTGCCGCGCGCCGCTCGCGAACAGCAGGGTGGTGCCGGGTGCGGGGCGCCGCGGCCGGGCGGACCGGAGCGGGGTCCGGGCCGGCGCGACGACCGTCGCGTCACGGAGTTCGACCACCGCGCCGGGGCCGGGTGCCGGGGCGGGAAGGGTCCTGCCCGACCAGTCGGCGGTGTAGGCGGAGAAGCCCTCCGCCGGGGGCCGCGCGGCGTTGTACCCGGCCAGTGGGCGGGCCGGGCCGCCGGGCAGGGTGACCGCGCCGGCCCCCACGAGGCGCAGGACGCGGCCGGTGCCGTCCGCCCCGAACCCGACGGCTGCCCCGCCCGCGGGCCCCGGCGAGGCGGAGTGCAGCAGCCGGCCCGCGCGGACGCCCGGGCCGAGGGGAGCTCCGGTGGCCCGGATGTCGAAGAAGTCGCCGTTGACGGCGGCGACGACCCGCCGTCCGGGCCCGGCGTCGTGCCGGGCGGCGGCCTCGGCCACGGTGACCGGCCCGGCTCCGCCCAGGTACTCGGCGCGCACCCCGCTCGTCGCCCCGAGGTCCGCCACCAACTCGTCGATCCGCAGCCACCGGTCCCCCTCCAGCCGGTCGTAGGACTCCAACCGCACCCCCGGCGCCACCTGCCGCCCGACCCGGGCGGTCTCGAACCCGTCGGCGGGGTCCGCGGGACGCGGACCGGCCGGGGCCGTCAGGAGGGTGGGGAAGGTCGGAGCCGCCGGGGCGGCGGGGGCCATCGGGGCCCCGTACGCTCGCCCCTCGGATCCCCCGGCGAGCAGGTGGGCCGCGTCGGGCGCGAGGGGGCCGGGGAACCCGGCGGGCGCGGGGAACGGTGGTCGGCCCAGGGGCTCCTGGGTGAGGAAGAGCCCGCGTTCCGGGTCGGACGCGAGGGGCCCGGGCCGTGCCGGGGCCGCGACGTGCGCCGGATGTTCGCGGACCTCGGCGCCCGCGGCGTGGGCGGGGGTCGCGAGGGCCGCGGCGAGCAGGGCGGGCAGCAGCGGGCGAAGGCTCGGCATCCAGGCAGGATCGATCACTTCGTAGGACGATCGGGTCGTGCGCCCGCCGGACGCTGGCGTGTTCAGCCATTTGCCGTCCGGCCTTCGCGGGCCTCAGTCGTCCCACGCCACCCGGGGCGTGCCGGCAGGCTCCGGCGGGGGTTCCGGTTCGGGTCGCGCCAGCCGCGGCCCCGGCCCGGCGCCCGGCATCCGCCCGGCGCCCGCACCCACGTCCGCAATCGCACCCGCACCCGCACCGGGCGGGGGTTCCGGGAGGTGTCCCGGCGCCGGAACGGGGACGTCGAACTCGCACCACACGCTCTTCCCGCCGCCCCGCGGCTCCACTCCCCAGTCGTCCGCGAGCCGGTCCACCAGCATCAGGCCGCGGCCCGACACCGCCCAGTCCCCCGCTTCCCGGCGCCTCGGCAGGGCGCTGCTCGTGTCCTCCACCTCGATCCGGATGCGGCCGCCGGGGGTCAGCCACATGACGACGTGGCCTCCGCCGTCGGTGTGGACCAGGACGTTGGTCATCAGCTCGTCCGCCGCCAGCTCGATCTCGTCGGCCTTCTCCCGGGCTCCCCACGCGGCGACCGCGGCCCGGATCAGGTGGCGGGCCATCGCCGGTCCGTCCGGGTCGCCGGGCGTGAGCCGCTGGTGCAACGGGCCTCCGCCGCGCGGCACCGCGGCGCCCCGGCGGCGCAGCAGGAGCAGCGCCATGTCGTCCCCGCCGCCCGCGTCGCCGACCAGGTCGCAGAGCACGTCGGCGAGTTCCTCGACGTCGGTGGGGCCCGCGCCGGCGGTGTCCATGAGCTCCCGCATGCCGGATTCGGGGTCGCGGCCGGGCCGCTCGACCAGGCCGTCGGTGCAGAGCAGCAGGGTGTCCCCGGGGTGCAGTTCGAGGGAGGTGACGGGGTAGCCGGAGCCGGTGCCCTGCCGGTCGCGCGGGGGCAGGCCCAGGGGGAGGCCGCCCGCCACCTGGATGCGGTGGCAGCTGCCGTCGCCGCGCCGTACGACGGGGTCGAGGTGTCCGGCGCGGACCATGCGCAGCATGCCGGTGTTGAGGTCGACCTCGGCGTAGGTGCAGGTGGCGAAGCGGTCGGTGGCCAGTTCCCGCAGGAACGCGGAGGCGCGGGCCATGGCCGTGCCGGGGGTGTGTCCTTCCAGGACGTACGCGCGGAGCACGATCCGCAACTGGCCCATGACGGCGGCGGCGTCGGTGTCGTGGCCCTCGACGTCGCCGATCATCACGCCGACCCGGCCCGCGCCGAGCGGGATCACGTCGTACCAGTCGCCGCCGATGTCCCGGCCCATCCGGGCGGCCCGGTAGCGCACGGCGATCCGCGCGCCCGGCACCTCCGGGATCCGGCGCGGCAGCATCGCCCGCTGGAGGCCCTCGGCGAGGTCGTGCTCCTGCTCGAACAGCATGGCCCGCTGGAGGCCCTGCGCGATGCCGCTGGCGAGGGCGACCAGGAGGTTGCGTTCCTCGGCGGTGAAGTCCCCGTCCCGCGTGTAGAGCAGCCCGAGCGCGCCTACGGGTCGCCCCTGGGCGATCAGCGGAAGGTAGACGCCGCTGCGCACCGAGAGCGGTTCGATGTACGGCCACAACAGCGGGTAGCGCTGCTGGAACTCCTCCCGGGAGGAGATGTAGACCGACTGCAGGGTGCGTACGGCCTCGCTCATCGGAAATCGGGCGTCGATGCGCGTGTACTCGATCTCGGGGACGTACGTGCCCAGCCGGCCCTCGGCGACCAGGTGGATGCGGCCGCCGTCGACGACCCCGAGCATGACGCTGACGGCCCCGAGGTGGCCGAGGGCCTCGCGGTCCTTGAGGACGTCGGTCACGTCGTTGACGGTGCGCGCGTGGGCGAGGATCGCGGTGGTCCGTTCGACGACGCCGGTCATCCGGCGGCGCCCCTCGTCGCGCTCGCCGGCGGCTCCTGGTTCCCCGGGGTCGCGGGCGGCGTCGCGGAGGATGCCGATGATCCGGTACGGGCGCTCGTCATGGTCCCGCAGGATGTGGCCCTGGAGGTGGATCCAGGCGGTGTCGCCGCCGTCGCGGGGGGTCCGGAAGTAGACCCCGTAGTGGCTGCGGCCGTCCTGGAGGGCCTGCACGACGCGGCTGTCGTACCGCTCCGCCTCCCCCGGGGCGACGCGGGCGCGCAGCCCGGCCGGAGTTCCGTCGAACTCCTCCGGACTCAGGTCGAGCACCTCCAGCGCGGTGGCGTCCAGATGCATCCGCCCGCTGTCGAGATCCCAGTCGAAGGTACCCATGCGGTTGAGCGCGAGGCTCAGATCAGGCCGCGCGGGCCAGTCGACCTCGGGGTTTCGTCCCCGTTGGTCCATGCAGCAAGGGTCTCACTGTTACCCCGTCCCCGGCATGCGCAGGGAGCGCCCGGCGCCGATCGGGTCAGTCCCGGGAGGGCGGGGCGGTCGCCGGACCGGAGGTGCTGGGGGTACCGGTGTCGGTCGGGGTGCCGGTGGTGCTCGCGTGACCGGTGTGGGTCGGGGTGCCGGCCCGTTCCTGCTTCGGCCGGTCCGCCGGCGCCGAATCCGTTGTTCCCGTCGGGGTGCCGGAGTCCTCGGTGAGCCCGGGTGCCCTCGACCGCGTCGACGGCCCGTCGGAGGTGTCCGGGGACGTCCCGTCGGGCGGATCGGCCGGGGAGTCCGCCGGCGAGGAGGGGGACTCGTCGGACGGGGTGTCCCCCGGGCTGTCGGAAGGCGGGTCCCCGGACCTGTCGGAGGGGGTGTCCCCCGGGCTGTCGGAGGGCGGGCCGTCCGGACTCCCGGAGTCGGTGACGGGCGGCGAGGTGACGGGCGGCGAACCGTCCGACTCCGACGGCGTCACGGGAGGGGTGGGCGGCGGACTCACCGGCGGGGTCGTGTACTTCGGGGTGGGGATGACCGGCGGCGGTACGGGCCGGTCGGGCTTCGGGTCGGCGCCGCGCTCGCGCTCGAACCAGCGGCGGTCCTCGTGGTCGTAGATCACGATCTTGTTGACGACGGTCACCGACGGGGCGATGACCACCACGTCCTGCGGCCGGTAGGAGGTCCACGGCTTCCCCTGCCGTTCGGCGTCGGCCTTCAGCGCGACCGCGGCCCCCAGCGGGTTGCCGCACGCACAGCGCACCCGGGGCACGCCCCGGTCGTCCACGAGGACGGCCGTCCCGGCCTGGAGAACCGCCTGGTAGGGGGTGGCCCGGCCGTCGCGGAAGCCGTGGTTGGTGACGCGGGTGTCCAGGGCGAGCTGTACGGGGGTGAGGGAGCGCAGGTAACCCGGCACGGCGCCCGGTCGGATGCCGAGCGCGGAGGCGAAGGCGGTGTTCTTGGCGGGCTCCGCCGCCAGCACCGCGATCTGCTTCTCGACGTCGCAGCTGGCGACGTTCTTGGTGCCGCCGTACAGGCCGGGGCTGGACCCGGTGACGCTGCGGATTCCGAGAGGGGCGCCGGTACTCCGAGTGGGTGATGTGGACGGGCCCGGCGGCCGGCTCGCGGGCGGCGGCACGGTCGCCCCCTCGGCGGCCGTGGACTCGGTGAACGGGTCGGGGCCCGTCGCGGCGGCGGGCTGGAGGAACACCTCGGCGCCGGCCCGGTCGGGGTCGGGCCTGGGCGTGCCCCCGCCGCCCGACCGGGTCAGCACCACCACCAGGGCCGCGACGGCGGCCAGCGCGACGATCGCGGCGGCCGTTGCACGCAGGGAGCGCCACCAGGGCCTCCCGGACGGGTCACCGTCCGATGGCGGGGGCGGGCCCTGCGGTGGCGGCGCTCCCCGCCCGCCGCCCGAGAGCGGCCCGGAAGGCGGCCCGGTGGGCGGTCCGGGCGGGCCCGACGAGGAGCTTCGCGAAGACCCCTTCGAGGCTCCCGATCGCGAGGCCCCCGACGGCGGCGACGCCGCGGACGGCGGTTGGTCGGGCTGCGGCGGACGTTCGCCGGAGGGTTGCGTGGTCACAGGCTCTCTTCCCAAGCGAACGTGCCGCCGACGAGCGGGAGGTTTCCGGACTTTTCGCACTTCTGCCGACCATTGTGTGCGTCGTTCGGGTGGTGGCCGCAAGCCGGGGGTGCCTACCGTTGCAGGGTGATCCGTACCTCTTCGAGGGGCTGGTGGGACGCTCTCGTCGCCGTCGTCGCGGGCTTCGTGGCGATGGCCGCGGTGGCCGCCGTCGGGCTCGCCCTCGCGGGCGCCGGCGACCTTCCGGAAGGGGCGTTCCCCCGGGTGGTGGCCGCGGTGGTGGTGATGGCGGCCGGCGGCGCGGTGGAGGTGTCCGGCGGGGCCGGGTTCCTGGCCGAGGCGGACGCGAGCCTGTCCGTGCTCCCGCTCTCGGTGTCCCTGGCCGGCGCGCTCACCACCGGTGCCCTCTTCCTGCGCCCCCTGCACAACCGGGCCGTCGCGGCGCCGGCCGAACTCCTGGTCCGGGCGGCCCGCCCGGCGCTCCTGTGGCTGCTCGCCCTGCTCGGCGCCGCCCTGCTCGCCCGCCGGGAGTTCGGCCTGTCCACGGGTGACCCCACGCTCGGGGAGATCGGCGAACTCCTCGACGCCGCGCCCACGGTGGGCTTCCGCGCCGACCTGCCCGCGACCCTCTTCTTCGGACTCCTTTGGATCCTGGGCCTGTTGCTGATCGCCCTACTGGTCTCGCGGCGCGCGCCGCTGCCGGCCGGGCTCGTCCGTTTCCACGCGGCCGTGCGCCCCGCCGCCTTCGCCACGACCCTGCTGCTCCTCGCGTACGTGGTCCTCGGCCTGGTCGTCGGCGTGGTGGTCGCCGTGACCCAGGGGCACGGCGACCGGACCCTGGCCGTCGTCCTGTTGGGCCTGCCGAACCTCGTGTGGCCCGCCCTCACCCTCGGCTTCGGCGGGGCCTGGCGGGGGCGGGTGGAGGGCCCCTTCGGGCTGCCGATGCCGCGGCTGCTCGACGAGGCCCTGCGCGGGTCGGAGCCGTCCACGGTGGACGTGGCCTCCCTCGCCGAGCGGGACGTCCGGGCCTGGTGGCTGGTGGCGGTGGCGGTCGTCCTGCTGCTCGGGACGGGCGTGCTGGCCGCCCTGCGCTCCCCCGAGCACGTCCGTCCCGGGCGGCACGCCCTCCATCTGGGCGCGGCCCTGGCCCTGGGCACCCTGACGGTGTGCCTGCTGGCCCGCGTCCAGGCACAGTTCGGGCTCTCGCTGCTGGGCATCGGCGGGGCCGACACCGGCCTCGGCGGCACGGTCGAGTTCACGCCGCTGCTGTTGCGCACGGTCGGCCTCGCCCTCCTGTGGGGGGCGGTGGCCGGCTTCCTCGGCGCCCTCCTGGCCGGCCCCTTGCGCCGCCGGGTCCCGGCCGACGCCCCGGCCCGATCATGACGACGGGGCCTCCCACCCGCTCCCGAACACGGGCAGCGCCCAGGACGGGGGCGGCGCGGGGACGTCCGTCACCGAATGCCGCGCGGGCCGCGGCGCGCGGGATCCGGCGGCTCGCAGGGCCGTCGTGAAGTCCAGGCACCGGTCCCAGCGGTCCCCGGGCGACTTCGCGAGGGCCTTCGCCAGGACGGCGTCGACCTCAGGGGGCAGGTCCGGGCGCTCCGCGGACGGCGGCGGGGGCGGATCGTACTGGTGGGCCCACAGCAGGGCCAGGTCGTCGTCGCGCCGGAAGGGCGGGCCGCCCGTCAGCATCTCGTGGACCACGCAGCCCAGGCCGTAGACGTCGCAGCGGCCGTCCACCGGCTTGCCGGAGATCTGCTCGGGGGCCACGTAGTCGAGGGTCCCGACGAACTGTCCGACGGTCGTGAACCCCGTCAGCGACAGCGACTTCTTCGTCAGTCCGAAGTCCGTGAGGTACACGTGCTCGGGGTGGTCGCCGTCCGTGCCCTCCGCGACGAGGACGTTGCCGGGCTTCACGTCCCGGTGGACCAGGTCGTGGGCGTGCGCCGCGTCGAGCGCCGAGGCGACCTGGCCCGCGATCCGCGCCACCGTCGGCACGGGCAGGGGGCCCGTCCGGTCGAGCAGGGCGCGCAGGTCCTGGCCGGCGACGTACCGCATCGCGATGTACAGGAGTCCCTCGGCCTCTCCGGCCTCGAAGACCGGCACGATGTGCGGGTGGTCGATGGCCGCCGCGACCTTCGACTCGTGGGCGAAGCGCGCGCGGAAGGCGTCGTTGCGGGCCAGTTCGGGGGCCAGCACCTTCAGTGCGACCGTCCGGTCCAGGCGCAGGTCCCGCGCCCGGTAGACGACGGCCATGCCGCCCCGGCCGATCTCGTCCTCGACGAGGTACCCGGCGATCCGCCGGCCCGGCAGGCCGGCGGGCCGTCCCGGCGGCGCGTCGGCGGCGCCCGTCACGGTCCGTCCCCGTCGGGCGTGGCGGTGACGCGGGTCGGAGCGTGCGGCACTTCCCCCGCGCCGGCCCGCGCGCCGGGGTCCGCTCCGGGCGGCGGCTCCGGCGCGGGCGGGGGCCCCGGTTCCGCGTCGACCGCGTACGTCGTCGGGCGGCTGCCGTCGGCGTACATCCACCGTCCCCCGGCCTCGTCGTAGACCCACAGCCGGTCCCCGTCGAGCACGACGCCGGCCCGCAGCCCGAGGGTGGCGCGGCGGACGCCGTCGGTGTCGAGGCGGCCTTCGGTGAGGTCGGCGGCGGCGCGGCGGACGCGTTCCAGTGCCTCGGCGGTACGGGCGAGCAGCGGTGCGGGGTCCTCGGTCCGTTCGAGGGGGCGGCCCGCCGTCGGGGGCGGCTGCGGGACGGCCACCAGGAGCCGTCCGTCGACCCAGGCGGACCACCCGTTGGAGCAGAGGACCTCCGCCCATTCGCCGCGCCGGGACAGCAACTGCACCGGGAGGAAGGCGTCGAGCGCGACGGTCGGACGGGTCGGGTCGGGGGCCTCCCAGGCGGGCAGTCCGTCACCCGGGACGACGTGCGTGGGCCGGAATCCGGCACCGGGCGCGCCCGGTCCGCTGTTCACCGGCGCCTACTTCCGCATGATCGCGGGCTCGTGCCGGCGCAGCAGCCGGGCGACCAGTACCCCGAACAGGACGGACAGGGCCACCAGCATGCCGATGTCGAGCAGCCAGACGCCGGCGGAGTGGGCGAACAGGGGGTCGTCGGTGAGCGGGCCGGGCACGATCCGGCCGAGGTCGAGGGTGGCCGCCATCGCGCCGAGCGCCCAGCGCGAGGGGACGAGCCAGGCGAGCTGTTCGATGACGGGGACCCCGTCGAGTTGCAGGAGCGCCCCGCAGAAGACCACCTGCACGATGGCGAGGAGGACCAGGAGGGGCATGGTGACCTCCTCCTTCTTCACGAGGGCGGAGACCAGGAGGCCGAGCATCATCGCGGTGAACGACAGCAGGGCGACGGCCACGATGATCTCCAGGAGCGGCGGCAGGAAGACCCCCCTGCCTCCGGGGGCGCCGAGTTCCACTCCGAAGAGGCCGACGAGCGTGAGGACCACGGCCTGCGCGACGGTGATCGCCCCCAGCACGACGACCTTGGACATCAGATAGGCCGATCTGGAGAGTCCGACGGCACGTTCCCGCTGGTAGATCACCCGTTCCTTGACGAGTTCCCGGACCGCGTTCGCGGCGCCCGTCAGGACGCCTCCGACGCACAGGATGAGCAGGGCGTTGATCGCCGATTCCCTGGTCAGGGTGCTGCCGGCGAGGGCGCGGGCCATGGCGCCCATGACGAAGGGCAGCGCGACCATGATGGCGAGGAAGGTCCGGTCGGCGCCGAGGGCGGCCGCGTACCGCCGGATCAGTGTGGAGAGCTGGGACCCCCAGCTCTGCGCGGTGGGCGGCGGAGCGACGCCGGCGTCGACGGGGCCCGGCCCGGTTCCGTCGGGCAGCGGGGGGCGGGCGGTGCCCGTGACGTACCTGCGGTACTCGGGCGAGGCCGCGTACCGGCCCGCCCAGTCGCGGTCCCGCTCCTTCTCGAAGGCCTCGAAGGCCTCGGGCCACTGGGTGAAGCCGAAGAAGTCCAGGGTCCGGCCGGGCGGTCCGAAGTAGGCGGTGCGTCCGCCGGGTGCGAGGACCAGCAGCCGGTCGCAGACGTCGAGACTGAGCACGCTGTGGGTGACGACGATGACGGTGCGACCGTCGTCGGCCAGCCCGCGCAGCATGTGCATGACGGAGCGGTCCATGCCGGGGTCGAGGCCGGAGGTGGGTTCGTCGAGGAAGAGCAGGGAGGGCTTCGTCAGTAGTTCGAGGGCCACGGAGACGCGTTTGCGCTGGCCGCCGGAGAGGCTGTGGATGGGCTGGTCGGCGCGCTGTTCGAGGCCGAGTTCGCCGATCACCTCGTCCACCCGGGCCTGTCGTTCCGTCTTGGCGGTGTCCTGGGGGAAGCGGAGTTCGGCGGCGTAGGTGAGGGCCCGGCGGACGGTGAGTTGGGCGTGCAGGATGTCGTCCTGCGGGACGAGGCCGATCCGGCTGCGCAGTTCGGCGTAGTCGCGGTAGAGGTCGCGGCCGTCGTAGAGGACGCTGCCGTGGTCGGCGGGGCGCAGTCCGGTGAGGGCGCCGAGCAGGGTGGACTTGCCGGCGCCGCTGGGGCCGATGACGGCGAGCAGGCACTTCGCGCCGACGGGGAAGGAGACGTGGTCGAGGAGGGTCTTGCGGCCGTGGTCGACGGTGACGGCGAGGTCCTGGACGTCGAGGGAGACCTCGCCGGTGTCGACGTACTCCTGGAGCCGGTCGCCGACGAGGCAGAACGCCGAATGTCCGATGCCGACGATGTCGCCCTCGGCGACGGGTGCCCGTTCGACGGGGGCTCCGTTGAGGTAGGTGCCGTTGTGGCTGCCGAGGTCGGCGATCTCGTAGGTGCCGTCGGCGAGGGCGCGCAGTTCGGCGTGCCGGCGGGAGACGACGAGGTCGTCGAGGACGAGGTCGTTGGCGGGGTCGCGGCCGATCCGTACGGCGGTCCGGGCGGGCAGCGGCCGGACGCTGGTGGGCCGACGGAAGGTGCCGGTCAGGGCGGGCGCCGCGACCCCGGAGGGCCGGGCGGGCCGGGCGACGGATCCGGGGTCGGGGGTCGGGGGCGGCGGTGGCGGGCGGCCGACGAGGACGACGCGCGGGCCGTCCTGGGGGCTGCCGAAGCGCAGTTCGCTGCCGGGGCCGACGTTCCGGGCGTGGACGCGGTGGCCGTCGGCCCAGGTGCCGTTGGTGCTGCCCTCGTCCTCGACGGTCCAGTGGTCGCCGTCGGGGCGCAGTACCGCGTGGTGCCAGGAGACCCGTGCGTCGTCGAGGCAGATCTCGCAGAGGGGGTCGCGGCCGACGTGGTAGATCCGCTCCGGGCTCATCTCGGTGGAGCCGCGGGCGGTTTCCAGGACGAGTTCGGGCGGGGTCGGCACACCGGGGCGCTGGACCATGGACAGATTTTCCCATGATCCGACGCTGCTGGCATAACCGCAGGTCAGAGGGGTGTTAAAGGTAATGACAACGGTCCCCGTTGCAGCCTTTGCCGATCGCGTCGCGGTGCGCTTCACTTCACGCGTCGGAACCGAACAAACGGCGAACAAGACGGGGGAAGCGATGAGCGCGCACGAGCAGGCGCACGAGCACGGACACCCGGGGCGAGGCGGCCGGGAGGGCCGCGACCCCGCCGGGCGCGAGCACCCCGAGCACGGTCACGACGCCCACGCGCACGGCCCCGGCGGGCACTCCCACGGGGTGGACCCGGACGCCGACCGCCGCTGGTTGGGCATCGCCCTGGTACTGATCTGCGGGTTCATGGCGATCGAGGTGGTCATCGGCGTCATGGCGCATTCGCTGGCGCTGATCTCCGACGCCGCGCACATGCTGACGGACGCCGTCTCGATCGTCCTGGCGTTGATCGCGATGCGGCTGGCCGCCCGCCCGGCCCGCGGCGGTTTCACGTTCGGCCTCAAGCGCGCCGAGATACTTTCGGCGCAGGCCAACGGTCTGACGCTGCTGCTGTTGGCGGTGTGGTTGGCGTACGAGGCGGTGCGGCGCCTGATCGATCCGCCGCCGGTGGAGGGCGGGCTGGTGCTGGTGACGGCACTGGCGGGCATCGTCGTCAACGTGGTGGCGGCCTGGTGCATCTCCCGGGCGAACCGGACCTCGCTGGCCGTCGAGGGCGCCTACCAGCACATCCTGAACGACCTGTTCGCCTTCATCGGGACGGCCGTGGCCGGTCTGATCGTGCTCACCACCGGTTTCCGGCAGGCCGACTCCATCGCCTCGCTCGTGGTGGTGGTGCTGATGGTCAAGGCGGGCTACGGGCTGGTCCGCGAGTCGGGCCGGATCTTCCTGGAGGCGGCGCCGGCCCATCTGGACCCGGACGCGGTCGGTGACCGGCTCGCCGGGCACCCGCCGGTGACGGAGGTCCACGACCTGCACATCTGGACGATCACCTCGGGGCAGGCGGCGCTGTCCGCGCACGTGCTGGTGGAGCCGGCGGGCGACTGCCACGCCGTGCGCCGCGACCTGGAGGCCCTGCTGGAGAAGGAGTACGGGATCACCCACACCACCCTCCAGGTGGACCACGTCCAGGACTCGCTGCTCTCGGTCGGGCGACCGGGCGACGAACACTCGGGCGACGGGCACTGCGCCGACGCCCACGGTCCGGTGCACCGGCAGGGCCCGCACCCGCACTGACCTTCACCCCGCACCGACTTCCCCTCGCACCGACCTTCACCGCACCGACTTCCCCTCGCACCGATCTTCACCCCGCACCGACCGCTGAGCACGGTCGGGGCGGGGCATACATGGGTCCATGACGGGACCGATCAGGTACAAGCGCAGTGCCGGGCTGCTCCTCTTCCGGCGGACCGCCGACGGGGTCGCGGAGGATCCGGGCTCCGGGATCGAGGTGCTGCTGGGGCACATGGGCGGTCCGCTGTGGTCGGGGCGGGACGCCGGGGGCTGGGCCATCCCGAAGGGCGAGTACGGCCCCGAGGAGACCCCGCGGGAGGCGGCCCGCCGGGAGTTCACCGAGGAGATCGGGCTGCCGCCGCCGGAGGGCGAGCACCTGCCGTTGGGCGACGTACGGCTGACGAGCGGGAAGCTGGTGACCATCTGGGCGGTGGAGGCCGACCTCGACCCCGCGCTGATGGTGCCCGGCACCTTCACGATGGAGTGGCCGCCGCACTCGGGCCGCGAGGAGGAGTTCCCCGAATTGGACCGGGTGGCCTGGTTCGCTCCCCCGATGGCCAGAAACAAGCTGATTGCCTCTCAAATCCCGTTCCTGGAGCGACTGTTGGGGCTCCTGAAGGGTTGACCCGACCTTTACTTGCCAACAAACCCCACCTGCATGGACATTGCACATATGACGAACGTCGTGCTGGTGGGAACCCTGGACACCAAGGGTGTCGAGTACGGCTGGCTGCGCGAGAGGCTGTCGCGCGCCGGCGTCGAGGTGGTCCTGGTCGACACCGGGATCATGGGAAAGCCGAAGGTGCCCGCGGACGTGCCGCGCGAAGCGGTGGCGCGGGCGGCGGGAACGGAACTGTCCGAACTGCGAGCGGCCGCCGACCGGGGCGCGGCCGTGACCACGATGGCGAAGGGGGCCGAGGCGACCTTGTTACGCCTGCACGCCGAGGGCCGGCTGCACGGGGTCCTCGCGATCGGGGGCAGCGGCGGCACCTCCATCGCGAGCCGCGCGATGCGGGCCCTGCCGCTGGGCGTGCCGAAGGTGATGGTCTCGTCGATGGCGTCCGGGGACGTGGCCCCGTACGTCGGCTCCTCGGACCTCACGATGATGTACAGCGTGGTGGACATCGCGGGGATCAACAGCATCTCCGCCCCGGTACTGGCCAACGCCGTGGAGGCCGTCGCCGGGATGGCGAAGGGCTGGGCCCGCGCCGCCCAGGACCGGGGCCGTCCGGCCCGGCTCGGCTCGGGACCCCGTCCGCTGGTCGCGGCCAGCATGGCGGGCGTGACCACGATCGGGGTGGACGCGGCCCGGGAGCGGCTGACGGAGCTGGGCTACGAGGTGCTGGTCTTCCACGTCAGCGGCTCCGGTGGCCGCACCCTGGAGACCCTGGCCGGGCAGGGGGTGTTCGCGGGCGTGCTGGACCTCACCCTCAGCGAGCTCGCCGACGACCTGTGCGGCGGCATCCTGACCGCCGGACCCGACCGGCTCACAGCGGCCGGGCGGGCGGGGATCCCGCAGGTGGTGAGCCTGGGGGCGCTGGACATGGTGAAGTTCGGGCCGCTGGAGAGCCTGCCGGAACGGGCCCGCTACCGCCGGGTCCGCGTCCACAACCCCTCGATCACGGTGATCCGGACGACCGAGTCCGAATGCGCGGAGCTCGGCCGGCGGGTCGCCGCCAAACTGCGGGGCTCGACGGGTCCGACGGAGGTCTGCGTCCCACTGCGCGGACTGTCGACGCTCGGCGCGCCCGGCGGGCCCTACCATGACCCCGGCGCGGACCGGGCCCTGTTCTCGGCGCTGCGCGAAGGATTGCGGGGCAGCGCGGCCCGGATCCACGATTACGACACCCACATCAACGACCCGTCCTTCGGCCGGGCCGCGGCCGACAGGTTGCACGCCATGATCGGCGCGCTCGCGGCCGCGGCCTGACCGCACAGCGCTTCGAGACGCCCCTCCCGGTTGGGAACCAGCCGTGGCGGAAACGTGTCCCTGGTGGTGGCCGGTCGGGTACGACGGGTGCGGGATGCGGCGATGCCACGGACGGGGGGCGACGATGAGCGGTGAGTGGACGGTACCGGGATACAGCGAGGTACGGGAGCTCGGGGCGGGCGGCAGCGGACGGGTGGTGCTCGCCGTCCACGACGGCACGGGCACCGCGGTCGCCGTGAAGTACCTGAGCGACCGGCTGCGCGAGGACCCCGCCTTCGTCCGGGAGTTCCGGGCGGAGGCGCGGCTCCTCGGCGGCCTCGGCTCCCCGTACGTCGTGGGTCTGTACGAGTACGTCGAGGCGCCGGGCGGCGCCGCGATCGTGATGGAACTGGTCGACGGGATCTCCCTGCGCGCCCTGCTCAAGCAGTCCGGGCGTTCGGAGCCGGAGGCCGCGCTGGTGGTGCTGAAGGGCTCCCTGCTGGGGTTGGCCGCCGCGCACCGGGCGGGTGTCGTGCACCGCGACTACAAGCCGGAGAACGTGCTGGTCTCCGCGGACGGCTCCTCCAAGCTCGTGGACTTCGGGATCGCGGCCGGGCGCGGTACGACGCCCGGCGTCGCGGGCACGCCCGCCTACATGGCCCCCGAGCAGTGGCAGGGGCGCCCCGCCTCGCCGACGGCCGACGTGTACGCGGCGACGGCGACGTTCTTCGAGTGCCTGACGGGGCGCAAGCCGTACGACGGGGAGAACTTCGCGGAGCTCGCCGTCCAGCACATCGAGGCGCCGGTGCCGGAGACCGAGGCCCCGGAGCCGGTGCGCCCGCTCATCCGGCGTGGCCTGGCCAAGCTGCCGGAGCAGCGTCCGGAGAACGCCGAGGCCTTCGTCGCCGAGTTGGAGGAGGTCGCGCTCGCGGCGTACGGGCCGCAGTGGGAGGAGCGCGGGCAGCGCAAGTTGGCGGCGCTGGCCGCCCTGCTGCCGTTGCTGTTCCCGTCCGCGGGCGCCGCGGCGGCGGGTACCACCGCGGTGGCGACCACGTCGGTCGGCACGCCGTCGGTCTGGGCTCCGGGGCGCGGCGGCTGGCTGGCGACGGGGCTGGCGCTGGTGCTGGGGGCCCTGCTGGTCCTGACGACCGACGCGATCGGCGGCACCCCGCCGGGGACGTCCGCGCTCAGCGACTTCGCCACCACGAGCCCGGCCGCGCCCGGCGGCGCCTCCCCGCACCCGGCCCCGTCGACGACGGTGTCCGCCGGCCCGAGCCCCTCGACGTCCCCGAGCGCCTCCGCGTCGGCCTCGCCGTCGCCGTCGCCGTCCTCGACTCCGTCCCCCTCCTACTCGGCCTCCCACTCGCCGAGCCCGAGCCGTTCGGTCAGTCCCACGCCGACGGTGACCCGGTCGCCGACGCCGACGCCGAGCCCCACCCCGACCGTGCGCGTGACGAAGGTCGACGTGTCCCTGAAGCCGGGCATCTACCGCGGCGACGCCACGGTGTCCGTCGCGACGCAGGGCACCGGCACGGTCACCGTGGTCGTCGAGTGGTTCCTCGGCGACGCCCCGGGGTCCCTCGCCACGGCCGACGGCAGCGAGACGTTCGTCGTGCAGGCCGGCACGACCGCCCAGGTGGTCAGGTCCCACACGTTCAGCCGCGGCAACGGCTGCTACGGCGGTGTGCGCGTCACCACCAAGCCCGCCGCCGGGAACTCCTCGGCGTCCGACTCGCAGCTGCTGAGCCGCTGCCGGCAGCCGGAGCCGCCGCGATGAACGAGCCCCGCGCACCCCGGCCCGGCGACGGCGACAACGGTCGCGCCGAGCACGTCGACGGCGCCGACGACTACAGCGCCACGGTCCTCGGCAGCCACTGGTTCACCGGTCCCCCGCCGCCCGCGGAGGCCGCCCCCGACCGGGTCGAGGGTTCCGTACTGCGGTTCGGGCCGGGGGTGACGGCTGCCATGCCGGCCCCGTTCCCGCTGGTCGCGGCGCCGGCCGCGGCGCCCGCGCGCAGGGGCGGCGGCTGGCGGCGGTACACCCTCGCCGTCGTGGTCCTGGCGCTCGTCCTCGGATACCTGGGCTGGCAGCGGTTCGGGCCGTCCGTCGAGGTGCGTGACGTCCGGGTCAGCACCGATCCGCAGGGGCCCGGCTGCGACGCCGCCGCCGACGTGGTGGCCTTCGTGTCGACGAACGGCCGCCCCGGCACCCTCGTCTACCGCTGGGTCCGCAGCGACGGGACCCGCTCCCAGGAACTCACGGAGCGGGTGCCCGGTGGCCGCGAGCAGGCCACGCTGCACCTGCTGTGGACGTTCCACGGCACGGGCAGCCATCCCGCGAAGGCCGAACTCCAGCTGATCGAGCCCGTGAAGCGCACCGCGTCGGTGGAGTTCACCTACCGCTGCCGCCCGTGACGGCGGGCCCGGCGGACGGCCGTGCGGGCATCCTGATCACGGCGCGGCCGCCGTCGAGGTCCACGCGGGAACGCGGCGGGGCGCCGTCCTCCTCGTCGTCGCGCATGACGAGGGCGCTGCGGCGTTCCTCCAACTCGTTCTGCTTGCCCGGCGAGAAGCTCGCGTGGAGTTGCTCGAAACCGGTGGAGGAGATCTGGCCCTGCCGGCCGCCCCAACGCCAGGGCAGCAGCCCGGCCCGGCCGGCGCGGACGAGCGCCAGGTCGAGGAAGGCCACCACGGTGAGCACGATCGCCAGCCCCGGCAGGGTCATGAATACGACGAAGGCCATGGCCCGACCGTAACCCGGACGGCCCCCCCCCGTTCGGCCGTCCGGCCCCGGATCCGTCGCCGTGGGCCGTCCTTCCGGCCGGCCGGGCGCGACCGTCCGGCCGAAGCGGCGCCACCCCTTGCGCTGGTTGACTCGGAGGTGTTGACGAGGGCGTGCAGGACGCCCTCAGGCACCGCTGCGTGCCACGTTCCAGCCGGCGACACACCCCAACCGGAACGTGGCCGTCCCGCTCGGATGCCAAGTCCGCGCGGGGAGGCCCGCAGCCGCTTTGGGGAGCGGCTGCGGGCCGCTTCGTTTCCGTCCCCCCGCCGCAACCGGGGGGACGGGGTTCAGAACCGGGCGTGGGCGGTGATGTCCGCCTCGAACTCGCCCGTCATCGCCGGCGTCACCGTCGGCCGGCACTGGGCGACCGCCGCCAGGTAGTCCTGCGTGGCCGCGCCGAGCTGGGCGGCAGCCGCGCCCCGCGCGCCCACCGCCTCCAGGTCCCGCTCGAAGGACACCTGGGCCGCGATCCGGGCCGCGTGCTCGATGTCGGCCGGGGTGAACAGTTCGGTCGCCTCCACCAGCGCCGCCACGTCCACGTCGGCCCGGCCGGCCGTGTACCGGGACCAGATCGCGGCGCGGGCCCCGGCGTCCGGAGTGCCGATGGGTATCAGGTAGTCGAAGCGGCCGGGCCGCAGGAACGCCGGGTCGAGCGAGCGGACCGAGTTCGTCGCGCAGACCAGCAGCCGTTCGTCGCCCTCCCGGAAGCCGGGTATCAGCTTGAGCAGCTCGTTCGTGACGCCGTGGATGCCGCCCGGCTGGGCGGGCTCGGTGCGTACCGGTGCGATCTCCTCGACCTCGTCGATGAAGACGAGCACCCGCTCCAGTTCGGCGATCCGGGCGAAGGCGTCGCGCAGCGCCGCCGCGAGGTTGCCCTCGTCGGCGAGGCGGGAGGGCAGCAGTTCCACGAACGGCCAGCCGAGCCGGGAGGCGATGGCCCGCGCGAAGGTGGTCTTGCCGGTGCCGGGCGGGCCGAAGAGGGTGATGGCGCGCGGCGGTCGCACCCCGTGCGAGGCGGCCCGTTCGGGTTCGGCGAGGGGCAGCACCACGCGCCGCTCGATGAGGTCCTTCTCCTTCTCCATCCCGGCGACCTTGTCCCACAGGTCGCTCGGGAGGAACCGGCCGCCGAGGTCGTCGAGGAGGCCCGCGGCAGGCCCGTGCAGCGGCTCGGTCTTCTCGAAGTAGGCGACGGCGGGCTGCCGGGTGTAGCCGGCGTTGAGGAGGCCCTCGCCGAGCATGTCCTCCTCGGGCAGCACGTAGGCGATCCGGCCGACGCGGGCGGCTATGAGCCTGCGTTCGAGCTCGACGAGCAGGGCGCTGGCCAGTCCCCGGCCGCGCCAGCCCGCGGCGATCGCGATGCGCATCACCCAGGCCCGCTCCCCCGTGACGCAGGCGAGCGCGGCGCCGATCGGTACGCCCTGGTGGACGGCGACCACGCAGGGCTGCCGGTCGGTGAGGGCGCTGATGCATTCGGCCAGGGAGAAGACGGACTCCTGGCCGAGTTCGGCCGTGGTGTCGATCAGGTGGACCACCGCTGCGAGATCGCTCTCGCGGTAGTCGTGGATGAGCCAGTTCACCGGGTACCGCCCCTCGTTCGTGCTCCTGCGGCGAGGCTAGGGGCGGGAGGCCGGCCACTCACGCTCCGTCATGCACAACACCGCGTCCGGAAACCGTCCGTGTCGTCCATAGACTGGTGGCTTCCGCCGACGACCCGCACCGAGGATCAGCACGCCTTCATGACATCCCACATACCCGGCGCCGCACCGGCCCGCAGTCGTTCGTTCGTCGTGTGGTCGGTGCCGGTCCTGTGGACCCTGGCGCTCGGCGCGTGGGGGCTCTCCCGGCAGGACAGCGTGTGGCGTGACGAGGCGGCGACCTGGCAGGTCGCCGGACGGTCGACGGGCGAGATCTGGGCGATGCTCGGCAACGTGGACGCGGTGCACGGCCTGTACTACCTCTTCATGCACGGCCTCTTCGAGGTGTTCGGCGCCGGCACGACGACCCTGCGGCTGCCGTCCGTCCTCGCGGTCGCCGTGGCCGCGGGCTGCGTGGCCCTGATCGGGAACCGGCTGTCCGGGCCCGCGACCGGCCTGGGTGCCGGGTTGGCCCTCGGCCTGCTGCCCGCCGTGCAGTTCCACCTCCAGGAGGGCCGGCCCTACGCGCTGGTCGCCGCCGGCTCCGGTCTGTCGGCGCTGCTCCTGGTGTCCCTCGTCGGGGACGGGCCGGGACGGGTCGGGCGGCGGACGTGGCCGCGGTGGACGGCGTACGGGCTCCTCGTGCTGGTCTGCGCCCTGCTGAACTGGCTGTCGCTCCTGGCGCTGCCCGCGCACGCGGTGACCCTGTGGTGGGTGCGGGCCGGGCGCGGGGTGTGGCTGCGGTGGCTGGCGGCCGGGGCGTGCGCCGCGGCGGGGGCACTGCCGCTGATCCTGTTCAGCCGGGGCCAGTCCGACCAGGTGTCCTGGATACCACCGTTGGCCTGGCACATGTTGATCGGGCCGGGCATCCTGCTGGCCGTCGGGGCGTTCGGGGCGTGGACGGACCGACCGGCCCGCGGTCGGCTGTCGGTCGCCGCCGTGGGACTGCCCCTGCTGCTGGTGCCGCAGCTCGCCCTGATCGGGCTGTCGCTGGTGCGGCCCCTGTTCCTGGACCGCTACGTACTGTTCGGCATGCTGGGTCTGGCCCTGCTGATCGGCGCCGCGCTGGGCGCGGGCGCCGGAGCCCTGGCACCGCGTCTTCCGAGGGCCGCGACGGCGCTCGTCCCGGCGGTGGCCGGGGTGGCGGTGCTGGCCCTGCTGCCCGTGGAACTCGGCAGGCGGGCCCCGGCCAGTCGGATCGACGACGTGCTGGCCGTGGCCGGGGAAGTGGCCCGGCTGGGACGCGCCGGGGACGCGGTGCTCTTCGTACCGGCCGCCCGGCGCGACACCGCGCTCGTCTCCCCCGGCGCCTTCCGGGACCTGACCGACGTGGCCCTGGCCCGGAGCCCGGCGGCCTCCGCCACCCTCAAGGGCGAGGAGGCCGACCCGTCCCGCATCCGCGCGGCCCTGCTGGAGCGGCGCCGCGTCCTGCTGGTCACGGACGACGACCGGGTCGCCCGCCCGCCGGGCCCGGACCGCGACCGGACGAAGGTGGCCGTCCTGCGCCAGTACTTCACGGTCGTCGAGGACCACCAGGTCCGCGGCCGCCGCGTCACCCTCTACGAACGCCGTACCTGAGGGTGCGGAAACGGTTCAGCGGGCGCCCGCCATGGGGCGGGCGTGGGTGCCGAGCCAGGTCAGGGAGGAGGCGGCCAGGTCGGGCCAGCCCCGGTCGACGGTCAGGGAGTGGCCCCGGTCCTCGAAGCACTGGTACTCGGTGACGGCCGGGGAGTGCCGGTACTGCTTGTACGTGGACCGGGTCAGCACGTCGGGCACGGTGTGGTCGTGCTTGCCGGACATCAGGAGCAGCGGACCGCGCGAGGCGTTGTCGGTGTTCACCCGGGCCGCGGAGTGCGGGGTGAAGTTGCCGAGGGCGAGCTGGAACAGCGGTCGGGCGGGGCTCGGAATGGTCCACGCGTCGAAGAGCGCCTCCGCGTCCGGTTCGGGCACGGCGTTCGCGAAGGCGTAACGGAACTGCTCCCGGTTGAGCGAGACCGCGCGGTGGATGTTGCCGGGGTCGCGCAGGAAGGCGAACGCCGACTTGGCCTGGGCCGGGGCGAGCGCCTTCACCCCCTTGATCTGGCCCGGGGAGATGGCCACGGCGGCGGAGGCGAGGCCCTCGCCGAGCAGGTGCTGTGCGATGAAACCGCCGACGGAGTGCCCGATCAGCACCGGCGGCGCGGGCAGCGTCCGGATGACCCGGGTGTACGCCTCCGCTATCTCTGCCAGCCCGACGCCGGCCTGCGCGTCGGGCAGTCGGCGGGCCCCCGTGACCGTGTCGGGCACCCCCGGCCACTCCGGCATCAACGGCTCGTAACCGGCGTCGTGGAAGCTGTCGGCCCAGCCCTGCCAACTCGTCGAGTGCAGCCACAGGCCGTGGATGAAGATCACGGGTGTGCGCCGTGTGGTCATGACGGGACCTCCTGAAGGCCTCGGCCCCCCTGGACAGCACCTCTGCCAGTCTCGCCCCGCGGGCCGGGTCCCGCCTGTGCGGCGCCTTCCGGGGCCGGCCGTCGGCCGGTGCCGCCCCCCGCCCGGGGCGCCCCTCCCGGATTCACAGCTGATTCATATGGAATTTCTGGCTCCGCACAGGGTTTCGACGGGGAGGCTCGGAACATGATCCATGGCATGTTTCCCCGACAGGCCGGCCGACCCCGCGCCCGGCGCGCCTCCCGGATCCTGCTCGCCCTGAGCGCGACGGCCGCCCTGCTGGGCGTGGACGTCCCCGACCCGCCGGCCGCGCCGCCCCTGGGCTTCACCGTCGGCGCCCGTCCCGGGGCGGCGGCGGACCGGGTGGGCGCGCTGTTCGCGGGAGGGACGGCCGGCGGCCACTTCTGCACCGCCGCCGTGGTGCGCAGCGAGGGCCACGACCTGATAGCCACGGCCGCGCACTGCCTGGACGACCCGGACACCGCGGTCTTCGCCCCGGGCTACCGGGACGGCGAAACCCCGTACGGGGTGTGGCGGCTGACCGACGTGTACACGGCCCCCGGCTGGCGGGACGGCGAGGACCCGGACGCCGACATCGCCTTCGCGACGCTCGCGCCGTTGGACGGCGCCCGGATCGAGGACGTCGTCGGCGCGTTCCCCGTGGCCGGGCAGCAGCCGGACGACGCGCTCGTCACGATCCTCGGCTACCCCAGCACCAGCGAAACCCCGCTGAGCTGCACCAACACGACCGAGCTGTTCTCCGGGACGCAGCGTCGCATCGACTGCCCCGACCTCAGCGGCGGCACCAGCGGCAGTCCCTGGCTCGTGGACGGGGAGCTGGCCGGTGTGCTCGGCGGCTACGAGGGCGGCGGCACGGTCCCGGAGGTCTCGTACAGCGCGGTGATGGGCGAGCGGGCCCTCGCGCTGTACCGGGAGGCCTCCGCCCCGGGTGCCTTCGCCCTGGTCGCGCCCGCCTCCGGGTGAGCGTCAGGGGGCGGCGGCCCCGCTGAGGATCATCCGGGGTTCCCGTCGGCGGCACCGACCTCCGCCGGCTCGAACCAGGTCGGTTCGTCGAGGAGGGCGCGTCGGACGCGTTCCAGGGCGAACCGCTCCAGCGGCGGCAGCTCCGACATCCCGAACCAGGCGACCTCCAGCAGTTCCCCGTCGTGGGGGCGGGCCTCGCCCCCGGTCGCGCGGCAACGGAAGGTGAGGTCCTGGAACTGGCAGACGTCCCCGTTGGGGTAGACGATCGGCGCGAGCATCTCGACGAGGACGACCCGCTCGGGGACGCACCGCACGGCCGTCTCCTCGTACACCTCGCGGACGGCCGTCGTGGCGGGCTGCTCACCGGGTTCGGCGATCCCGCCGATGACCGACCAGCGCCCGGTGTCGGCGCGGCGGCCGAGCAGGACCCGGTCCTCGTCGTCGATGACGACGGCCGTGACCCCGGGCAGCAGGAGGAGTTGCTGCCCGGCGCCGGCGCGGATCGCCCTGATGAACTCGGGTGTGCTCACGCGGCCCTCCCGGCGCGGATCCTACGGGCCAGCACCGTGGCGAGCCCGCCCGCTGCGATCAGCAGCAGCGCGTACTCGGGCAGCGGGCCGAAGCGGGTGGCGGGGGTCTCGGTGGAGCGCAGCGGGATCTCGGCGACCAGCGCGTCGGCGGTGAACAGCTTCGTCCGCTCGCTGATCGATCCGTCGGGCCGGATGACGGCACTGACGCCGCTGGTGACGGGCACCAGTACCGTCCGGCTGTGCTCGACCGCGCGGATCTGGTCCATGGCGAGCTGCTGGTAGGTCATCTGGCTCCGGCCGAAGGTGGCGTTGTTGCTGGGCACGGCGATGACCTGGGCGCCGGCCCGGACGGTGGAGCGCACCGCGTCGTCGAAGGCGGCCTCGTAGCAGGTGACCATGCCGACCCCGCTGCCGTTCATGTCGAACACCCCGGGCTCCTTGCCGGGGCCGAAGTCCCGGCGGACGCGGTCCACGTCGGCGCTGAAGAGCCGGACGAAGGACCGCATGGGGATGCGCTCGCCGAAGGGCTGGATCTTGCGCTTGTCGTAGGTGTCGACGGGGCCCTTGACCGGGTCCCAAAGGATCATCGTGTTGCGCAGCGGGCCCGTGTCGGGGGCCAGTACGGAACCGATCGCGACGGGCACCCCGATGGCCTTCACCGCGTGGTCGATGACCGCGTAGGCGTCGGGCTGGGTGTAGGGGTCGATGTCGGAGGAGTTCTCCGGCCACAGGACGAAGTCGGGCTTGGGCACCCGGCCGGCCTTGACGTCCTCGGCGAGCTGGATCGTACGGTTCGCGTGGTTGTCCAGGACCTGGCGGCGCTGGGCGTTGAAGTCGAAGCCGAGGCGCGGGACGTTGCCCTGGATGACGGCGGCCACGGCCGTTCCGTCCTCGGCCGCGTCGGAGACCAGGGGGCGGGCGACGAGGGCCGCGCCGATGGGGGCGGCGACGGCCAGCGCGGCGAGCGCGGCCGTGGTCTGCCGGGGGTGTTCGCGGGTGGTGCGCAGGACCTCGTAGAGGCCGAAGCCGCACAGCGCGACGCCGAAGGAGAGCAGCGGGGTCCCGCCGAGGGCCGCGAGCGGGACGAAGATCCCGTCGGCCTGCCCGAAGGCGAGCTTGCCCCAGGGGAAACCGCCGAAGGGGGCGCGGGCCCGCAGGGCCTCGTCCGCGACCCAGACGGCGGCGGCCCACAGCGGCCACCCGGGCAGCTTGCCGACGAGGGCGATGCCGAGGCCTCCGAGCCCGATGAAGAGGGCTTCGAGGGTGACCAGGGCGAGCCACGGCACCGGGCCGACGCCCTCACTGGTCCATACGAGGAGCGGCAGCAGGTAGCCCAACCCGAACAGGAAACCGAGCCCGAACCCCGCCCGGGCCCGGCGGCCGCGCAGGCACCCGGCCAGCAGGGCGAGGGCCAGGGGCGCCAGCCACCACAGCGGGCGGGGCGGGAAGCTGAGGTAGAGCAGCACTCCGGCGAGGACGGCGAGGGCGGGCCGCGCCGACCGTGCCGCCCAGCGCGGCAACGCGCGGGTTCCGGGCGCGCCGGTGTCGGCGGTGTGCGCGTCGGATGTCGCTCCGGGTGATGCGGGGGGCGGCGGGGAGGGGTCGTTCCCGGCGTCGCGGGTGACACTGCTGCTCATCTGGCGGAGTGTACGTCCCCGCATGCCAAAGGCTGGTAAGGCCCGGGGCCGGGGCCCCTGACGGGCGACGCCGACGCCCCACGGCGTCGGCGGCAGGTGCGGCGTCAGCCGGCCAGGGCGCGCAGGTGGGCGCGGATGACGCGGACGGCGTTCTCCGCGTCGTCGACGGTGACCGTGAACAGCTTGCCGTCCCCGAGCCGCAGTTCGACGCCCTCGCCGCGCCGGACGATGATGGCGGTCCCCTGCTCCGGACGCCAGCGGTATCCCCAGCCGCCCCACTGTTGCGGCGTGATGCGGGGCACGAACTCGGCGGAGGTGACCTCGGAGAGCGGGATCCTGCGGCGCGGGAGCCCCACGTGACCGCAGCGGACCTCCAGGACCTGGGAGTCGACGGTGACGGCGACGTGCACGAACGCCAGGGTGCCGTAGAGGATCAACAGCCCGGCGGCGAGGCAGCCGACCACGGACATGAGCAGCGGGGCGATCCCGGAGGTCCAGGAGCCGTCGACGGCGAGCTCGATCCCGAGCGCCAGGCACGCGGCTCCGGCGGCGGCGAGGACCCACTGCACGCGGTTGGAGGCTCGGCCCGTCCAGAGCGGCCCCGGGGGGTGACCCGTCATGTGTAGCAGCGTACTCACGTTCCGCATGTACGCCACCGCCTCTCGCCCAGTCGGTCGACGGGCCCGTGGTCCGCGCGTGCCCGTGGGGCGCGTGGTGCGTCTGCCCGCCGGGCCACCCCGGAAACCCGCCCGGGCCCCGGTCCGGTCGGGCCCTGGGCGGGGAGCAGGGGACCTGGGCGTCGGTCGGGGAGGCAGGCGCACCGGGGCGTCCCGCGGGCCCGGCCGGCGGACGGGCCCGGTGGGGTGGATCCCGAAGGCGTTGCCGTAGCGCTCCGGGGCCGTGCGGCGCTCCAGGACGGCGACCCCCCGTCCGGCGCGGCGCGGCCCGACGGCGGTGGCCGGGCCGCCGCCCCCGCCCCGACCACGCGTGCCCGAGCGGATCGCGTGGGCCGCCCGGTCGGCGTGCCGCGCACGGGGTACCGCGGGCGCGGTGCGCCTTTCGCAGTACCCCATCCGTGGTACCACGAGCGTGGTTATCCTGGCGACGTGAATCAGGACCGGCGGGACCGGCTGCGCGACGCGGCCGTGGCCGTACTGGGCGGATCGGGTGGGCGCGGGCTGACGCACCGGGCCGTCGACGCCGCCGCCGACGTGCCGCCGGGCACGGCCAAGAACTACTTCTTGAGCCGCGACGCCCTGCTGCGGGCCGTCGCGGAACGGTGCCTGGAGCAGTACCGGGCCGTCGCCCCGACGCCCGCCGTATCGGAAGCCGGATCGGAAGCCGGTGCGGGGGCGGGGCCGCGATCGGGCGCGGAAGCGGAAGCGGGATCCGGAGCGGAAGCGGAAGCGGGATCCGGGGTCGCGCCGGATCCGGCCGCGTTCCTGGCGGGACTGCTGCGGGACGTCGCCGGGCCCGGTCGGACGCGGATGCTCGCCCACCTGGAACTCCAGGGCGAGGCGGCCCGGCGGCCGTGGCTGGCCGCGCTGATCGACCCGATCGGCGCGGGTGATTTCGCCGCGTACCGGCACCTGTTGGAGGCGGCGGGGCTGCCCGGCGGGTCCGACGGGGCGCGCGTCCTGACGCTCGCGCTGCACGGCGCGATCCCGCACCTGTTGGCCGGCGCCCCCGCGACCCTGGCGGCGGCCGGCCTCGACGACCTGGACGCCTTCGCGCGCCGCCTGCTCAACACCGTGTGCCCCGAGGAGAATCCGTGACCACCCGACTGGACCGCGCCGTGGGCGCCGTACTCGGTTCGGCGGCGGGCGACGCCCTCGGCGCGCCCTACGAGTTCGGCCCGGCGGGCCAACTGACCGCGCGGGGACAGGAGATGCGCGGCGGTGGCGGCTGGGATCCCGGCGAGGCGACCGACGACACGCAGATGGCGGTGCTGGTCGGCGAATCCCTGCTGGAGCACGGCGGCCTCGACCTGCCCGACGTCTTCGCCCGGTTCCAGCGGTGGGCCGCCGGCCGCCCCAAGGACATCGGTCTCCAGACCGAGGACGTGCTGACCAACGGCGAGGCCTGGGACCTGGCCGCCGCCCTGCACTTCCAGGTCAACGCACGGGCGGCCGGCAACGGTTCCCTGATGCGGGCCTCGACGTCGGCGGTGTACTTCGCCGCCGCCGGCAGGGAGGCCACCATGGACGCCGCCCGGCGGATCGCGGCCCTCACCCACGGCGACCGGGCCGCCTGGGAGGGCACCGCCGTACTGCACGAGCTCGTGCGCGTCGCCCTGGACGGGGACGATCCGCTGGCCGCGCTGCCCGACGTCCTCGACTCGGTGCACCCGAACCACCGCGAGCGGTACGCCCGCGTGCTCGACCCGGCCTGGCACCCGGACCTCGCCACCGAGTTCAACGGGGCGGTGTGGCCCTGCCTGGGCTCGGCGGTGTGGGCCCTGCGGACCACCACCGGCTTCGCCGCGGCCGTACGGGCCGCGGTCGACCTGGGCGGGGACACCGACACCGTCGCCGCCGTCACGGGGATCCTGGCCGGCGCGGTCCACGGCGGGGCGGCGATCCCGGCCGAATGGACGGAACCGCTCCATGTGCCGCTGCCCGGCTTCGGCGACCGGGTCCTGGACGCGGAGGCCCTGCGCGCCCTGGCCGAACGCCTCGCGACGATCGACTGAGCGGGCGGCGGGTGCACCGGCCGAGGGCGGGGACCCGCGACCGACCCACCCGGGCGATGCCGGTCAGCCGCAGCCGCACCCGCCGCAGCCCCCGTCACCACCGCACCCGGTACCGCCGCAGCCGCCGGCGGCCCCGCCGGCACGCCCGTCCCGATTCGTCTTCTCCTCCTCCGCGCGCAGCCGCGCCTGCTCGCGTCGGCGTTCTTCCGCGCGGGCCCGCGTCCGTCGCACGCTCTCCCGGTGCGACACGCCCGCGGGGACCCACCGGTCGAGGCCGTGCCTGCGGCGCGGCAGCAGCACGGCCGCGGTCAGGTGGGAGCTGATCCGGGTCCCGGGGCCGTCGTGCACCGCGCATTCCAGGACGACCTCGGCGCCCTCTCGGGGCACCCCGTACAGCACCGCCTCGAAGGGCTCGTCGCGGGCGTCGATGTCGTGCGATCCGCGCCGGGCGTCCGCCGTCGGGCCCGCGGCCAACATCCGCACCTCCGCACGCGTGTCGACGCCACGGGCCCGGAAGGCGATCAGGGGCCGCCCGGCCGTCTCGTCGGCGTCCGGGTACAACCAGTGGTGCCCGGACCGGGAGATCCGGACGCCGACGACCATGACCGGCAGGCCGACGTCGCGCAACCGCCGCGCGGCCCGGTCGGCGCTCGCGCCGCGGCCGAGGAGGGTGCTGCCGAGCAGCAGCAGCGGCGCGGCGGTCCACTGCTGACCCACCGCGTCGTACGGAACGGCCCCGCCTCCGGCGCCGAAGTCCCGTACGAGCCCGTCGAGGAGGACTCCGCCGCCCACGAGGCAGAGGAAAACGCCGAACAACATCGCCGCGATGCCGCGCCGGCCGTGCCCGTCGGGCAGCGGCCCCGGCGCGGGAAGGCGGGCGGGCCCGGCCGCCGCGAGGGCCCGTGCCCCCTGCCGACGGCGGGCCCTCAGCCGCAGCAGCGCCCCGACCAGCGCCCACAGTGCGGCGAGGCAGACGAGGCAGAGACCGACCCGGGTGCGCACGGCGCCGGTCCCCCGCACGACGAGGGCCGCGGCCGACTCCGCGGCGATCAGCGCGGCCGATACGGCGGCCGCGCCCGGCAGGTACCGGAACCAGACGGGCAGGGCCGCCAGGAGGAGGGTCATCGGGTAGGCCCGCCAGTCCGTTCCGACGGCTGCGTCCTGCGCCCCGGTCCGGACGATCGGCAGGAAGGAGACGACGACGAGCACACCGAGCGCCCAACTCCCGCCGCCCGGCGCGAAGAAGAGCGGCGCACGCTCCTTGAGCCAGCCCTCGGCGGCCGGAACACCCCATGTACGTACGCCGGTCGCGGGTATCACCCCGCTCGGCACGTGCTTGGCGTAGGCAGTCACGGCCCCAGTATGCGAGCGGTCCCGGCGTCGCGGAACGGTCGGCGGCGGACCGACCGGTGACGGAACGGGGCCCGTGCGGAGGGGAGTTGGCGGGTCCGAACGGGGTCGTCCGACCTCATCGCCCGCGTCGCCTCCGGCGGCCGGCCGGGGCGCCGGACGGGCCGTCCCCGTCCGGGGTCATCCTCCGACGGAGGCGTTCCGCGCCGGCTCGGCGAGCAGTCGGCCCTCGGCGTAACCGAACGCGGCGCGCGGAAGCTCGCCGGGGCGGCCGCTGAGCAGCACGGTCAGCCCGCCGGTGCGCGGCAGTCCGGGCCGGGGTTCGACGCCCACGCGGCGCAATGCCTGGAGGGCGACGGCCTCGGCGGACCCGTGGAAGGCGAAGGGGGTGCCGCCGGTGCGCGCGTCGACGGCGGCCCGGATCAGCTCCTCGACGAGCTCGTAGTGCGTGCAGCCGAGGACGACGTCGGTGACGTCGGGCGGGGTCAGCGCGGCGGCCGCGGCGACGGCCCGTACGACGGCGGCCTCGTCGGCCGCCTCGACGGCGTCGGCGAGACCCGGGCAGGGCACCTCGGTCACCTCGGCGCCGGCGGCGAAGTCACGGATCAGGCCTCGCTGGTAGGGGCTGCCGGTGGTGGCGGGGGTGGCCCAGATCGCGACGCGTCCCCCGGCGGCCGCGGCGGGCTTGATCGCCGGGACGGTGCCGATGACGGGGATGGCGGGCTCCAGGTCGCCCCGCAGGGTGGGCAGGCTGTGCACGGAGGCGGTGTTGCAGGCCACGATCAGCGCGTCGGGACGGTGCGCGGCGGCGGCACGGGCGACGGCGCGGGCACGCTCGGTCAGGTCGGCGGGGGTGCGCGGTCCCCAGGGCATCCCGTCGGGGTCGCAGGACAGCACCAGATCGACGTCCGGCCGCAGCCGACGCGTCGCGGCGGCCGCCGCAAGGAGGCCGATTCCCGAGTCCATGAGAGCGATCTTCACCCGGCCACCTTAGTCGACCCCCCGTCCCGGACCCCTCCCGACCGCCCCCGCACCGGGCCGGGCGACCCGCTCGGCCGACCCGCCCGGCAGCCTCCTCCGCCGCTGGTCGACGCCCCCGCCGCGGTCCCCGCCCGACATCGTCCCGCCCGACCGGCGGGCGCCCGCGCGTCGGGCCCGGCGCCTTCCGGGGATCTCCACCGCACCGGGCCGCGCGACGGGTGCACACCGCCAGGCACTGATCCACATCAGACGCTGCGGACGACACTATAAGAGTAGAACTC
>NZ_JBHVPG010000068.1:0-37445 GCF_042887545.1 Streptomyces sp. NPDC057939
CCCCCTTCGTCGAGGCCACGGCCGGACGCGGCCGGGGCGCGCGGGCCGCGCCGACCGGCCGCCCCGGCGCTCCGGGCGGCCGGGCCGGGCTCCGCGCCCGCACGGACGGCGAGCCGCTCCGAGCCCCCCGGTGACCGCCGCGCGCCTCCCCGCGGCCCCGCGGTCGCTCGCATAAATGATCGCGACTGTTGTCGGAGCCGACGGGTAGGCTCGATACCAAGATGACCGAAGAACTCTCTCCCGCCGAGCGGTACGCCGCTGCCCGGATCCGCGCCGCCGAAGAAGCCACCGCGCTGGCACCCTTCCGCGAGATGTACGAATTCGACCTGGATCCGTACCAGGTCGAGGCCTGCAAGGCACTGGAGGCGGGCAAGGGCGTCCTGGTGGCCGCCCCGACCGGCTCGGGCAAGACCATCGTCGGCGAGTTCGCCGTGCACCTGGCCCTCCAACAGGGCCGCAAGTGCTTCTACACGACGCCCATCAAGGCCCTGTCGAACCAGAAGTACGCCGACCTCGTCAAGCGCTACGGCGCGGACAAGGTGGGCCTGCTGACGGGTGACAACAGCGTCAACTCCGACGCCCCCGTGGTCGTGATGACCACCGAGGTGCTCCGCAACATGCTCTACGCGGGCTCGCAGGCACTGCGCGGCCTCGGACACGTCGTCATGGACGAGGTGCACTACCTCTCCGACCGGTTCCGCGGAGCCGTCTGGGAGGAAGTGATCATCCACCTCCCCGAGTCGGTGACCCTGGTCTCCCTGTCCGCGACCGTCTCCAACGCGGAGGAGTTCGGCGACTGGCTCGACACCGTGCGCGGCGACACCGAGGTCATCGTCTCCGAGGAGCGGCCCGTACCGCTGTGGCAGCACGTCATGGCGGGCCGTCGGGTCTACGACCTCTTCGAGGAGGAGTCCGACCACGGCGGCCGCGGCTCCGGCCGCCGCGAGGTCAACCCCGACCTGCTGCGGATGGCCCGCGAGGAGAACAGCCGCACCTACAACCCCAAGGACCGCCGGCGCGGCAAGATGGTCCGCGAGGCCGACCGCGAGCGCGAACGCCGCTCCCGCAGCCGGATCTGGACCCCGGCCCGCCCCGAGGTCATCGGGCGGCTGGAGAACGACAACCTGCTGCCGGCCATCAACTTCATCTTCAGCCGGGCGGGCTGCGAGGCCGCCGTCCAGCAGTGCCTGTACGCGGGCCTGCGGCTCAACGACGACTCCGCGCGCCTGAAGGTCCGTGAGATCGTCGAGGAGCGGACCTCCTCCATCCCCACCGAGGACCTGCACGTCCTCGGCTACTACGAGTGGCTCGAAGGCCTGGAGCGGGGCATCGCCGCGCACCACGCGGGCATGCTGCCCACCTTCAAGGAGGTCGTCGAGGAACTGTTCGTACGCGGCCTCGTCAAGGCCGTCTTCGCCACCGAGACCCTCGCCCTGGGCATCAACATGCCCGCGCGCACGGTCATCCTGGAGAAGCTCGTCAAGTGGAACGGCGAGCAGCACGCCGACATCACCCCCGGCGAGTACACGCAGCTGACCGGCCGGGCCGGGCGGCGCGGCATCGACGTCGAGGGCCACGCGGTGGTGCTGTGGCAGCGGGGCATGGACCCGGTGGCACTGGCCGGCCTGGCGGGTACCCGTACGTATCCGCTGCGTTCCAGCTTCAGGCCCTCCTACAACATGGCCGTCAACCTGGTCAGCCAGTTCGGCCGGCACCGCTCGCGCGAGCTGCTGGAGACCTCCTTCGCGCAGTTCCAGGCCGACCGGTCCGTCGTCGGCATCTCCAAGCAGGTGCAGCGCAACGAGGAGGGCCTGGAGGGCTACCAGGAGGGCATGACCTGCCACCTGGGCGATTTCGAGGAGTACGCGGGCCTGCGCCGCGACCTCAAGGACCGCGAGACCGACCTGGCCAAGCAGGGCGCGGCGCAGCGCCGGGCGCAGGCGGCCGGTTCGCTGGAGAAGCTCAAGCCGGGCGACATCATCCACGTGCCGAGCGGCAAGTTCGCCGGGCTGGCGCTCGTCCTGGACCCGGGCGTGCCGGCCGGGCGGGTCAACGGGCACCGCGGGCACGAGTACACCGAGGGGCCCCGGCCGCTGGTGCTCACCGCCGAGCGGCAGGTCAAGCGGCTCGCCGCGATCGACTTCCCGGTGCCGGTGGAGCCGCTGGACCGGATGCGGATCCCCAAGTCCTTCAACGCCCGCTCCCCGCAGTCCCGTCGGGACCTGGCCTCGCAACTGCGGACCAAGGCCGGCGACTTCAGGCCCGGACGCGCGCCCCGCGGGCGGGCCGCGGCGGCCGACGACCGTGAGATCGCCCGACTGCGCGCCGAGCTGCGGGCCCACCCCTGCCACGGCTGCGACGAGCGCGAGGACCACGCCCGTTGGGCGGAGCGCTACCACCGGCTCAAGCGCGACACCCAGCAGCTGGAGCGGCGCATCGAGGGCCGGACGAACACCATCGCCCGCACCTTCGACCGGATCCACGCGCTGCTCACCGAGCTGGACTACCTGCGCGAGGACGAGGTGACCGTGCACGGCAAGCGGCTCGCCCGGCTCTACGGCGAGCTCGACCTGCTGGCCTCGGAGTGCCTGCGCGAAGGGGTCTGGGAAGGCCTGAGTCCGGCCGAACTGGCCGCCTGCGTGTCGGCTTTGGTCTTCGAATCGCGGCAGGCCGACGACGCGGTGACGCCGAAGGTGCCGGGCGGCGCGGCGAAGGCGGCGCTGGGCGAGATGGTTCGCATCTGGGGCCGGCTCGACGCGCTGGAGGAGGAACACCGCATCAACCAGACGGAGGGCGTGGGCCAGCGCGAGCCGGACCTCGGCTTCGCCTGGGCCGCCTACCAATGGGCGTCCGACAAGAGCCTGGACGAGGTGCTGCGCGAGGCGGAGATGCCGGCCGGGGACTTCGTCCGCTGGTGCAAGCAGGTCATCGACGTCCTCGGGCAGATCGCGGCGGCGGCGCCGTCGTCCTCCGCCCCGCCGTCCTCGGCCGGTGGGAGCACGGTGGCGCGAAATGCCCGTAAGGCCGTGGACGCACTGCTTCGGGGTGTAGTGGCCTACAGCTCGGTCGGCTAGGCGCTTTTGGGGCTTCCTCCTAGACCCGTCATGGCCGGATCTCATCTCTTGCCATGATCGATTCGTCGTGTCCTGTGCGACGATCGGCGCATGAGTGCGGGAACGGACGAAGGACCGAGACGGGTCGGTCGGCCACGCGCCGACCAGTTGAGACCGGACACCGGCCGGCCGCCGCGCGAGGAACTCCTGAGCGCGGCGGCCGAGCTGTTCACGGTGCGGGGGTACGGGGCCACCACCACGCGGGCGGTCGCCGAACGGGCCGGGATGCGGCAGGCCACGATGTACCACTACTTCAGCGGCAAGGAGGAACTCCTCGCCGAGCTCCTGGAGTCAACGGTCGCACCCTCCCTGGTGCTGTCCCGGCGGCTCCTCGCCGAGACCGGCCGGCCGGCCGCCCGGCGACTGTGGGAGCTGTGCCGTTCGGACGTCCTGCTGCTGTGCGGGGGACCGCACAACCTGGGCGCCCTCTACCTGCTCCCCGAACTGCGCGGGCCGCGCTTCGGGCAGTTCCGCGGGATGCGGGCCGAACTGCGCGACACCTACCGGACCTTGCTCAAGGGGACCTCCGTCGGCACCGAACTGGCCGGGGACAAGGCCGGACTGACACTGCGCAACGACCTCGTCTTCGGGCTGATCGAGGGCGTCATGCTGATCCACCGCTCCGACCCGGCCCGCCCGCCCGCCGCGTTCGCGGAGGCCGCGGCCGACGCCGCGCTGCGCATCGCGGGAGTGGCGGAACCGGGCCGGGGCGTTCGGTGACGGGTATCGGGGTCGGTCGTCAGGGGGACGCCGGGTCCGTTTCCCAGCCGGCCAGGTCGTCCCAGGCCCTGAGGGCGAGGCCGGTCTCCAGGTCGTGGGCGAGGCCCGTCACCGGGTCGGTGAAGGCGAGGGTCCGCGCCAGCAGCTGGAGCGGGCGGCGGTAGTCGGCCGGCTCGACGGGCTCCGCGACCACCGGGTAGACGGGGTCGCCGAGGATGGGCAGGCCCAGGGAGTTCATGTGCACCCGCAGTTGGTGGGTGCGGCCGGTGTGCGGGGTCAGTCGGTAGCGGCCCAGGCCCGCCCGGACGTCCGTGAGCTCGACCAGGCTCTCGGCGTTGGGCTCGGCGCCCGGGACCTCGGTCGCCGCCATGACGCCGCGGACCTTCTCGATGTGGCTGCGGACCGTGCGGGGCAGTTCCACCGCCGGGTCGTGGACCGCGAGGGCCTCGTACTCCTTGCGGACCCGCCGGTTCTGGAACAACAACTGGTAGGCGCCCCGGTCCTCGGGCCGGATGCTGAACATCACCAGCCCCGCCGTCATCCGGTCCAGCCGGTGCGCCGGGCTCAGCGTCGGCAGGTCCAGTTCCTGGCGCAGTCGGGCCAGGGCGGTCTGGAAGACGTGGCTGCCGCGCGGGGTCGTCGCCAGGAAGTGCGGCTTGTCCACCACCAGCAGATGGGCGTCCCGGTACACGACACGGATCGGGAACGGCACCGGCGGCTCGGCCGGCATGTCCCGGTGGAAGAAGATCCAGCCGCCCGGCTCGTACGGGTCCTGCGGTCGCAGCACCCGGCCGTCCGGACCCACGACCCGGCCCGCCGCGAGGAGCCGCGCCATCGACTCGGCGCCGCGGGTGCCGGCGTAGCGCTCGGCCAGGTACGCGCCGAGGGCCGGCCACCGGCCCTCCCGGTCGGGGGGCAGCCGTAGCCGGACCGGGTCGATGCCGGAGAGCTGGGGCAGGGGCGAGGGCGGCACGTGGGATCTGCGGGTCATCAGGGACCAGGGTAGGCGGCTATTTCCGGGTGAAGGTGCCCAGGTGGTTCTCGTCCAGGTACTCGACGCGGACGGTGCCGTCGGCGAAGGTGACCCCGGTGCGGCCGACGGCGTTCTCGCCGGAGGTCACGAAGCTGAAGGTGTCCCCGTCGTAGTGCGTCAGCGGGAAGCGCTTCGGGCCCGGGCCGAGGGAGAGGGTGAGGCCCTTGCCGTTGCCCTGTTCCCCGCCGTCGGCGGTGACGGTGAGCGGGCCGTAGAACGGATTGTCGTACGTGCCGGTGTACGCGGCGGCGTCGCGGGCCGGACGGGCGCCGGCCGGCGGTCGCGCGTAGTCGGTGTCGGAGCGGTTCGCGTTCTCCGCCTGCGCGTACAGGGAGGCGGCCAGTGCCAGCCAGTCGGCGCTCGGCCTGCCGTGTTCGGCGGTGTCGAAGAAGTCCAGGGCGACCGCGTCGGCGAGGCCGACGGGAGCGCCGTTGGTCAGGACGACGATGCCGAGCTGCTCCAGGGGGAGCAGGGTGACGTTGGAGTTGGCGCCGAGGTCGAAGGCCCCGGAGTGGCTCAGGCGCAGCCGGCCCGCCTGGTCGTAGCCGACGTTCCAGCCGAGGCCGTAGAACTGCGGGGTGCCCTGGGGGGTCCGGTCCTGCGCGACGATCTCGGGGAGGTGGGTGCGGGCGAGCGCGTCGGCCGGGATGACGCGCTTGCCGTCGAGGGTGCCGCCGGAGAGCTGGAGGCGCAGCCAGCGGCCCATGTCGCGGGCCGTGGAACTGACCCCGCCGGCCGGGGCCTGGGCGTCGGCGTCACGGACGAAGCGCGGGCTCCAGGTGCCGTCGGGGTTCTTGACGTGGCCGTACGCGCGGTCGGGGGCGTTCGCGTAGGCGGAGAACCCGGTGCTGGTACGGGTCATCTCGGCGGGCTTGAACAGGGTGTCGTCACTGAGCTTCTGCCAACTGGTGCCGCGGTCGCGGGCGATGGCCTCGGCGGCGGCGGTGAGCCCGAAGTTGGTGTACGCGTAACTCGCGCGGAAGGGGGTCAGCGGCTCGAAGCGCAGGTGGTCCAGGATGTACGGCTGCTCGTAACCGAGGTCCTCCAGGAGGTCCCCGGCGTGGTCGGGGAGGCCGCTGCGGTGCGAGAACAGGTCGGCGGCGGTGACGTGGGAGGTGACCCAGGGGTCCTTGAGGGCGAAGCCGGGCAGGGTCCGTCCGAGGGGCGTGTCCCACGCGTCGGGGGAGGCCAGTGCGCCGGCCACGACGGTGGAGGAGATCGGCTTCGAGAGGGACGCCAGCTGGAAGACCGTGTCGGGGTCGACCTTCGCGCCCTCGCCGGTCCGGCGGATGCCGTAGCCCTGGAGGTGGACGACCTTGTCCCGGTGGACCACGACCACCGAGACGCCGGGAACGCCGGTGCTGCGCATGGCGTCCCCGACCGTCGTGTCGAGGCGGGCGACCGCGCCGGCGACGTCGGCGTCGGTGAGGAGCGGCTTGGGCGCGGGGGGCGGCGTCGGGGCCGCCGGCGCCGCCGCCGCGGAACCCGTGGCGACGAGGACGAACGCGGCCCCGGCCAGCCCGACCGTGCGGAGCGTACGCATGCGGACATTGTCCCGCCGAACGGGCGGTCCCGCCCTCCGGCGGCTGCGGGACCGGTGTCCGGCGGCTGCGGGGGCGGGACCGGTTCGGCTCGGGGACCCGGGTGGGGAAAGGTTCCCTCAGGCGGCGGCGCGGGGGCGGACGTCCTGTTCGGCCTCCACCGAGGCGTTCCAGTCCCGCTTGATCGCGCGCCAGCCCTCGTCCGTCTCGCCCTGGCGCCAGTAGCCCGAGATCGACAGGCGCTCCCGCGGGACGCCCCGGTCGAGGCGCAGGTGGCGGCGGAGTTCCTTCACGAAGCCGGCCTCGCCGTGGACGAAGGCCTGCACGTCACCGGAGGGGAACACGAGGGAGGTGATCGCCTCGACGAGGGCCGCGCCCACGGGGCGGTCGCCGCGGTGCAGCCACACCGGCACGACCCCGTCCGGGGTGGCGAACTTCTGCTCGTCGGCCGGCCCGTCGATCTCCACGAAGGCGTGGACGCGCGCGCCCACCGGCATCCGCTCCATCGCGGCGGCGATCGCCGGCAGGGCGCTCTCGTCACCGGCCAGGAGGTGCCAGCCGGCGGCCGGGTCGGGTGCGTAGGCCCCGCCGGGGCCGAGGAAGTGCACCGTCTCGCCGGGCTGGACGCGGGCCGCCCACGGACCGGCCAGGCCCTCGTCGCCGTGGACGACGAAGTCCAAGGTCAACTCCAGGTGCGCCGGATCCCAGTGGCGGACCGTGTACGCGCGCTGGCGCGGCCAGAACTCGCGGTGGTGGGTGGAGCGGATCCGCTCCAGGTCCCAGGGCTCCGCATAGCGCACGCCCTCGGGTGCGAACAGCAGCTTCACGTAGTGGTCGGTGTACACACCCGCGTCGAAGCCCGACAGTCCGTCACCGCCCAGCACGATCCGGACCATGTGCGGCGTCAGCCGCTCGGTCCGTACGACCACTGCGGTGCCGACAGTGCGGGCGCGTCCTTCTGCCACGGCGTCTCCCTGAACTCCCCTGAAACTTAGGATTACCTAAGTTAGCACCTCATGCGAGCAGTGCGCTGCTCAGCCGCGAGATCGCTCCGCCCAGACCCCACCGATGGGCGAGTGCGTCGACGACCTCGGGCTGCGCGGGAACCCTTGGCAGCGCCGGGTCGAAGGGGGGAAGAGGGACGTCCGAGGCCACCTGGACGACCTTCGGGGCCACCGCCAGATACGGGCGGGATTCATCGAGCCGCTTACGCTGTGTGGGGGTCAGTTTCGACTTCGGGTCGTCGATCGCGGCGATGATCCCGGCCAGGTCCCCGTAGGCGTCCAGCAGCTTGGCGGCCGTCTTCTCGCCGACGCCGGGAACGCCCGGCAGGCCGTCGCTCGGGTCGCCGCGCAGCAGCGCCAGGTCCGCGTACCCGGCGCCGTCCACGCCGTACTTCTCGCGCAGCCACGCCTCGTCGGTCACCTGGAGCATCCCCACGCCCTTGAGCGGGTACAGGACGCGGCGCTGCCGTGCGTCGTCGACCAGTTGGTAGAGGTCGCGGTCGCCGGTGACGATGTCCACCGGGCCGGTCGCACGGGCCGTGAGCGTGCCGATCACGTCGTCCGCCTCGTATCCGGCGACTCCGACGCGGGCGATGCCGAACGCGTCCAGCGCCGCTTCGATGATCGGCACCTGGGGGGCGAGGGTGTCCGGGGTCTCCTCCACGTCGGGGCCGGACTCGGTCTCCTCCGCGACCCGGTGCGCCTTGTAGGAGGGGATCAACTCCACCCGCCAGTGCGGCCGCCAGTCGGCGTCCATGCAGGCCACCAGATCGTCGGGGTGGTGGTCCTGGACCAGTCGGCCGATGAAGTCGAGCAGCCCGCGTACGGCGTTGACCGGGGTGCCGTCGGGGGCCTTCACGGAGTCCGGAACGCCGAAGTAGGCGCGGTAGTAGAGGGAAGCGGTGTCGAGGAGCATCAGGCGTCGTGTCGTCACACGGACGATGATGCCGCACCCGACCCGACGGCCCGCGGGTCACCCGGGGTGATCGATTCGTCACTCCAACAGTTGTCCCGCCGCGCGCGTCCGCGATCTTTCCCGGAGGGTGTGACCACTGGCAGGACGTTCTGCCCGCCCGGCCCCCCGTACGAGGAGTTTCGGACGCCCATGCATGTCGTCACCGCTCTCCCGGTCGAGCGCCCGACCGCCGTCCATCCCGATTCCCCCACCAGCTGCCGCCGAGTCACCCCGATGGCTGGGCGCGGGAGTTGGGGGCCGGGCCGGTACCGCCGCTGACGGGTTCGATCCGGGTGGGCGGATCGGGTGGTTCGGGTGGGTGCTCCGGGTGGGCGGCTCGCGGGCCCGCTCGGTGGGGTCGTCAGCCCGTTTGCCCGTCAGCCCGTCAGCCCGTCAGCCCGTCAGCTCGTCCGCGCGTCTGCCCGTCAGCCCGTCGGTGCGTCGGGTCGTCGGTTCGTCCGCTCGTGTCCGTCAGTCCGTTGGCCCCACCGCCTGGTGGCCCTCCGCCCGTCGCCCGTCCGCTCGTTCCGTCGGCCCCCGGGGGTCGACCCGGTCGGGGCGCGGGTGTCTTCCCCCTGCGGCGCCCCCGTCGCGCCCTCCGTCGTCAATCAGCCAGGAGCCCCCATGGACGCAGCCCCGCCCTTCGGCCCCGCCCGCAGATCCGTCCTGGTGGCCGGGGCCGCCACCGCCGCGCTCACCGCGTGCCCCTGGGCCGCCTCCGCGGCCGCCCCCGCCGTCCTCCCCGGCGCCCCGGCCGCGGTTCCGGCCGGGCGGACCCCGGCCGCGGCCGCCGTCGAGCTGCCGCTGCGCGGCGACCGCGACACCCAGGGCGACGTCCTGGCGGGGTCCCGCAAGGACCACGCCTGCCTGTTGCTCCTGCACTTCCGCAGCGGCCCCCTGGCCCGCCGCTGGCTCGGCCGGCTGCTGCCCGACATCTCCACCACCGAGGAGATGGCCCGCTTCAACGCCGCCTTCAGCGCCGCGCGGGTGAAGGCCGGTGGCACCGATCCCACCTCCCTGTCGGCGCTGTGGACGAGCCTCTCCCTCACCCACCCCGGCCTGCGTCTGCTCGCCGGGCGCGACCCCTTCCCCGCCCTGCCCGCCGGCGGCACCGCCGAGGCGTTCAGCCAGGGTGCCGCCCGCCGCGCCGAGGCCCTCGGCGACACCGGCGCCAGTGCCCCGGACTCCTGGCTGTTCGGCGCCGAGGATCCCGGCCGGGCCGTCCACGCCGTCCTCGGCCTGGCCGCCGACGAACCCGGCCGGCTGGCCGAGGCCGTCGCCCGGCACCGGGACGCGGTCCGGGCGGCCGGCGGAACGGTCGTGTTCCGGCAGGACGGGGCGACCCTGACCGGGGCCCTGCGCGGGCACGAGCACTTCGGGTTCGCCGACGGCATCAGCCAGCCCGGCGTACGGGGCTTCGACGAGCCCGACCCGGCCGGCGCGGCCACCGTGCTCGGGAAGCCCGGCACCCGGATCGTGCCGGCCGGGGAGTTCCTCGTCGGGCAGGAGAAGGTGGGGCAGCGGCCCGCCGGGCTGCCCGCCTGGGCCACCGGGGGCTCCTTCCAGGTGGTCCGCCGGCTCGCCCAGGACGTGCCCGGCTGGTGGGACCAGACCGGAGAGCGGCTCGCGGAACTGAAGAAGGCCGGTGCCGCGCCGCCCGAGGCGACCTCGACCTGGCTCGCCGCCCGCATGGTGGGCCGTTGGCCCGGCGGCACCCCCATCGCCGGCTGCCCCGCCGCCGAGAAGCCCGGCCCGCCGGGACGCGACCCCGACGCCGACCTCACGTACGGGGACGACCCGCAGGGCTGGCTCACCCCGCTCTTCGCGCACATCCGCAAGGGCAACCCGCGCGACGGCCTCGTCACCGTCCCCGGCCGTCCCCCGCTGGCCGCCGCGGAACTCGACGGGCGCCGCGTCATCCGCCGCGGCATCCCGTACGGGCCCGCCTACGACCCCGCGGCGCCGAAGGGCAGCCCCGGCGGTCCGGACACCCCGCGCGGCCTGCTGTTCATCGGCTACCAGGCCGACCTCGTCCAGCAGTTCGAGTTCATCGCCAAGCGGTGGATCAACGACGTCGACTTCCCGCCCGGCCGCAACCCCCGCGTCGGCGCCGACCCCGTGCTCGGGCCCGAGTCGCCGGTCGCCTTCGAGACGCCCTCCGACAGCGGCGGCCGGGCCACCACCCTCAAGTTCGGCCGGTTCGTCCGCACCGAGGGAGCCCTCTACGCCTTCACCCCCTCCCTCACCACCCTGCGCCGCCTCGCCGACGGCGACCTCGACGCCTCCATCGAGGTCCACCCCGGCACCGTCCTGCGCGTCGGGGACGTCCTCGACGCGGGCGACGCCCGCCTCGCGTTCGGCGCCGACGGCGACCTCGTCCTGCTGGACCCCGACGGCGGCCGCCCCTGGAGCGCGGGCACCGCGGGCAGCGGCCACGACGCGCACTTCTCCCGCGACGGGGAGCTGAGCGTGCGCGACGACGCCGCCCGCACGGTGTGGAGCAGCGGCACCGGCGGCCACCCCGGCGCCCGGCTGCTGGTCCGCCCGGAGGGCGACGTCGTGATCGTCGACGGCGACCGCGTGCTGTGGAGGGCCCCCGGCGGCCACGCGGGGTGACCGGGAGGATACGGGATGCTGCCCGGGGCGGGGTCCCGTACGTCCTTGCACGCGAATCCGGGGTCGGTTGCTGCGTAAGGTGCTTACAGCACACCGATGTGCGATGAGGACAGGGGAGGGCAGCCCCGAAATGAACGACAAGGAAGACGGAAACATCGCGGACGGCACGGGCGGCGGGAACTTCGGGAACGGTCCCGCCGCCGGAAGCGACAAGGAGAAGGACTCCAAGGAACCGCTGCGGGTGGGAGTGGCCGTCCGCAAGCGGCGCCGTGCCCTGCACCTGACCCTCGCCGCCGTGTCGGCGCGCAGCGGTCTGTCGGTGCCCTTCCTGAGTCAGATAGAGAACGAGCGCGCCCGCCCCAGCATGCGGTCCCTGGAGCGGGTCGCCGACGCACTGGAGACCACCGCGGTCGAGCTGCTGGCCGCCTCCGACACCGCGCGCACCGTGGACCTCGTGCGCGCCGGCGACGATTCGGCCCTCACCCCGGTGCCCGGCGTACGGCCGCTCGTCCGCGGACACCACCAGCTGCACGCGCTGGAGTTCACCGGCGAGCAGGACGCAGGCCGCGAGTACCAGCACCGCAACGACGAGCTGATGTACGTGGTCTCCGGCGCCTGCCAGGTGGAGGCGGAGGGGCGGGCCTACCGACTGGAGAGCGGAGACGCCCTCTTCCTGTCGGGCGGGGTGCGCCACCGCTGGCGGGCCACCGGGGAGGACACCCGGATCCTGGTCGTCGCGGTCGGCGACCACATCCACGCCACGTCCGAGCCCCCGTCACCGGGGCACTGATCCCGTGCGCGTCGTCTCGCTCGTGCCCTCGCTGACCGAGGCGGTCGCGGTCAGCGCCCCCGGCCTGCTGGTCGGGGTGACCGACTGGTGCACGCACCCGGCCGACCTCGGGGGCGCCGTGCGGATCGGGGGGACGAAGAACCCGGACGTACCGGCGGTCCTGGGGCTGCGCCCCGACCTGGTCATCGCCAACGAGGAGGAGAACCGGGCCCCCGATCTGGCGGCGCTGCGCGAGGCCGGGGTGGAGGTGCTGGTCACCGAGGTGCGGGACCTCCCGCAGGCGCTGGCCGAACTGGACCGGGTCCTCGTGGGGGCGCTGGGGCTGGAGCGGCCCGGCTGGCTGACGGACGCCGCCGGGGCCTGGGCGCGGGCGGAGCCGATGGGCGGGCTCGCCGCGGTCGTGCCGATCTGGCGCAGGCCCTGGATGGTGCTGGGCCGGGACACCTTCGCCGGGGACCTGCTGGCCCGCCTCGGTGTGCGCAACGTCCACGCCGGGCACGCCGAGCGGTATCCGAGGATGTCGGTGGCCGAGGCGGCGGCCGGCTGCGACCTGGTCGTCCTGCCCGACGAGCCCTACCGGTTCACCGCCGGGGACGGGCCGGAGGCGTTCCCGGGCCTGCCCGCCGCGCTGGTCAGCGGCCGCCACCTGACCTGGTACGGGCCTTCGCTGGCCGAGGCCCCGGCGGTGCTGGCGGCGGCCCTGGGGGCGGCGGTGCGCTGAGCGTCGGCCGTGTTCGCGCGGGGCGGGCGTTCAGCGGGGCGCGGCGAGCAGCCGGCCGGTGAACAGGCCGCGCAGGGTGTGCCCGGCGGCGAGCAGCCAGGCGACGAGGAGGCCGACGAACAGGGCCGCGGCCAGCCAGGAGAAGGCGGTCAGGCCGGTGTGGCGGGCGAGGCCGGCGGCGCCGGTGACGCAGGTCCCGACGGGGAACGTCAGCGCCCACCAGGTCATCGCGAAGGGCATCCCGGCGCGGGCGGCGCGGACCAGCATCGCCGACGCGAGGGCCAGCCACAGCAGGGCGAAGCCCATGACGGGGACCCCGTAGACGACCGCGAAGGCGCCGAACGCTCCGGCGTACGGGCCCTGGACGGCCCCCGGAGCCACGTCGGCGAGCTGGTTGACGGCGGTGACGGACTGGCCGAGGGGGCCCAGGACGAGGAACAGGGCGGGGGTCAGGGTCAGCGGCAGGGGGCCGCCGACGATCAGCCGGCCGAGGATCAGGGGGAGCAGCATCAGGGTCGCCAGCAGGCTGACGCCGAACATGGCGTAGCAGGCGAGCAGCATGGCCTCGCGGGGCTGGCCCGCGGGGAGGTGGGGTATCAGCAGCGGGCCCACGGCGGCGGAGACCATCGGGGCGACCACGGGCAGCAGCCACACGGGAGTGGCCTGGGACGGCCGGACCTCGTGGCGGACCACCATCAGGTAGGGCACGACGACGGCCATGACCAGGCCGATCGCGGTTCCGGTGGAGAACAGCACGATGTCGGTGGCGAGTGCGGCGCGTTCCCCGATGAGGTCCCGGCCGACGGTCAGGGTGCCCGCGCCGACGGCCAGCAGGGCCATCGAGAGGCAGCCGTAGAAGGGTGCGACGGCCGGATCGAGCAGGTGGGCCCGGGCCTGGTCGCGGTGGTGCATCCAGTGCCCGGCGCGGGCGGCGAGCAGGACGACCAGGGCCACGGCGGACAGCGCCCACATCAGCTGGCAGACCGTGCGCTGGCCGGGCAGCTGGTACGGCAGGGACGCGCCGGCGTTGGCGATGATGGCCGTACCCATCACGGAGGCGTACCAGTTGGGGCCGAGGTGTCGCAGGGCCGGGGCCTTGTGGGTCCGGGGAGCGGTCGTGACACGGGTGGTGCCGCTGGTGCCAGTAGTGCCGGTGGCGCGGGTCGGCGCGAGGGTGGTGGCCATGGGTCCAGCCTCGTCCCGGTGGGCGGGGGCGGGCAGAGGTCGCATTCCTATGAGGCCATAAACTGATGTTATGGGTAACGACGAGTGGGTTCCGCTGGCGCACCGAGTGCCGGACCTCGGCGCGCTGGAACTGCTGCTCGCGGTCGCACGCGTCGGCAGCCTGAGCGGCGCGGCGCGCCGGCTGGGCATCACCCAGCCCGCCGCGAGCAGCCGGATCCGGGCGATGGAGACCAGGCTGGGCGTGGCGCTCGTCGACAGGTCCCCGCGCGGCTCCACCCTCACCGCCGAGGGCGCGCTGGTGACGGACTGGGCCCGGCGCGTGGTGGAGGCGGCCGAGGCCTTCGACGCGGGGGCGCAGGCGCTACGGGGCCGCCGCGACTCGCGGCTGCGGGTGGCGGCCAGCATGACCATCGCGGAGTACCTGCTGCCCGGGTGGCTGATCGCCCTGCGCGGGGAGCGGCCCGGGACGGCGGTGTCGCTGCACGCCGGCAACTCGGCGGACGTCGCGCAGCGGGTCCTCGCGCACGACGCGGACCTCGGCTTCGTGGAGGGTCTGTTCGTTGCGGAGGGCCTGGACTCGGCGGTCATCGCGCAGGACCGGCTCGTCGTGGCGGTGGCGCCCTCGCACCCGTGGGCGCGGCGCACCCGGGCGGTGGCGGCGGCGGAGCTGGCGCAGACCCCGCTGATCCTGCGGGAGCGGGGCTCGGGCACCCGGCAGGTGCTCGACGCCGCGCTGGCGGGATGCGGGGGGCTGGCGGAGCCCCTGCTGGAGCTGGCGTCGACCACGGCCGTGAAGGCGGCCGCCGTGAGCGGCGCCGGGCCGTGCGTGCTGTCGGAGCTCGCGCTGGGGGACGAGCTCGCCGGCCGCCGACTGGTGGCCGTGCCCGTCGCCGGCGCCGACCTGGGCCGGGCCCTGCGCGCGGTGTGGCCCACCGGCAACCGCCCGGCGGGCCCGGCCCGGGACCTGCTGTCCCTGACCCGGGCCCGACCGTAGGCCCCTGCGAATCGGCCCCCGGGCCGGCCTGACCCCACCCGACCCCCGCGGGCGGGCACCGGGTCCCGCCCCGCCGGCGGAGCGCCCGGGTGCCTCCGGTACGAGGGCCCCGCCGAGGCGCCGAGGCGCCGCGGGGCACGCGCCGGGCCCGGACGGGCCGTCGGGCGCGTCATCGAACTCCCGTCCGCCTCCCGGTGTCCGGCACGGGCCCTGGCCGCACCGGACGGAAGCCCGAGTGCGGGCCGGTGCACCGGCTTCCGCCCGCCCCGCCGGGAGCTCGCGCCGGACACCGTGCGGCCGTCCTCCGGGCGGTGACCGGAGGACGGTGGCGGGCTCTACCGGGCGGTGGCGCCCGTGAGGGCGTACGGGGTGCGGGCGGCGGCCGCTTCGATCAGGGCTGCCATCACCCGGGTGTCCTTGTCGCGCTCCGGATGCCACTGCACGCCGACCACCCACGGGGCGGGGTCGGGGAGTTCGATCGCCTCCACCGTGCCGTCCAGGGCGTACGCCGAGACGACCAGGTCCCGGCCCAGCCGGTCCACCGCCTGGTGGTGGTAGGTGGGCACCTCCGCCTCCTCCGGGACGAGCGCCGCGTAGCGGGTGCCGGCGACCGGGCGGACCGGGTGCCATCCGGTGACGCCCGGGGTGTGCACGTGTCCGTCGATGTGCTGGACCAGGGTCCCGCCCAGGACGACGTTCAGCGCCTGCATGCCCCGGCAGATCCCCAGCACCGGGGTGCCGGAGTCCAGGGCCGCCGCGAGCAGGGCCAGCTCCCACGCGTCGCGCACCGTCGCCGGGGCGCCGGTGCGCGGGTCGCGCGGGGCCCCGTAGTGAACGGGGTCCACGTCGGGGCCGCCCGCGACGACCAGGCCGTCCACCCGCTCCAGGACCTCCGCCGCCCGCCCCGGTTCGTCCGGCGGCAGCAGGACGGCCGCGCCGCCCGCCGCCTGGACGAGCGCGTGGTAGTCGGCGGGGACGAGGGACGCGGGCAGATCCCACACGCCGTAGCGGGTGGACTCCTCCACGTACGTGGTGATGCCGATGAGCGGCCTGGGCACGGGCTTACCTCCGGTGGTGGTGCCGAACGGTGGGGCTCAGTGGGGGGCGGGATGGGCTCGGGAGCCGACGGGGCTCAGGATTTCAGTCGCGGGTCAACTCCGCCTCGGCTTCCGCCAGCGCGGCGAACTCCTCCTCCGGCGCCGACGCGACCAGATGGTGCCGGCTGTAGAAGGCGAAGTAGGCGAGGGCGACGGCGTAGACGCCGAGCGCGATGAACGCCGCGTCCTTGTCCACCAGGAAGGTGGCGACCAGGGCCGACAGGGCCAGCACGAAGGCGACGGACGAGGTCAGCACGCCGCCCGGGGTCCGGTACGGGCGCTCCAGGCCCGGTTCCCGGCGGCGCAGCACGATGTGCGACAGGGCCATCAGGGCGTACGAGATCGTCGCGCCGAACACCGCGATGTTCAGCATGCGGGCGCCGTTGCCGGTGGCCGCCGCGAGGGCGAACCCGATCGCGCCGGGAATCACCAGACCGAGGTACGGGGCCTTGCGCTTCGAGGTGAGCGACAGGAAGCGCGGCAGGTACCCGGCGCGGGAGAGGGCGAACAGCTGGCGGGAACCGGCGTAGATGAGGGAGAAGAAGGAGGCCACCAGGCCCGCCAGCCCCGCGTAGTTCACGAACCGGCTCAGCGCGGTCGGTCCGCCGTCCCCCTCCAGCGCCACGACCAGCGGGTTGCCCGCGGTCCGTACGGCGTCGGAGCCCTGTGCGCCGGTGGCCGCGAAGAAGGTGATCAGGGCGAGCAGGGCGAGGACGCCCATGGAGATCGCGAGGGCCTTCGGCATCGAGCGGACCGGGTCCTTGGCCTCCTCGGCGGCCAGCGGCACGCCCTCGACGCCGAGGAAGAACCACATGCCGAACGGGAAGGCCGCCCAGATGCCGAGGACGCCGAACGGCAGCCAGGAACTCGCGCCGAACGCGCTCGTGTCCACCGCGATGTCGTCCAGCGAGGACGCGTCGAACTCGGTGAGGGCGCCGACCGCGAAGATCAGCAGCGCGGCCACGGCGATGGCGGTGACGACGAGGCTGAAGCGCAGGGCCTCGCCCACGCCCCACAGGTGGACACCGATGAAGACGACGAAGCAGCCGAGGTAGACCGGCCAACTGGAGGTCAGTCCGAACAGGCCCAGTGATTCGACGTAGTCACCGATGAAGATGACGATCGCCGCCGGGGCCAGGATGTACTCGATCAGGATGGCCGTGCCGGTCAGGAACCCGCCCCAGGGTCCCAGGGCCCGCCGGGCGAAGCCGTAGCCGCCGCCCGCCGTCGGCAGGATCGTGGACAGCTCGGCCAGGGAGAACACCAGGCACGCGTACATGACGCCCATCAGCACGGTGGCGATGGCGAGACCGCCGAAGCCGCCCTTGTCGAGGCCGACGTTCCAGCCGGAGAAGTCCCCGGAGACCACGTAGGCGACGCCGAGGCCGGTCAGCAGCAACCAGCCGGCGCTGCCACGGCGCAGGGTGCGGCGTTGCAGGTACTCGGCGTCCGCGCCGCCGGGGGAGCCCGAGCCGGGGGAGCCGGACCCGGCTGGTGTCTTGACGGGCACGGGTGCGATGTCGTCGGCCATGTGCGCTCCTGCCTAGGGCAATGGTTGTGAGGCGTACCTTTGCGTCAGGGGAGTGGAGCGCGCAAGACCCCTGCGTTAAACAGGGGTTACGAAAACCTCCCGGTCACTCCCGGTCACGGCGCGTGCGCGCGGCCCCGCCCCTCACGCGAGGAACCCGCGCAACAGGGCCGCCGTGCCGCAACAGTGCTCGCGCATCGCCGCGCGCGCCCCGTCGGCGTCGCCCTCCAGCACCGCCTCGACCAGGGCCGTGTGCTGCTGCTGCGAGTGTTCGAGGTTGCGCACCAGCAGCGGTATGCAGTCCAGCAGGTCGTTCACGCTCGCGCGGACGGCCGCGTACTGGGCCGTCAGCCTCGCGGAGCCGGCCAGCTCGCACAGGGTCAGGTGGAAGAGGGTGTCCTGGCGGCGGTAGTCGGGCAGCGGGGCGTCGTGGGTGGCGGCCAGGGCGCGCAGCAGCCGCTCGGAGCCCTCCTCGGTCAGCCCCTGCGAGGCGCACAGTCCGGCCGCGCCGACCTCCAGCACCTCGCGGAACCGCAGCACGTCCTCGATGTCCACCCCGGCGACCCGCCTGCGCAGCTCCTCCTCGGCGCCGCCCGCCGGGGTGTCGGGGCGGGCCAGGACGAACGTTCCGCCGTACCGGCCGCGCCGCGCCTCTACCAGGCCCTGGTCCTGGAGCACCTTCAACACCTCGCGCAGGGTGACCCGGCTGATCCCCATCCGTTCGGCCAGTTCCCGCTCCGGCGGGAGCCGTTCGCCGCCCGGCACCAGGCCCAGTCGGACGACCTGGAGGATCTGCTCCAGCGCCTCCTCGAAACCGTTGCCCGCCCGGACCTGCCGCAGCACCGGATTCAGCCGCGCGATCGAGCCACCCTCGCTCGCCGTGTCGGTCATCTCGGCTCCTCCCCTTCCCAAGCAATGGTTCTATTCAATACCTTAGGCCTCCTCGGCTCACCGAAGGAGAGATTCCAGTGGTAGACCGCAAGCCGCCGCTCGCGCCCGAGGAGCTCCGCGCCCTCGTCGCCAGCGGTGAGATCGACACCGTCGTCCTGGCCTTCCCCGACATGCAGGGACGGCTCCAGGGCAAGCGGTTCGCCGCACAGTTCTTCCTCGACGAGGTCCTCGCCCACGGCACGGAGGGCTGCAACTACCTCCTCGCCGTCGACACCGACATGAACACCGTCGACGGCTACGAGATGTCCTCCTGGGACCGGGGCTACGGCGACTTCGCCATGCACCCCGACCTCGCCACCCTGCGCCGCATCCCCTGGAACCCCGGCAGCGCCTTCATCCTCGCCGACCTGGCCTGGAGCGACGGCACACCCGTCGTCGCGGCGCCCCGGCAGATCCTGCGCCACCAGTTGGAGCGCCTCGCCGAGCTGGGCTACACCGCGATGGTCGGCACCGAGCTGGAGTTCATGGTCTTCCAGGACACCTACGAACAGGCCTGGAACGCCAACTACCGAGGCCTGACCCCCGCCAACCAGTACAACATCGACTACTCCGTCCTCGGCACCGGCCGCGTCGAACCCCTCCTGAGGCGCATCCGCAACGAGATGCAGGCCGCGGGACTCGTCGTCGAGTCCGCCAAGGGCGAGTGCAACCTCGGTCAGCACGAGATCGCCTTCCGCTACGACGAGGCGCTCACCACCTGCGACCAGCACGCCGTCTACAAGACCGGCGCCAAGGAGATCGCCGCCCAGGAGGGCGTCTCGCTCACCTTCATGGCCAAGTACGACGAGCGCGAGGGCAACTCCTGCCACATCCACCTCTCCCTGGCCGACGCCGACGGGCACAACGCGATGGCCGGTGACGGAGAGGGTGCCGAACGCGGGATGTCACCCGTGATGCGGCACTTCCTGGCCGGCCAGCTGGCCGCGCTGCGCGACTTCTCCCTTCTCTACGCCCCGAACATCAACTCGTACAAGCGTTTCCGCCCGGGATCCTTCGCCCCGACCGCGGTCGCCTGGGGCGTGGACAACCGGACCTGCGCCCTGCGCGTGGTCGGCCACGGCCGATCCATGCGCTTCGAGAACCGCCTCCCCGGCGGCGACGTCAACCCCTACCTCGCCGTCGCGGGCCTGGTCGCGGCCGGGCTGTACGGCATCGAGAACCGCCTGGAACTCCCCGAGTCCTGTCCGGGCAACGCCTACACCGCCGACTACGCGCACGTCCCCGCGACCCTGCGGGAGGCTGCGGAGCTCTGGGAGAACAGCGAGATCGCCAAGGCCGCCTTCGGCCCCGAAGTCGTGGCCCACTACCGGAACATGGCCCGCGTCGAACTCGACGCCTACGACTCCGCCGTCACCGACTGGGAACTGCGCCGCTCCTTCGAACGCCTGTAACCGGCCGCGGACCACGACACCACGCCCCGCGTCCCACACCCCGCACCCCACGCGCACTCCACACCCCACGCGCACCCCACCCCAACCATCGCGCACCCGCACCGACCGCTCCGAAGAACCAGAGAGGCACCACGTGTCCGAAGTGCTGGCCCCCGTCCGGTTGACAGTGCTGAACCCGGCCACCGAGGAAGTCGTCGCCACCGTCCCGGCCGCCACACGGGACGACGTCGACGCCGCCGTCGCACGGGCCGCCGCCGCCCAGCGCGGCTGGGCCGCCGCCGCCCCCGCGGACCGGGCCCGACTCCTGCGGCGCTTCGCCGCGGTCGTCGACGCGCACGTCGAGGAACTCGCCCTCCTGGAGGTCCGCGAGGCCGGCCACACCATCGGCAACGCCCGCTGGGAGGCCGGCAACGTACGCGACCTCCTCGACTTCGCCGCCGGGGGAGTGGAGCGCCTCTCCGGCCGACAGATCCCGGTCGCCGGCGGCATCGACGTCACCTTCCTCGAACCCCTCGGCGTCATCGGCGTGATCGCCCCCTGGAACTTCCCCATGCCGATCGCCGCCTGGGGCCTGGCCCCCGCCCTGGCCGCGGGCAACGCCGTCATCCTCAAGCCCGCCGAGACCACCCCCCTCACCGCCCTGCGCCTCGCCGAACTCGCCCTCGAAGCCGGGATCCCCGAACACCTCTTCCAGGTGCTCCCCGGCCACGGGGCCGTCACCGGCGACGCCCTCGTCGAACACCCCGGCGTCGCGAAGATCGTCTTCACCGGCTCCACCGGCGTCGGCAAGCGGATCATGTCCAAGTGCGCCGACCGGGTGAAACGGGTGACCCTCGAACTCGGCGGCAAGAGCCCCAACATCGTCTTCGCCGACTCCGACCTCGAAGCCGCCGCGGCCGCCGCACCCATGGCCTTCCTCGACAACACCGGCCAGGACTGCTGCGCCCGCACCCGGATCCTCGTCCAACGCTCCGTGTACGACCGGTTCCTCTCGCTCGTCACCCCCGGCATCGAATCGGTGGTCGTCGGCGACCCCCTCGACGAGAAGACGCAGATGGGCCCGCTCATCTCCCGCGCCCAGCTCGACCGCGTCCGCTCGTACGTCACCGAGGACCTCACCGCCGTCCGCGGCACCGCCCCCGAAGGCCCCGGCTTCTGGTACCCGCCCACCCTCGTCACCGACGCCGCCCCCACCGCGCCCGTCGCCGTGGAAGAGGTCTTCGGACCGGTCGCCGTCGTTCTGCCCTTCGAGGACGAGGAGGACGCCGTGCGCCTGGCCAACGCCACCGAGTACGGCCTCTCCGGCTCCCTGTGGACCCGCGACGTCGGCCGCGCCCTGCGCGTCTCGCGCGCCGTCGCCGCGGGCAACCTCTCCGTCAACTCCCACAGCAGCGTCCGCTACTGGACCCCCTTCGGCGGATACAAACAGTCCGGACTCGGCCGCGAGCTCGGCCCGGACGCCCTCACCGCTTTCACCGAAACCAAGAACGTCTTCATCAGCACGGAGGCCTGAGAAACATGACCAGCCAGACCAACGAAGAGATCGTCTGCCGCCGCCTGGTCGGCCGGACCGCCGTCATCACCGGGGCCGGCAGCGGCATCGGCCTGGCCACCGCCCGCCGCCTCGCCTCCGAGGGCGCCAACGTCGTCTGCGCCGACATCGACCCGGTCGCCGGCAAGGCCGCCGCCGAGGAGGTCGGCGGCACCTTCGTCCAGGTGGACGTCACCGACAAGGAGCAGGTCGACGCCCTCTTCAAGACGGCCCACGACACCTACGGCTCCGTCGACATCGCCTTCAACAACGCGGGCATCTCGCCCCCGGACGACGACTCCATCCTCACCACCGAGCTCGACGCCTGGCGCCGCGTCCAGGACGTCAACCTCACCTCCGTCTACCTCTGCTGCAAGGCCGCCCTGCCCTACATGCAGCGTCAGGGTCGCGGCTCCATCATCAACACCGCCTCCTTCGTGGCCATCATGGGCGCCGCCACCTCCCAGATCTCCTACACCGCCTCCAAGGGCGGCGTCCTCGCCATGACCCGTGAACTCGGCGTGCAGTTCGCCCGCGAGGGCATCCGCGTCAACGCCCTCTGCCCGGGGCCCGTCAACACCCCGCTGCTCCAGGAACTGTTCGCCAAGGACCCCGAGCGCGCCGCCCGCCGCCTCGTGCACATCCCGCTCGGCCGGTTCGCCGAACCCACCGAGATCGCCGCCGCCGTGGCCTTCCTCGCCAGCGACGACTCCTCCTTCGTCAACGCCACCGACTTCCTCGTCGACGGCGGCATCTCCGGGGCGTACGTCACCCCCCTGTAGCCGGCCCGGACGCCCCGCGCGTCCACCCGCACCGCACCACCCCGACAGCCGGGCGTCGCACGACGCCCGGCTGTCGTGCTCCCGGGCCCCGACCACACCAGACGACCTTCGGACGACCTTCACCGGAATCAGGAGCTTCCACCCAGTGACCCGAACCGGTACCACCCGGCGCCTCCAGGCCCTCCTCGCCGCCGCCACAGCCGTCTGCGGCCTCCTCGCCGCCGGACCCGCCGCCCACGCGGCCCGTCCCACCGCGCACTGCGACACCCCGGAACTCACGACCGGTTGGTACGGCGACAACCGCACCCGACTCCAGGAACTCATCGACCGCCACGGCTCCTGCGATCCCCACCGGCCCGGCCGCACCAAGCCCGTCGCCGTCTTCGACTGGGACAACACCGTCGTCAAGAACGACGTCGGCGACGCCACCATGTTCTGGCTGCTGCGCAACGGGAAGATCCGCCAGCCCGCCCGCGGCGACTGGTCCACCACCAGCCGCCACCTCACCCCGACCGCCGCCCGCGCCCTCGCCGACGCCTGCGGCACCCTCGCCCGCCCCGGCGACCCCATGCCCACCGGCACCGCCCGCGGCGCGGCCTGCGCCGACGAGATCAAGGCCGTCTACGGCACCGCCGCGACCCGCACCGGCGCCGCCGCCTTCGCCGGCTGGGACCGCCGCACCACCGAACCCGCCTACGCCTGGCTGCCCCAACTCACGCAGGGCTGGACCGCCCGACAGGTACGCGGGTTCGCCGCCGCCGCCCGCACCGAGAACCTCGCCGCGCCCGTCGGCGCCGAACAGCGGGTCGGCACCGGCACGGCCACCGGCTGGGTCCGCTACTACGACCAGCAGAAGGACCTCATCGCCACGCTCCGCCGGGCCGGCTTCGACGTCTGGATCAGCTCGGCCTCCCCCCAACCCGTCGTCGAGGTCTGGGCGCGCGGCGTCGGCATACCCGCCGACCGCGTCATCGGCATCCGCAACACCACCACCCGCGACGGCCGGCTCACCGGGCACCTCCAGGGCTGCGGCTCCGTACCCGACGGAGCCGACACGATGATCACCTACATCGACGGCAAGCGCTGCTGGATCAACCGGGAGGTCCTCGGGATCCGCGGCCCGGCCGCCGAACAGGTCCAGCCCGCCGCCCGCCGCCAGGTCTTCGCCGCCGGCGACTCCGACACCGACATCTCCTTCCTGCGCGACGCGACCGCCCTGCGCCTGGTCGTCAACCGCAACAAGAACGAGATCATGTGCCGGGCCTACGACAACAGCGACGGCAAGTGGATCGTCAACCCGATGTTCATCGAACCCAAGCCCCGCAGGAGCAGCCCCTACCCCTGCTCCACGTCGGGCTGGACCGACCGCGACGGAACCCCCGGCCCCGTCCGCCGCGGCGACACGAGCGTCATCCCCGACCAGTCGGACACGGTCTTCCAGCCCTGACCGACCGTCGCCCCACGCCCTACAGGAAGGTGCGGCCCTCGCCCCGGTACGTCGGGGCGGTGGCCGTCACCCGGTCACCCTCGACCAGGTGCAGGGCGTCGAACCGCTCGCACAGCTCACCCGCCTTGGCGTGACGGAACCACACCCGGTCCCCGATCAACAGGTCGTCGGCCGCACTCCCCAACAGCGGCGTCTGCACCTCCCCCGCCCCCTCCTGGGGGTCGTAGCGCAGCCCCTCCGGCAGGTACGGCACGGGCAGCCGGTCCGCACCGGGCGCACCCGAGGCCGGGTAGCCCCCGCCGAGCACCGTCACCACGCCCACCCCGGGCCTGCGCACCACCGGCTGCGCGAACAGGGCCGCGGGCCGCCCGCGGAACGACGTGTAGTTGTCGAAGAGCCGCGGTACGTAGAGCCCCGACCCGGCGGCGATCTCCGTCACCGCCTCCTCGGCGGCCGTCTGCTGCACGCTGCCGGTGCCCCCGCCGTTGACGAACTCCAGGTCCGGCACCACCGCGCGGACCGCCCGCACCGCCTCGGCCCGCCGGGCCGCCAGCTCCTTGCGGGCCGCGCCCTGCATCAGCCGGATCATCCGCGAGCGCACCGGGCGGCCCACCAGCGCGTCACCCACGCCGGCGACGTGCCCCTCGTAGCCCATCAGACCCACCACCCGGAACCCGGGCCGCGCCGCCACCACCCGCGCCAGAGCGGCCAGTTGCTCCGGCTCCCGCAGCGGCGAGCGCCGCGCCCCGACCCGTACCCGGCCGCCCAGCAGGTGCAGCGCCGTGTCCAGCTCCAGGCAGACGCGGACCTCCTGCGTCCCGCCGTCCCGAGCCCGGTCGATCAGCTCCAACTGCGCCGGGTCGTCGACCATCACCGTCACCGCCGCGGCGAGCTTCGGGTCCCCGGAGAGCTCCGCGAAGGCGGCCCGGTCCGCCGAGGGGTAGGCGAGCAGGACGTCCTCGAACCCGGAGCGGGCCAACCACAGCGACTCGGCGAGCGTGTACGACATGATCCCGGCGAACCCGGGCCGGGCCAGGACCCGTTCGAGCAGCGCCCGACACCGCACCGACTTGCTGGCGACCCGGACCGGCTTCCCGCCGGCCCGGCGCACGAGATCGTCGGCATTGGCGTCGAACGCGTCGAGGTCCACGATGGCCAGCGGCGCTTCGAGGTGCGCGGTCGCCCGGTCGTACCGGGCCCGGTCGGAAGTCATGCCGGCAGCTTGCCAGATGCCCCTACCAGTGGGTAGGCCCCGGAGCGGTCCGCTCCGAGAGCCCCGGCGCGGGGGCGCCCGGCGCGGGCGCGCGTCGGACCGGAGCGCTCCGCGGCGGACGCCCCGGCGCCGGTCACGGGCCTCCCGGGGCCTCTCCGCCCCGCCCCGCCGGGACGCGAGCCCCGTAGAGTACGGGCAGGCAGCCGTACGGAACGGGGGGCGGAGCCGCCGGATGACCACGTCGACACCATGGACCGCTCACCTCGGCGAGCCGGATCCCCCCGCGCCCACCGAACGGCCCGCCCCCGAGGGCCGTCCGCCCCGCCGCGCCGGCCGCACCGGCGCCGCCGTCCTGAGCGCCCTCCTCGGCACCGGCCTGCTCGCCGGGGCCGCCGCCACCGCCTGGAGCGAACACCGCGACGCGCGACGGCCCCTGCCACCGGACGCCGCCTACCGGCAGGCCGCCTCGCTCTGGCGGTCGGCCCCCGTCGACAGCCTGCTTCCGCCGCGGGTGGACGCCGCCGACATCGGCCCGGGCGGAGCCGACCGCAGCTGGACCCGGACCGCCCTCGCACCCGACGCCGACTGCGGGGCCGCCCTCACCGCCGACTGGCAGGCCGCGCTCGCCACCGCCGGCTGCACCCGCGTGCTCCGCGCCACCTACACCGACGCCACCCGCAGTTCGCTGGTCACCGTCGGCATGGTCTTCACCCCCGCCGACCCCGTCACCATGGACGGGCTCCGCGGCCGACTGCCCGCCCCGCCCGCCTACGCGTACGCCGACACCCGCCGCGCCGCCTGGAGCACGAGCGTCGTCGCCGGCGTCCCGGCCCTCGTGTACACCGTCTCCGCCTTCGCGGACGGCCGCGCCATGGACGCCCCCGTCCCCGCCGAGGAGGCGGCCCACCCGAGCGCCCGCGGAGTCGTCACCGAGGCGGGCCTCGGCCACGACGCCAAGGCCCTCGCCGCCCGCTTCGAACGCACGCTGTCCGCCCTCGCCGCCCCACCCGCGCCCACCACGCCACCGGCGGCGGAGGACGCCCGATGACCTCATCCCGCCCCGGGGACGCCCGCCCCGCGCCCGCCCCCGGCGCCGCCGGCCCGTCCGGCCGCGTCCACGAAGGAACCGCCCGCGGCCGGGCCGTTCCCGCCGGGGCCGACACCGGCTGGGCTTCCCGTACCGCCCGCGGCGCGGCGGTCCGCGCCGTCGGCCGCATCCGCTCCGCATCGGCACGTGGCACGTCCACCCCCGGCGACGCCCGTCCGGCCGCGGGCGTTCGTACCGGAGCGGCCCCCCGCGACGCCGCCGCCCACGGAACCCCCCGCGCCGGACGTCCCCGCACGGGGCCCGCGCGCGCCGCCGGCGCCCTCGCCCTGGCCGCCCTGCTCGCCCTCACCACCGCGCACCCGGCCGCCGCCGACACCATCCGCGACCGCCAGTGGGGGCTGCTGGCCCTGCGCGCCGAGGAGGCCTGGGGCACCACCCAGGGCGACGGCGTCACCGTCGCCGTCCTCGACACCGGGGTCGACGCCACCCACCCCGACCTCGCCGGGCAGGTCCTCGACGGCACCGACCTGGTCGGCATGGGCGCCGGCCGCGGCGACCGTTCCTGGGCCCGGCACGGCACCGCGATGGCGAGCATCATCGCCGGCCGCGGCCACGGCCCCCACCGCGGTCAGGGCGTCCTCGGCGTCGCCCCCCAGGCGAAGATCCTCCCGGTCCGGGTGATCCTGGAGGAGGGCGACCCCGGCCGCGAGGAGGCCCGCGACGCCAAGGCCGGCGCCCTCGCCGAAGGCATCCGCTGGGCCGCCGACCACGGGGCCGACGTGATCAACCTGTCGCTCGGCGACGACAGCGACTCCGCCCACCACGAGGCCGCCGAGGACGAGGCCGTCCAGTACGCCCTCGGCAAGGGCGTGGTCGTCGTCGCCTCCGCGGGCAACGGAGGCGAACGCGGCGACCACACCTCCTACCCCGCCGCCTACCCCGGGGTGATCACCGTCGCGGCCGTCGACCGGCAGGGCCGCAAGGCACCCTTCTCCACCCGGCACTGGTACGCCACCGTCAGCGCCCCCGGCGTCGACGTGGTCATCGCCGACCCCGACCGCTCCTACTACGAGGGCTGGGGCACCAGTGCCGCCGCCGCCTTCGTCTCCGGGGCCGTGGCCCTCGTCAGGGCCGCCCACCCCGACCTGTCCCCGGCGCAGGTCAAAAAGCTGTTGGAGGACACCGCCGCCGACGGCCCGGCCGGCGGCCGCGACGACGCCCTCGGCCACGGCACCGTCGACCCCGTCGCCGCCCTGCAGGCGGCGGGCGCGCTGCACCCCGAGGCGCCCGTACCGTCGCCCGTCGCGGCCGCCGGCCACTACTTCGGCCCCGGACCGGACCCGGTCCGCCCCGCCGAACGGCCCGCCCGACTCGGCGCCCCGGCCGCGGCCGTCGCCGGGCTCGCCCTGCTCGCGGTGGCGGGCGTACTGGCCCGACGACCGCGCACCGCACGGCGGGATAGGCTCGGGTAATTGTGGCGACCAAGAACATTCCCGATCCCGGTTTCTCCGACGACGACGGCACCGCCGATCCCCGGCTGAGCGCGGCCCTGGCCGCCTGGGCGGCGGACCGGGCGGCCGAACCGCAGGTGCTCGCGGCCCTGAAGGACGCCCGCCTGCTGGTGCCCGTCGTGGCGATGCTCGGCGAGGTCGAGACCGACCCCGAAACCGGCCTCAAGCGCGAGAAGACCAGCGACATGGCCGTGCCCACCCTGACCGCCGGCGACCGGCGGGCCCTGCCCGCCTTCACCTCGATCGCCTCGCTGGCCCTGTGGGACCCGGCCGCCCGGCCGGTGGCCGTCCCCCTGCACCAGGCCCTCGCCGCCGCCGCGCACGAGAAGGCGGACACCATCGTCGTGGACCTCGCCGGTCCCGTCCCCTACCAGCTCACCGGGTCCGCCCTGCTCGCGCTGGCCGAGGGCCGCACCGACGCGGACCCGCTGGCCGACCCCGCCGTGCGCGAGGCCGTACGGACCGTCGTGGCGGCGGATCCCGCCGTGGTCCGCGCCCACCTCGTCCGCTCCGGAGCCGGCTCCGACGGCACGCTCGCCGTGCTCCTCTCCGACGAGGCCGGCCGCCTGCCCGAGGCGGCCGCCCGCCGGGTGGCCGGCGCGCTCGCCGCCGACGAGACCCTGCGGGGCAGGCTCGTACGGGGCCTGGACCTCGCGCTGCTCCCGCCGCGGGGCCCCGTCCCGCCGGGGGACCCGCTCTTCGAGCGCTGACGGCCGGCACGACACGTACGAGGGCCCGCCCTCCGGAGTTCCGGGGAGCGGGCCCTCGTGCGCGGTACGAAGCGGCGGATCAGGCGTAGACGGGACCGGTGAACTTCTCGCCCGGACCCTGACCCGGCTCGTCCGGAACGATCGAGGCCTCGCGGAAGGCCAGCTGCAGCGACTTCAGGCCGTCGCGCAGCGGAGCCGCGTGGAAGGAGCTGATCTCGGTGGCGCTCGCCGTGACCAGACCCGCGAGGGCGGTGATCAGCTTGCGGGCCTCGTCGAGGTCCTTGTACTCCGAGTCCGGCTTGTCCAGGCCCAGGTTGACCGCCGCGGCGCTCAGCAGGTGGACGGCCACCGTCGTGATGACCTCGACGGCGGGGACGTCCGCGATGTCACGGGTCATCTCGTCGTAATCCGGGGCGGCCGGGGCGTCGGAGGGGGAAGTGGAATCGGAGGGCGTCGCGTCAGTCATGTGCCCCACGATATGCCGTGCGGCAGGCTTGCAACGCGGGTGCTAGTATGTACTTCGACCGGCCGGACACCTGTGTGCCCGGCCCACAAGTGGAGGCTCCCTCCCACCTGACCACCCTCCGGGGAGGCAGGTCTTCCGGTCAGGCGGTATCCATCGTTCCGTACGGACGATGGAAAGCTGCCCGATTTTGCGCCCCGCGGTTCGCACGCGGCGGTGCTCCGGTTGTTTTGGAGCCCCTGCCTGTGCCCGGCGGGGCTTTTTTCATTCTCCGCCGCGGTAGGTCGGACGACAAATGACGTCAGCGGCTGTCTGCCAGGCAGCCGTGTGGTGCTACCGAGGAGGATCCATCAGCACCGAGCCCCGCATCAACGACCGGATTCGCGTTCCCGAGGTTCGACTCGTCGGTCCCAGCGGCGAGCAGGTCGGCATCGTGCCGCTTGCCAAGGCGCTTGAACTGGCGCAGGAGTACGACCTCGACCTGGTCGAGGTCGCGGCGTCCGCACGCCCGCCGGTCTGCAAGCTCATGGACTACGGCAAGTTCAAGTACGAGTCGGCCATGAAGGCCCGTGAGGCGCGCAAGAACCAGGCGCACACGGTCATCAAGGAAATGAAGCTCCGGCCGAAGATCGACCCGCACGACTATGACACCAAGAAGGGTCACGTCGTTCGGTTCCTCAAGCAGGGCGACAAGGTCAAGATCACGATCATGTTCCGTGGTCGCGAGCAGTCCAGGCCGGAACTCGGCTACCGACTGCTGCAGCGCCTCGCTTCGGACGTCGAGGACCTCGGGTTCATCGAGTCGAACCCGAAGCAGGACGGCCGAAACATGATCATGGTCCTCGGTCCGCACAAGAAGAAGACCGAGGCGATGGCCGAAGCCCGCGAGGCGCAGGCCGCCCGCAAGGCCGAGCGCCAGGGTGTCGTCGCAGGCGACGAGGAGGCTCCTTCCGAGGAGACCGCCCCCGTCGAGGCGGAGACCACCGAGGTCGCCTCCGAAGAGGCTCCCTCTGCCGAGGCGAACGCCGACGCGAACGCCGAGGCCTGATTCCGGGGCAGCCCGTCCCGGATCACCGACACAACATGACGCTCCCGCAAGCCGGTCCGCGAGGACCGGTGGGGGCGTTACCGACGAGGAGATAACGGCGCTATGCCGAAGAACAAGACGCACAGCGGTTCCAAGAAGCGCTTCAAGATCACCGGCTCCGGCAAGGTGCTCCGTGAGCGCGCCGGCAAGCGCCACCTGCTCGAGCACAAGTCGTCCCGTGTCACCCGCCGCCTGACCGGCACCGCGGAGATGGCCCCCGGCGACGCCGCGAAGATCAAGAAGCTTCTCGGCAAGTGACGTCCGCCGCTCCCTTCCGGGAGCGGGACGTCAAGACCGGGACCCCATCGAATTCGGGTCGTGTGAAGACAACCACGGCCCCGCTACAAGGAGTTAAAAAGTGGCACGCGTCAAGCGGGCAGTAAACGCCCACAAGAAGCGCCGGGCGATCCTCGAGGCGGCCTCCGGCTACCGCGGTCAGCGTTCGCGCCTGTACCGCAAGGCCAAGGAGCAGGTCACCCACTCGCTGGTCTACAACTTCAACGACCGCAAGAAGCGCAAGGGCGACTTCCGTCAGCTGTGGATCCAGCGCATCAACGCCGCTGCCCGCCAGAACGGCATGACGTACAACCGCCTCATCCAGGGTCTGAAGGCCGCCAACATCGAGGTGGACCGCAAGATCCTCGCGGAGCTGGCCGTCAACGACGCCAACGCGTTCGCCGCCCTCGTCGAGGTCGCGCAGAAGGCCCTCCCGGCCGACGTCAACGCGCCGAAGGCCGCTGCCTAAAGCCTCGCCGGCCGCGTCACGCGGCCGGCAACCGCGGACCCGCAGGCTTCACGCCTGCGGGTCCGCGTGCTTTCCCCGCCCGGACCCCGTAGAGAGAACCGCTGAGACCCATGGGCTACCCCGACGAGCTGATCTCCCCCCGATCCCCGCGGGTGGCCGCAGCCAGGCGCCTGGCGCGGCGCAACTTCCGCACCAAGGAGCGCCGGTTCATCGCCGAGGGCCCGCAGGCCGTCCGCGAGGCCGTCGAGCACCGCGGCGCCCAGGGGCCGACCCTGATCGAGCTGTTCGTCACCGTCGAGGCCGCCGAGCGCTACGCCGACATCGTCGAGGCCGCGCTGCTCTCCGGGGCCCGCGTGCACCACGCCTCCGACGAGGTCCTCGCCGAGGTGTCCCAGACCGTCACCCCGCAGGGCCTCGTCGGCGTCTGCCACTTCCTCGACTCGCCCTTCGAGGAGATCCTCAAGGCCGGGCCCAAGCTGGTGGCCGTCCTCGCGCACGTCCGTGACCCCGGCAACGCCGGTACCGTCCTGCGCTGCGCCGACGCCGCCGGCGCCGACGCGGTGGTCCTCACCGACGCCTCCGTGGACCTGTACAACCCCAAGTCCGTACGGGCCTCCGTCGGTTCCCTCTTCCACCTCCCGGTGGCGGTCGGCGTACCCGTCGACCAGGCCGTGGACGGGCTGCGGGCGGCCGGAGTGCGGATCCTCGCGGCCGACGGGGCCGGCGAGGACGACCTCGACGCCGAACTGGACGCCGGCACCATGGGCGGCCCCTCCGCCTGGGTCTTCGGCAACGAGGCCTGGGGCCTGCCCGAGGAGACCCGCGCGCTTGCGGACGCCGTCGTGCGGGTACCGATCCACGGCAAGGCGGAGAGCCTGAACCTCGCGACGGCCGCCGCCGTGTGTCTCTACGCGTCCGCGCGAGCACAGCGGGCGCCCGGAGGGTGCCGCTCCGTGACCCCCAGCTAGTAATGTGACGGCCCGGGGGCCCACTGCGGTACTCGGAGATGTGGGGTACGGGGACATGACCGTCGGTACGAACAGCCTGCCGGGAGCCGCGGCCGGGGCCGGGCAGCGGCCCGGGGACGCCCCCGGGGCGCACGGCCCGACCGCCGCCGTCCCCGAGGGCCTGCCCGGCGTACCGCACCAGGCGGGCGCCCCCGGCGCCGGCACGGGTTTCGCCCTCGACCCCGACGACCTGCCCGACGGGCTCGTCGTCGCCGACCACACGGGCCGGGTCGTCTGCTTCAACCGGGCCGCCGGCCGGATGACCGCCACCGACCCCCGCCAGGCCCTCGGCAGCCGCATCGACCGCGCGCTGCCCCTGGAGGACCTCGAAGGCCGCCGATGGTGGGCCCTGACCGACCCCTACGGAGGCCTCGCCACCCGGCGCGGACAGCCCGAGCGCAACCTCCTGCTGCCCGGCGGCCGCGAGGTGCTGGTGTCCGCCCGGTACGTGCGCACCCACCCCACCGGCCCGGTGAGCCGCCTCGTGGTCACCCTGCGCGGCACCGAGGCCCGCCGCCGCACCGAACGCAGCCACGCCGAGCTGATCGCCACCGTCGCCCACGAACTGCGCTCGCCGCTGACCTCCGTGAAGGGGTTCACCGCGACGCTGCTCGCCAAGTGGGAGCGGTTCACCGACGACCAGAAGCGGCTCATGCTGGAGACCGTCGACGCCGACGCCAACCGCGTCACGCGGCTGATCGCCGAGCTCCTCGACATCTCCCGCATCGACTCCGGCCGCCTGGAGGTCCGCCGGCAGCCGGTGGACCTCGCCGCCGCCGTGGGCCGGCACGTCCAGGCCCTCACCGCGAACGGTCAGGCTCCCGAGCGGTTCCTCGTCCGGGTCTGCCGGCCCCTGCCCGACCTGTGGGCCGATCCCGACAAGATCGACCAGATCCTCGGCAACCTGCTCGAAAATGCGGTGCGCCACGGTGATGGAACGGTCACCATCGACGTATCGCCGCACGAGAAGGGAACCGCCGTCACCGTGACCGACGAAGGCCCCGGGATCCCCGAGGAGTCGATGGGCCGCGTGTTCACCCGTTTCTGGCGGGGGAGCAAGCGCGGCGGCACCGGCCTGGGCCTGTACATCGTCAAGGGCATCGTGGAGGCCCACGGCGGCACCATCACCGTCGGCCGGGGACCCGGCGGCGGCGCCCGGTTCCGATTTATCCTGCCCGTCGCCGCACCGGCCTATCTCACGCAGTAACCCGCGCGGGATCTCGCCAGGCGGCCCACGGGCGCCCCACACCCCCGGCGACCTTTAGACTCGTCCTTTGGCACCTTTGTGTCCACGTGCCGATCGCGGCGAGACGTTTCGATCGAGTCGTGCGGGGACCACCAGCCAGCCATCGGAAGTACGGGAAGAGATGTCGGCACCGAACAAGTCGTACGACCCTGTCGAGGTCGAGGCACTGAAACCGGAAGAGATCGAGCGCATGCGGGACGAGGCGCTCGCCGCCTTCGCGTCCGCCGGCGACCTCGACGAGCTCCGCGAGGCGAAGACCGCGCACATGGGCGACCGCTCGCCCCTGGCGCTCGCCAACCGCGAGATCGGCGCCCTGCCGCCCCAGGCCAAGGCCGAGGCGGGCAAGCGCGTCGGTCAGGCCCGTGGCGCCGTGAACAAGGCCTTCGGGGCCCGCACGGTGGAGCTGGAGGCCGAGCGCGACGAGCGGGTGCTGGTCGAGGAGGCGGTGGACGTCACGCTGCCCTACGACCGGGTCCCCGCCGGCGCCCGCCACCCCCTGACCACGCTGATGGACCGCATCGCGGACATCTTCGTGGGCATGGGCTACGAGGTCGCCGAGGGCCCCGAGGTCGAGGCGGAGTGGTTCAACTTCGACGCCCTCAACTTCACGCCCGACCACCCGGCGCGCCAGATGCAGGACACCTTCTTCGTCCGGGGGCCGGAAGGCACCGAGGGCGACGAGTCGGGCGTCGTGCTGCGCACCCACACCTCCCCGGTGCAGGCGCGCTCGCTGCTGGAGCGCAAGCCCCCCGTCTACATCGTCTGCCCCGGCCGCGTGTACCGGACCGACGAGCTCGACGCGACGCACACCCCGGTCTTCCACCAGGTCGAGCTGCTCGCCGTCGACGAGGGCCTGACCATGGCGGACCTCAAGGGCACCATGGACCACATGGTCCAGGAGCTGTTCGGCGAGGGCACCACCACGCGCCTGCGCCCGCACTTCTTCCCCTTCACCGAGCCGTCCGCCGAGATGGACATGCAGTGCTACGTGTGCCGCGGCGAGTCGGTGGGCAACCCCGACCGCCCCTGCCGCACCTGCTCCAGCGAGGGCTGGATCGAGCTCGGCGGCTGCGGAATGGTCAACCCCAAGGTGCTGACCGCCTGCGGCGTGGACCCGGAGAAGTACAGCGGGTTCGCCTTCGGCTTCGGCATCGAACGGATGCTGATGTTCCGTCACAACGTTGAAGACATGCGAGACATGGTCGAGGGTGACGTACGCTTCACCCGGCCGTTCGGGAGTGAGATCTGATGCGCGTCCCGCTTTCCTGGCTGCGGGAGTACGTCGACCTCCCCGCAGGTGAAACCGGCCGCGACGTGGCCGCCAAGCTCGTCGACGCGGGCCTTGAGGTCGAGACCGTCGAGCAGCTCGGCGGCGGCCTCAAGGGCCCCCTCGTCGTCGGCAAGGTGCTGACCATCGAGGAGCTCGACGGCTTCCGCAAGCCCATCCGCTTCTGCACCGTCGACGTCGGCTCGGCCAACGGAACCGGTGAACCGCAGGAGATCGTCTGCGGCGCCCGGAACTTCGCCGTCGGCGACAAGGTCGTCGTGGTCCTGCCCGGCGCCGTCCTGCCCGGGGACTTCGCGATCGCCTCGCGCAAGACCTACGGCAAGACCTCGCACGGCATGATCTGCTCCGGCGACGAGCTCGGCATGGGCGACGACGGCACGCACGGCATCATCGTGCTGCCGCCCGAGTACGAGGTCGGCACCGACGCGATCGAGCTGCTCCAGCTCGTCGACGAGGTCCTCGACATCGACATCACCCCGGACCGCGGCTACTGCATGTCGATGCGCGGTGTGGCCCGCGAGGCCGCCACCGCCTACGGCCTGCCGCTGCGCGACCCGGCGCTGCTCGACGTCCCGGCGCCCAACTCCTACGGCTACCTGGTCAAGATCGACGACCCGGCCGGCTGCGACCGCTTCACCGCCCGCACGGTGACCGGACTCGACCCCGAGGCCCGGTCCCCGATCTGGCTCACGCGCCGCCTCCAGAAGGCGGGCATGCGCCCGATCTCGCTGGCCGTCGACGTCACCAACTACGTGATGCTGGAGCTCGGCCAGCCGCTGCACGCCTACGACCGCTCCCGTCTCGACGGGGCGATCGGCGTCCGCCGCGCGGAGCAGGGCGAGAAGTTCACCACCCTCGATGGCGTCAAGCGCACCCTCGACGCCGAGGACCTGGTGATCACCGACAACAGCGGCCCGATCGGGCTCGCCGGTGTCATGGGCGGCGCCAACACCGAGATCGCTGACTCCGTCACCGACCCCGAGACCGGGCAGGTCACGGGGACCACGGACGTCGTCATCGAGGCCGCGCACTTCGACTCCATCGCGATCTCGCGCACCGCCCGCCGCATGAAGCTCTCCTCCGAGGCCTCCAAGCGGTTCGAGCGGGGCGTCGACCCGCAGGCCGCCGCCGCGGCCGCCCAGCGGACCGTCGACCTGCTCGTGCTGCTCGCGGGCGGCACCGCCGAGGCCGGGGTCACCGAGCTCACCGCCCCGGGCGCCCCGCGCACCGTCGCGATGAGCGCCGACCACCCCGACCGCGTGGCGGGCATGGACTACGGCCGCGAGACCGTCGTCCGTCGCCTCCAGGAGATCGGCTGCGACGTCTACGGCCAGGACGAGCTCGTCGTGACCGTCCCCTCGTGGCGCCCCGACCTCACCGAGCCCAACGACCTCGCCGAGGAGGTCATCCGCCTGGAGGGCTACGGGAACCTCCCGTCCACCCTCCCGCAGGTGCCCTCCGGTCGCGGTCTGACCGCCCGGCAGCAGCTGCACCGCCGGGTCGGCCGCGCGCTGGCCGGCTCCGGCTACGTCGAGGCGCTGAGCTACCCGTTCATCGGGGAGCAGGTCTTCGACCAGCTCCAGCTCCCGGCGCACGACGCCACCCGTCAGGTCGTCAAGCTGGTCAACCCGATCTCCGACGAGGAGCCGGCGCTGCGCACCACGCTGCTGCCGGGTCTGCTCGGGGCGCTGCGCCGCAACGACAGCCGCGGCAGCCACGACCTCGCGCTCTTCGAGACCGGCTCGGTCTTCCGGGCCGCCGCGCGGCCGGGTGTCGCCGTACGGCTGCCCGTCGACCGGCGTCCCACCGACGAGGAGATCGAGACCCTGAACGCGGCCCTGCCCGCACAGCCGCGGTACGCCGCGGTCGTGCTGGCCGGTGGCCGCGAGCAGGCCGGCTGGTGGGGCAAGGGCCGTCCGGCCGACTGGGCGGACGCGGTCCAGGCCGCCCGCGCGCTGGCCGTCGAGGCGGGCACCGAACTGGTCGTCCGTCAGGGGCAGTACGGCCCGTGGCACCCCGGTCGGTGCGCCGAGCTCGTGGTCACCCTCGACGGGGTGGAGACGGTCATCGGCCACGCCGGTGAGCTGCACCCCCGCGTCGTCAAGGCGATGGGTCTGCCGGCCCGCACCAGCGCGATGGAGCTCGACCTCGACCGCCTCGCGGCGGCCGGCGGCGAGGCCCTGCGGGCGCCCCGGATCTCCACCTTCCCGGTGGCGACCCAGGACGTCGCGCTGATCGTCGACGCGTCCGTGCCCGCCGCCTCCGTGGAGGCGGCGCTGCGCAAGGGAGCGGGTGAACTCCTGGAGTCCCTGCGGCTGTTCGACGTGTTCACCGGTGAGCAGGTGGGCGAGGGCAAGAAGTCCCTGGCCTACGCGCTGCGCTTCCGTGCGACCGACCGCACGCTGACGGCCGAGGAGTCCACGGCCGCCCGCGACGCGGCGGTGGCGCTGGCGACGGAGCGGACCGGAGCGGTGCTGCGCGGCGCGTGATCGCGCCGACGTAGGAAGGAGCAGGTCGTGAGGGGCGTGTCCGGAGCACCGGGCGCGCCCCTCACGCCATTTCGGGGGTGCGAAACCCCACCTCACTCGATCGGGTGAGAAGCCCGGGGGTCCGTGTCCGGTACGTCTGGAGGTCGACACAATCGTTCCGGTCGTCGTGCCGGAGGGGAGCGACCAACGGATGATCACGCGCGGGCGGACGCCCCTGGCGGGCCGGGCGGGAGTCACGGCCGGGGCCGGTGTCGCGGAGTCCTGGGAGCCGACCTCCCCGGGGTCGTTGCCGGCGAGCCTCGCGACGTGCGCCGCCTTCCTGCTGCTGGCCGCGGGCTGCGCCCTGCACGTGCGGCGCGGGCTGCTCTCCCGGCTCCGCCGCTCCCGGGAGACCGCCGGAGCCGCCCAACGGGTGCTGCTGCGCCCGCTGCCGAGCCGGGTGGACGGGTTGGCGCCCGCCGCCGCGCAGCGGTCGGCCGGTCGGGGCGCGGCGGTCGGCGGGGACCTGTACGGGGCGGTGCCGACGCCCTACGGCGTCCGCGTCGTGATCGGTGACGTACGGGGGCACGGGCCGCCCGCGCTCGGGGCGGCCGCCGCGGTGCTCGGATCCTTCCGGGAGGCAGCGTACGAGGAACCCGCGCCTGGCGGGCTTCTGCGCCGCATGGAACGCGCGCCGGGTCCGCCCGTGCGCGACCGGGCCCGCTCCGATCCCTCCGCTCCTTCCGCGTCCTGCCCGGCCGAACCGGATCCGCCCGCGGCGGAGGAGTTCGTCACGGCGCCGCTGCTCCGGATCGCGCCCGGGGGCACCGTGGCGGCCCTCGACTGCGGCCGTCCCTGGCCGCTGCGGATCCGCCCGGCGACCGTGAACGCGGAGCCGGAGCCCTGCGGGGCCTTCCACCCGGCGCTGTGCGGCGGTCGTGACACCCGGCCCCGCCACCGCGCGGGCACCGCCCAGGGTCCCCCGCGGCGGGCCTCCGTGGGGCCCCTCGTCGGGGGCGGGCCGCTGCCGCCGCTGGGGGTGGTTCCGCTGCCCCGCGACCTGGGACCGCAGAGCTGCGGGGTGCTGCGGCCCGGTGGGACGCTCGTCCGGCACACCGTCGGGGCCGAGGACGCCCGGGACGGACGGGGCCGGTCCTTCCCGCTGCGGCGCGTCCTCGCGCAGGCGGCGGCGCAGGCGCAGGCGCAGGCGCAGGCGCCGGCGCCGGCGCCCACGCCCGCGCCCGCGCGGCCGGCCGCCGG